>JAXDKI010000498.1:0-13717 GCA_034667245.1 Thermomicrobiales bacterium | reverse complement strand
ACCGACGACCGACGACTCGTCACTGGCTCGTCGCGTGGGACCGCACGCACGGATCCCGTCGGCACCAGCCGAACCAGACCTCCCGATTCGGACGACACAACGTCGCGCCTCCCGATCCTCTCACAGTCGGTCAATCTCACACGTTGAGAGAGGCCTTTCAACCTGCCCACCGCGGCGCCACCTTGCGAAGAATCGCTCGTCGCAGCACCGCAATCTCTTCCAGTCGCCAGCGGTGAAGTGCGCCAACATAGACCACTCCGCCGGCCGCGACAGGCAACGCAACGAGGATGCCCTCTCGCGCCAGGTACCCGGTCGTTGAGCCCGCATCGGGCAGTGCGACCGCCAACGCTTGCCAGACCCCGAGACAGAGGATCGACATGCCGGCTCCCGCGCCAAGGCATCGGATCGCCACCCGCCGAAGGTCATCGCCTCCCGCCGGACCGAAGGAGCGCCGCGCCAGCCAGTACATGACCACCGCGTGCACGACGAACTGCGCCGAGTTCGCCAGGACCAATCCGAGCATGCCAAGCGAGTTCACAAGCGCCAGCGCGACCGCGAAGTAGACCGCGATTGCACCCAGACCCACCAGCACCGGCGTCCTCGTGTTCTGTCGCGCATAGAACGCAAAGATCAGCACCTGATCGTAGGCGGCAAAGAGCGTGCCCGGCAGATAGCCGAGCAGCGCGACGACGATCAGATGCGCCCCCTCGCTCCCTGTCTCGCCATGCCGAAAGAGCAGGTCGACCGCCGGTCGCGAGATCGCGGCCAGACCAAAGACCGCCGGCACGATGAGGACGGTCACCATCGCCAGCGCCCGTCCCAGCGTCGCCTGGAACGCCGTCTCGTCACCTGTCGCGAAGTGGCGGGAGAGAGAAGGGAGCGCCGCCAGCGAGATCGCCGCCGCAACCAATCCGAGCACGAGCTGGACGAGCGTCGTCGCATACCTCATTGCGCCGAGTGCATCCCGCTCCGCGCCCCAGGCGAGATTGCGATCGACGACGACGGCCACTGTATTGGCGAGGAGTCCCAGGAAGATCGGCACGTACAGTTTGAGCACCCGGCGCACCCCCGGATGCCCGAATGCCAGATTTGGTCGCGGTAACGCACCGGCCCGTCTCAGCGGCGGTATCTGCATGGCCGCGATCGCGACGCTGCCGATCACAACTCCCAGTGCCATGCTCTTCACCCCGAGCAGGCCGGCAAAGAGCACGATCGAGGCGACGAGCGCAAAGTTGCGCACCCCGACCGAGAGCGCGGGTGCCGTGACCCGGCCGAGCGCATAGAGTACGCCCATCAGCACGACGCCAATCGCCAGGAAGAAAACCGCCGGCAGGATCATCCTGACCAGTGTCACGGTCAGCGTGGTCGTCTCGGCACCCCGCCCGCCGCCGCCACCGAGCGCCGTCATCACCTCGACCACCGCCGGCGCGAAGACGACTCCGATGACGACCATCGTCCCCACGACAATGACCGCCAGGGTCAACAGTGCACCCGAGATCCGGCGCAGCTCCTCGCGCGTTGCAGCATCGGGTGCCGTCCATTGCGCCAAGACCGGGACGAGCGCCGCTTGCAGCATGCCGCTGATCAGCAGATCGAAGAGGAGCGCGTGGACGTTGTCGGCGACGGTGAAGGCGGCAATCCGGTCGCCGGTCCCGAAGAGCCCGGCTGCCAGCTGCTCCCGCGCCATACCAAGTACGCGGCTGAGGACGTTCCCGAGCATGATGATCATCGCCGCACCGGCGATGCCACCGGTCGATGCCTGATCTACGAGCGGAGTGCGGTCCTCATGCTTGTCGGTGAGGGTAGACTCGGCCAAAGCCGTAGCAGACCGGCAGTCGGTCCCGGCTTACCGGAACCGATACCAGACGATCGCAAACGACAGCGCGGCAAAGAGTCCGTCGGGGATGAATCGGAGGTACAGCACGTCCTCGATGCCCGGGGGGAACCGATTGATGACCTCCCAGCTGATACCCAATCGATTCGCCAGGATCGCCCGCCCGAGGACCAGGCCGACCGCGACCGCGGCGAACCCGACGAGCTGCAGATCGACCCCGCGCTTCCCTTTGCTCGCCCAGGCCATCCCTTCCGCGACGCCGAACCCGAGCGCGAGCGACAGGTAGAAATTCCACTCCGGCCAGTATCCCCAAATCACGCCGACCAGGATCGCAACCCCGAAACCCACCGCGGCGGCCTTCGCCAGCGCGTCCGAGGTCGTCCGATACGTCGGTAACCCGCGCACTCCCGCGCAGTCAGGGCAGCGCAGCCCCACCGGCGTCCGCACGCCACAGCGCGGACAGATCGGCTTGCCGCAGCGCGAGCAGCGCAAGCGCGTCATGACGCTGGGGTGATAACTGCATTTGACTTCACCGGAGGTTCGCGAGAGTTCGTCGGTCGATGTCATGCTTCGCCGTTGGTGATTCGAGTCGGAGGACTCGTCAATTGGGTCGTCCCGGCAAGGATACGCGATTTCCACCGGCGCGCCGGACCCAGTGTCGCCTTCTCGCGCCGCCGTTCACGACGACTTCGGTCGCGCGATCTTCCCGGCCCGGTTTCCCCGCCGCCAGAGCTTTTCGAGCAGCACACGCAATCCAAACATGGGCAACACCGCCTGCCGCCGCCATCGCCACGGCTCGCGAATCAATCGATACAACCACTCCAGGCCGGCCCGCCGCACAACGGTTGGCGCACGGGGCACCGTCCCGGCAAGAAAGTCGAGCACACCCCCGACCCCGACTGCAACCCTCACCCCCGCCGCCGCGAGCTCCTGGCGGTTTCGCTCGATCCAAGCCACCTGCCCCAGGGCGCCATAGGCAACCACGACCGCACGCGCTCCACTGGCCCGGATCCGTGCCAGCGCCTCCGCATCGTGCGCCGGCGAGGGAGTGCCCTCGGACCACCAGCCCGCGATCCGCGCCCCCGGAAATCTCCTGGAGAGCCGACGCGCCGCCTCTTCCGTGACACGCGAACGTCCTCCGAGAAGAAAGACCGGTACCTCAACTGGACCGCTCATCTCCGCGATCCAATCGACCAGATTAACTCCAGTCACCCGCTCGACGCCCGCGCCCTCGCTCCCCCCGAGCATTCGCGCCGCAATGACGACGCCCACACCGTCCGCCGTGATCAGGTCTCCCTTGGCAATTCCCATCGCAAACTCGGCGTTCCGTCTCGCCGCCATGACGTATTCCGGGTTCAGCGTGACGACGTGGCGGCAGCACCCGTCCCACGGCTCCGCGAGAAAGGTCCGCAGCGCCTCCTTCGCTTCTGCGGCACCAACAGCGTCAAGAGGCACGCCGAGCACACTCAGCCGCCCCGCCCGGCCACCCCCTCGCGGATCAGCTGAAGCCGCCACCGCCACCGCCCGAGGAACCACCGCTCCCACCACCGCCGGAGAACGCGTCCAGGATCGAGAAGATCGCCCCGGCCACGTTGAGGAGATCCGAAAAACCGCTGCTCCCCGATTGGATACCCGAGCTGGCCCGGTTGCTCGCCTTCTGCAGACTCGGCAGCTTCGGCAGGTCCACGTCCGGCAAATCGACGCCGCCCCCGCCGATTCGCGGTCCGGCCCCCACGGTCCAACCATCGTAACCACCCGACGGCCGGCCCGACGACCCGACAAAGACGTCGCCGACCGAATCGAACCAACCCGGCGTCTCCGTTTCGAACGCGGCGAACTTCCTGACCCAGGCCGTGTCGATCCCACATGCGACCGGCTCACCACCAACGATTAGTTGAACCCACGCCCTCCGCCTCCGGACGAACCGCCACTCGAGCCCCCACCGCCGAAGCCACCGCCGCCACCCCAACCGCCGCCGCGTCCACCGCCGCCGAACCCACCAAAGACCTTCGCGGCGGTGTTGAACATGTCGAGCAAGCTGTCACTCGACCGCTGCAGCGAGCGTCCGGCGCTATCACTCGTATCCTGGAGATCCGGCAGGTCGAAGCCTCCGCCGTCACCTTGCCCGCCGCCACTACCACCGCCGGACCAACCACCGCCAGGTCCGAAGATCACCGTCCCGCCGCGGCGACGACGATAGGGCCCTTGCCCGGGGAACGGATCCGAGGTGAACGGACCGCCGACCACGACGGGACCATACCAGCCAGGTGTCGCCGCGCCAACGCCGGCGAACTTCGCGACCCACGAGTTTTCCAATCCGAACGCGATGGCGTACGGCAGATACGTGTCGAAGATCTGCCGACTCTCCGCGACCTGCTCGTACTTCTCGATGTCGTCGAGGTACCGTCGAAACGCCCGCCATTTCGCCGCCGCTTCGGCGCCCGCCTGCGTCTTACGCGGCATGACCGAGCTGAGATAGACGATCGCCAAGCCCAAAACGACCAGCACCCCGACCAGGAACCAGGCAAACGGCGCAACATCGGCGACGATTCCGGCGCCGAAGCAGCCAAGAAGGATCACGGCGACCAGCAGAGCCACGCCCCCCGAGCGCCAGGAAGATCGCGTCTTCTCCGGCGACCGCGGGAAGTACCCGCGCTTGACGAGCTCTTCGTAGAGCAGCTCCTTGATCCGCGGTGTCGCCGACGTAAAGCGAGATTTGACCTCACTCAGCTTCGCCGTCTGTCCCTCCTTGAGCGAGCTGCCGAACAGCGAGCGCAGGAGCTCCGCCTCGAATGGCGTTACCTTGGGCGTTGCCTGCAGCGCCGTCAGCAAGAAGTCGCGGCTGCCGCCGAAACCGAGGATCGACGGCGACTGTGTCTCGTCCATCTTGAGCACGCCACGGTTTGCGAGATCGACCAGGGTCGCCGTGACGTCTCGTTCGTCGGCCCGCTCGTCGAGCAGCGTGCCGGCCGCGCCGGGCGGGAGGTCGTCGGGCGGAGTCGGGATGAAGTCGGCAACCACCCCAGTGTGCGGGTCACGACCGCGGCTGTACCAAAGACCGTAGAGTCCTGCACCGCCACCGGCCAGCGCCAGGAGACCAATGCCGAGGAAGATGACGTTGAGGACGGCGCTCCGCTCGTCCTTCTCCTCTTCGCTCCTTCGCTGCTCGTCGTCGCGCTGTTGCCAGTTCGGCGGCGCCGCATTCACGATCGGCGGGAACTGCAGGCGGACCTCGAAATCCTCGCCGTTGGTCAGGTCGGTCGCCTGCCAGGTCCAGGTCTTCCCGTCGGTGGTGTGCGACTGAGGCGTGTCATCCCCCGGCCCGGAGAGCATTACCTGACTTAGATCGCCGATTGGAGCCGGCAAGACGATCGTCATCGACGCCGTTCTGACCGGCGCGACCTCGGTCACCTCGCTAGAGATCGCGGTCCACCAGATCTGCTGATTGGGCGGATCGTTGTCCAGGTAAACCCGGAGCGCTCCAGAGACGTCGTACTCGAGGAGAAAGGTCCGCTTCTGGTTCGTGGTTGGTTCGAAGCCGTAGCGGACCGTAATCTGCGAGCTCGTCGTCGTCGCGGTATAGGTGCCCGGCGCTTCTTCGAAATCCGACCAGGGGACGAACTCGTAATCCCGAATCCCGCTCGCCGTCTCTTCGCGAACCACGAGTCCCCGGATGGCATCGATCCTCCCCAGTGGGATGTCGGCAAAGCCTCCTCTGAAGGGTCCACCCCGAAAGTTGATCTCTTGCCGTTCCGTGACATGATAGGAGCCGTCGTTGCGAAGTGTCAGCGTGACATCAAAGCGGTCCCAAACGACCGACTTGCCCTCTTGAGCCTGAACCCCTTGGGTCAGGACAATGGCGAGGAAACCCGCGAGAATGAGAACGACCGTCGACGCGAACGCCCACCGACATCGCCCGATCTTACCTGCGCCGTCGGTCGCCCCGGTCAAAGACAACGCCCCGGAAGCCTCGTCAGACCGAGCCGGGCGAGGTGCTTCGTCCCGACCCTGATCTGATCGGTCCATCAGCGTTCGTTCAAGTCGAGAGGCATCAGACGAGCGACGATTGGCAGACGGTGTGGACATCCAGTTTCCTCTGCAACATTCGAGTCGGACGAGCGATGTTTCGTTCAGGCGGGCTCCGCCGGTGCCCCATTATCCCACGCGGCTCACGGTGGCCGGCGTCGTGGGTTCAGTCAGCACCTGTGCTACGCTTCGCCGTCATGACGGTGACACCTTTGTCCAACTCACAACAGCAACTTCCGACCCCAGAGCATGTCCTGCGTGTGCTTGACGATCACGGTTACCGCCTGACCGGCCCGCGCCGGGCGGTGATCACGGCCGTTCTTGCTCGGCGACGACCCTTCACCGCCGAGCAGCTCGTCGAGGAGTTGCCGGCGATCGGCCGCGCAACCGTTTATCGCACGCTGGAGATCCTTGCCTCGGTCGATCTGTTGACCCGTCTGCTACAGCCCGGTTGCCATCCCGCCTACGTCGTCGGACAGCCGGGGCACCGTCATCACCTCGTCTGCTCCGAGTGCGGCGTCGTCGTCGCCTTCACCCGGTGTCCCGTGGACGACCTCCTCGGCGACCTCACACGCGACACCGACTTCGCCATCCACGGCCACCATCTCGAAGTCTTCGGCCTCTGTCCTCGCTGTCAGGTAGTGCCGGCTCCAACAATGGCAACGTCGGCGCGAGCCTAACGACCCGAGAATCTCCAGAGCCTTCCGGCCTTATTGACACAACGTCTCAATAATGCTACGCTCCAGCCGATCCGAACGGCTCGGTGCACCGCACCGACGCGGTCCCGAAGCACGGGCACAACCTGCTCCAGCGCCATTTGCCCATGAGTTCGGCGGAACCGCCTGTCCATGTCCCGGCCACGAAAGAGGGGCAGGGGAAGACGGGCGTCGGACGGCTTGGGCGTCCGCGCTTAGCTTGAGTAAGGAGTCTCTCGTTGGAGCACCACCGTTCGAACCGACGTCCTCTTATGTCCTTCCTTCTTGCCTGCGTTGCCCTCCTCATGTCCGGAGTCGCGGCCACACCGAGCGCTCACGCCCAGGACTCTGGCGGGACGCCGGCGCCGGTCCAGTTCCCAGCGTTGCAACCACTTCCGGACGCGACACCCCGCACTGACGGCGCCCTCAAGGTTGTCGCGACCACTCCCATCCTGGCCGACCTGACCCGTCAGGTCGGCGGCGCGCGTCTCGACGTCTCCTCGATCATGCCACCCAACGCCGACGCGCACGACTTTGAGCCGAAGCCGCAGGATCTCGTTGCAATCGAGAGCGCGGCGTTGATCGTCGAGCACGGATTGCACCTGGACGCGTGGGCGGGCGGGATGATCGACAACGCGGGCGCGGACGCGCCGGTTATCGTGGCGACGATGGGAGTGCAGACGCTCGCCTCGAACGAGGAAGGGTTCTCCGAGGGAGATCCGCACGTCTGGTTCGACCCCCGCAATGTCAAGGTGATGGTCGACAACATCGCCGCCGCCCTCGTCTCGGCTGATCCCGACGGCACCATGTCTTACCAGGCGCGTCGTGATGCCTACAAAGCGCAACTCGACGCACTCGATCAGGCGATCGCGGATCAGATCGCTACCATTCCGCCCGAGCGTCGCAAGCTGGTTACTAACCACGATGCATTTGGCTACTACGCATCCCGTTACGGTCTCACCTTCGTCGGCTCAGTCATCCCGAGTCTCGACAGCCGGGCAGAACCGTCGGCGAAGGACACCGCCGAACTGATCGAGAAGATCAAGGCGGAGGGCGTGCCGGCGATATTCACCGAGTCCTCGATCAACCCTGAGCTCGAGGAGGAGTTGGCAAAAGAGGCCGGCGTCAAGGTCGTCTCGAACCTTTATGGTGACACCCTCGGCGAAGCCGGTTCCGGTGCCGACACTTACATCGGTATGATGCAGACCGACACTCGCCTCATCGTCGAGGGACTTCGGTAGTCCGTTGGGACAATTGATGGATGGCGCGGTGATATCCCAACCGGTAATGAACAACGAGGCTCGCCTCATCGTCGAGGGGCTCGGTGTCCACTTCGCCGACCGCTCGGCACTCGAAGGCATTTCTGTCTCCTTCGGCGCCGGTGAGTCTGTCAGTCTGCTCGGCCCCAACGGCGCCGGCAAGAGCACACTCCTCAAGGTGATTGCCGGTGTGCTGCCGGCGACGCACGGTTCCGTCAGATTGGCGGGAAGGCCAATCGACGGGACGAACCCCGCCGTCGTCTACGTTCCGCAGCGATCGAGCGTCGATTGGACCTTCCCGGTCAGTGTGCTCGATGTCGTCTTAATGGCGCGGGCGCAACGCCGATCGCGCCTCGGACCGTTCCGCGGGGAGGATCGCGAACGGGCATTGGCTGCGCTCGATCAAGTCGGCATGCGGCCGTTTGCCCCGGTTCAGATCGGTCAACTCTCCGGTGGGCAACAGCAGCGTGTCTTCCTCGCCCGTGCGCTTCTGCAGGACGGAGACGTCTATCTCCTCGACGAACCGTTCACCGGTGTCGATGTGCCGACACAAGAGCTCGTCGTCTCGCTCTTCGACCAACTGCGCCGGACCGGACGAACCATCATCTACGCAACGCACGACCTCGCGCAGGCCGCCAAGTCGTCAGACCGCATCTTCCTCCTCAACCGCAAATTGATCGCCTCTGGTCCGCCGTCCGAGACGATGACCGCGGCGAACTTGCGCGCCGCGTTCGGTGGTCAGGCAATCGTCCCCCTCGACGGGGGCATGTTCGGCATGGGCGAGGCTCCATGACCGACTGGATCGTCGACCCGCTCCGACACACGTTCATGCAGCACGCCTTCATCGCGATCCTGCTGGTCGGGATCATCTGCGGCGTAACGGGGACATTCGTGACGTTACGGGGTCTCGCGTTCATGGGCGACGCGCTCTCGCACGCGATTTTCCCCGGCGTCGTCATTGCCTACGTCCTGGGCGGCAACTTTCTGATCGGAGCCTTAGTCGCCGCGGTGGTGGTGTCGCTCGGGATCGGTCTGATCAGCCAGAGCAGCCGGCTGACCAATGACACCGCGATCGGGGTCCTATTCGCCGGCGGGTTTGCGCTCGGGATTGCCCTCATCTCGTCACAACGCAGTTATGTCAAGGATCTCTCGACGTTTTTGCTCGGCTCGATCCTCGGCGTCTCACGAGAGGACCTCTTCCTCACCGGCGCCATTGGCGCCGTCGTCCTCGGCGTGATCGCCTACTTCCGGCGGGAACTGACGATCGTCGCATTCGACCGTACCTTCGCTCAGGCGACCGGCATCAACCTCTGGGCCTTCGATCAGCTGTTCCTGATCCTGCTCTCGCTGGCGATCGTCATTTCACTCCAGACGGTCGGCAACATCCTCGTCCTGGCGATGCTCGTCACCCCCGCCGCGACTGCCCGCTTGTTGACCGATCGCCTTCAGGTGATGATGATCCTGTCGGCCACGATCGGAGCGGTCTCTGGCGTCGTCGGGCTTTACCTCTCCTACCACCTCAGCATCGCCTCGGGCGCGAGCGTCGTCCTGGTCGCAACCGGAGTCTTTGCACTCGTTTTTCTCTTCGCCCCCAAGACCGGCATCGTCACTGTCGCCATTGCTCGCCGGCTGCACTTCCCCCACCCAGAGCGCGACATCTTCCCGACAGAAGACCCGGTCGCCGTCGCCAAAGCGGACTCAAGTCGCGTTGCCGACGGCGCAGCCTCTAAGCAGCAGGATCAACCTCTCCACACAGGGTAGTGTTCATCCCAATAACTCAGTTCGCGTTCCCTTCCGCCCAAGCTACGCCTGCGACCTCTGATGCCCGAGGGCCGGTGTATCGCAGCACAAAGAGGCCATTTCTAATGTCCACGACGTAGACCAAACCATCCCGAATGATCGGCGAACTCCACATCCGAACCGGATACGTGCCCAGTGTCCAATCGTCCGCCGCGACCGCCGACAACGGGTCGGGCACGAATGATCCCATTGCTCGCGGCTGTGCCGGATCTCGCAGATCGATGGCCCATAGACCCCCGGCGTACCAGCTCACGAACGCCAGGTCTCCGACTACGAGCGGATTATGGGTGGTAAACGCGGCGTCCCTTCCTTCAGTCTCAGCGCATCTACCCGGATCGTTCTCCTCGATGCCAAAGGCGCCAACCACGACCGGCACCGCAGGGTCTTGGACGTCGACGATGTGCAGCTGCCCGTACGGGCAAGTGCCCGGACCGTAGATCTCCTGCGTGGTCACGACCAGTTCCTTCTCCGGCACGTACACGGCACTGTGCAGCCTCCCGCCCGGAAGCTGCAGCCATCGTTCCGGCGGGGTCAGCAGCCTGGGCGTCGGGTTTCCCCGTCCTCGCGCCAGGGCCGACGTGTCCAGCACCATCAGCCCGTTGTCCCAGTCGGCGATATAGGCGCGACGGCCGTTTGGTGAAACCGTCAGCGAATGAATCCGCGACGCGAACCCCGTCACCGATGCCGCATCCCAGGAAGCGACCTCCAGGGGCTGCTCCGGTTTGCTGACGTCGACCACGCGGAGATTCGGCGCATGCCCCCACATCGTCACGTAGGCGAGCGTTCGGCCCTTGCGCTGAGCGGACGGGTCGCGCCAGAGGTAGAACTCGTGAGGCATCGCATCGCCGAAGTCGAAGCGCGCCCGGAACTCAGGTGCGGTGCACGTAGTGATGTCGTAAAGATCCAGCGAGTTCGGACTAACCACGCCTGGATCAAGCCGGTAGTTCAGAATGATCAACAGCCCGAGCTCGGCGACTGCCCTCGCTTCGCGCTGCGTGCTCCCCGGATGGTGCGGAATCTCGCCGACTACCTCAGGCGATCGCGGGTTGCTCAAATCGAGAATCACCGTGCCTTGATCGCCACTCCTACTGCCGACGTAGCCACAGTCACCGGCAATGGCCATCCCGGCATTCATCCCGCGCGCGCTCAGATCGTTCGAACCGATGACCTCGAACCCCTGAATCGTCGCGGCACTGCTTCCCCGGCCGTACCCGATACCTGCCGACGCGATCATGACAACGGCTACCAGCCCCAGACGCTGCAACATAGCGACCTCCTAACCCGCCCCCTGTTCTATCCACCTTCTACGGTTGACTGGCCTGCGTGGTTCGCACATGCAGTCACCGCTACGGAACCCAATCCGATACACACCTGCCCTCCCCGTTGGCCACAATCCACTCTGAACCGACCAAACAAGAGCGGCGAGTCGGATATCCGACTCGCCGCTCCCGCATACATCAGATTGTCCCGCCGCTGAGTGACTCCGGTCGTTTACTGATGCACCTCGACCCGGGTGCCGACCGACGCGAAGTCGAAGATCTCCCTCGCCGCGCCCGGCTCGGTTGCCACGCATCCCCCCGTCGGGCCATCTCCATTGGAGAGGACCCTGCCATTCGCATCCATCGAGTACGAGTGGAATCCGTTGTCGCGCTCCGGATCGAAGGCCACCCATGACTCGATATACGCCTTGCCCCAGTCGGTCCAGGCGAGCGGCCCATGCTTGGCAAAGACGTAATAGGTGCCGACAGCCGTCGAGTAGAATCCGTGCGCCGACTCGTCGAAGCCGAACGACGCCCAGTACGTCGCAATCGCCTCGTCGCCGACATAGAGGGTCACCGTTCGGCTGGAGCGATCGACGTCGATCCAGCGTTCCGGCCCCGTCTCAGCCGGTCCGTCGTACGCCAGGTATCCGCTCCAAACCCAAGCGCTGACTCCGTGGGCACTGACCGGGACGAAGCCATTCTGCTCGATGCCGGTCACCGTCACTTCTTCGCCCTGCACCAGGAGATCGAGGACGTCGGCATCCGTGCTCGCCCATGCCCGCATGTTGAGAAGGTCGGTGCTAACCCACGCGGAGCCCCAGAATCCTCCTACGCCGCCAGAGTCGTCACCGCCGTACCAGCCACTCTCGCCGTCAATTGCGAGATAGCCACCGTAGGCCCAGCCGACTTCGCCGCCATATGAAACCTGGTACCAACCGTCATCCGTGGGACCATCGAGCACATCGACGGCCTCGCCTTGCCACATCGTGTTCAGAACGCCGGCCCAGGTTCCGGGCCCATCGCGCAAATTCAAAACGTCGGTGTTGACGTAGGCGATGCCATCGCCGCGAGCGGAATGCGGCGAGAGCGCCAGCGCCATGATCGCAACGAGGATCGCCACGGCGCTGAGGCTTCCCCACCGGCCGCAGGACTCTCTCAGGCACCGCGCGCACAACGCAAGCGTACCCAACTGAGGCCGGCGAGGTTTCCCCCAGACCAGCATGATGTTCCCCCTCCCCCGGTTTCAACTTTCGCGGAACAGAGGGGAGCGGCCCCCTCGCGACAGCATTGATGGCGCTGCAACACCACCGTACTGATTTCCCATTTCCTCGGGAATGCCCCGCACGTACTTGCAGTCTACCAACCCACTATGGGGATTTGTCAACAGGTCAATTTCATTGCGCATCTCACAAATGAGGAACTCTTGACTCGCTCGTCACAGAATCATCGAGAACATGCGGCAGCGAGCGCGCCGTGTCCGTACAATGGTGTCACAGAGTCCCCAGGCACCCCCTGACCGTTCTAGGACTTCTGGTTGCCCATTAGTCGACACCTCCATTGCGGCGTGACTTCCGACTTGGCAGCTTCGATGGTTTTCCCTTCGGGGTGTCCCTGTCATTTTGGACCCGCGCCGAGGACGGAGCGTCACGAGTGGATTAGCGTTGGTGCATCCACAGTTGCCGGCGCGATTACCGCGCCTTCAGGTATGCTGAGCCGCCGCCTGCAGGACGGCAGGAGTGACGGTCGCGTGAGATGAGGTAGGACTCGCCTGAGGCCAGGGAGCATGGAGCGAATGAGTGCGGTGGGACGGACCGAATGCGCAGAAACACCGGAAGATCGCACCGCGATGTCCCGCTTCTCCCTCGCAAAGCTGACCTCGTTTGTCGAATCGGTCTTTCTCGGATTAGGTCTTAACCCAAAGGATGCTGCCACCGCAACCGAGAGTCTGGTCGTCGCCGACCTCTACGGAATCGAATCGCACGGCGTGGCGAGACTGCCGTTTCACGCACGCAGGATCGCGCGCGGTCTCGTGAATCTCTCCGCCGAGCTCTCGGTCGTCCGCGAGACCCCTTCAACCCTAGTCCTCGATGCCGACAACGGGTTCGGGCAGTCGCTCGCCCCGCGCGCGATGGCGCGCTGCATTGAGAAGGCGGAGCAGACGGGGATCTGCTTGACGACCGTTCGGCGCAGCAATCACCTGGGAATTGCCGGCTACTACGTGGTTATGGCCACCAAGCGCGGTCTTGGCGGGATGGCAATGACCAACTCCTCACCGCTGGTGGTCCCGACCTTTGGGCGCGATCCGCGCCTCGGCACCAACCCGATTGCGTTAGGAGTGCCGACGGGCGACGGGCCGCCGCTCGTCCTCGACATGGCCACAAGCACAGTTGCCTACGGGAAGCTCGAAGTCGCCCGCCGCGCCAATGTTTCGATTCCATCAGGCTGGGCGGTTGACGATCGCGGATTGCCGACGACCGACCCTCACGCCGCACAGTTCCTGACACCGCTCGGCGGCGACCGCGCGACCAGCGGTCACAAGGGGTATGGGCTCGGCGTCTTCGTCGACGTCTTCTGCGGGCCGCTGGCGAGCGGCGCCTGGAGCCGCCTCGTCTCCGGCGCCCGCGGCGCTGACAAACCGTCCGGCATCGGTCACGCCTTCATGGCTTGGCGGATCGACGCTTTTCGCGAGCCCGAAGAGTTCTACGCCGATCTCAAGGAGATGATCGCCGATCTCCGGGCCACACCGCCGGCACCGGGTCACGAGGCGACCGGCATCTTGGTCCCCGGTGATCCGGAGCACGCCGCCGAAGTCCGCCACCGTCAGCAGGGCGTGCCGGTGAG
>JAXDKI010000497.1:0-20815 GCA_034667245.1 Thermomicrobiales bacterium | reverse complement strand
CCGTGGCGGCGCCGGTGATCATGTTGGTCGCGCCGGGGCCAACGGATGAGGTGCAGGCGAAGGTTTGGAGGCGATTCTTCATCTTGGCGTAGGCGATCGCCGCATGGACCATCGCCTGCTCGTTCTGCGGTCGGTAGTACGGAAGGTCCTCCCCTACCTCTTCCAGGGCCTGACCCAGGCCGGTCACGTTGCCGTGGCCGAAGATCCCCCACATACCGGCAAAGAGGCGTTGCTCCTGGCCATCGCGCTGGACGTACTGATTGGCGAGGAAGCGAACGACTGCCTGGGCCATCGTCATGCGGATCGTGCTCATCTGCCCCTCCGATGTGGTCTGCTCAGTCGCGCACGCCGGCACCCCGGTTGACGCGGCGGTCGATGTCGGGCCAGGAATCGAGCCCTTCGTTCAGCTCCGGCGTCCAGGTTTTGCGCACCCAGGCGTAGCTGGGGTCGTCGATCGGTTGCATTGTCCGGATCGGCTCGTTGCCCGCCAGGACGTTGAGATAGTAGCCGGTGTAACCCTGGGCGACGGCGAAGACGTGGTAGCCCTCGGGGACGAGCAAGAGGTCGCCGTCGTGGATGACGAAGGCCTGGTCGATGCGGTCGTCCGCGGTGTAGAGGCGCTGGAGGGCGAAGCCATCAGGGGGAGCAATGCGGTAGTAGTAGATCTCCTCAAGGTCGGCCTCGATTGGGAGGTTGCTGACGTCGTGCTTGTGTGGCGGGTAGCTCGACCAATTTCCACTCGGCGTAAAGACTTCCACCACGAGGAGACGATGGGCCGGAAAGTCGGGTTTGACGATGTGGTTGATCTGTCGGGCGGCGTTCCCCGCGCCTCGAATCTCAACCTCCACATCGTCGGGTCGAATGAGTTTCGGGGGATAGCTCTCCTCGGCGCGAGTCGCACAAACCGCCAACTCCAGACCGGTGACAGCTTCAACCTCGAAATCGGTATGGTGTGGGAGGTAGACCGCCCAGGGTTTCCCCGCGAAGACGTTTTCGCGCTCGCCGATCTCCCAAACCTGGCCGGAAGCGGAGATACGGCAGCGCCCGCCGAGGGTCACGAGAGCGACCTCGTTCGTGCCTGTGGACTCGGTCCAGCGCTCTCCGGACCTGGCTGCGCGAACGCGAAGCCCGGTGTACTCCCAGCCGGCGCTCTCGGGCGTGACGGAGATGAGCTCGCCGGAAGGAATTTCGAGGCGATTCGATTTGAGCAGCAGGTCAGCCGCTGAGGTCATCGAGCAGCCTTTCGCGCGAACCGGTCCAGCGGGACGGGACGGTTCTCTTTGAGCGACGCCTCGCAGGCATAGGCGAGGACCATGGCGGCACGGCCGTCGTCGCCGGTGATGGCAGGGGGTCGGTTGTGGACGATGCTATCGACGAAGTCGCGGAGTTCGTCAACGTAGGCCTGGTCGAAGCGTTCGAGAAACCAGTGGACGTGATCGCTGGCGACGCCAGCCGGGGTGAGATGCAAGATGGGAGTGTCTCGAGAGTAGCCGACGAACAGCGCACCCTTCGAGCCGAAGATTTCGGTGCGGACATCGTAGCCGAATCCGGCGCGGCGCGAGTTGTCGATGACGGCGATACCACCGCCGGCGAAGCGAAGTGTGACAATACTAGTGTCGATGTCGCCCAGTTCGGCGAACATCGGATCGACGACGGCAGTGCCGACGGCGAAGACCTCGGTCACCTCGTCGCCCATCAGCCAGCGGACGTTGTCGAAGTTGTGGATGGTCATGTCGCGATAGAGACCACCGCTAGTGGCGAGGTAGTCGCGAGGCGGCGGGTTTGGGTCGCGCATGGTGTCGCGGATCGATTCGATGCGGCCGAGCTCGCCGCCGGCGATCATCTCCTTCGCGCGCCGGAACCCCTTGTCGTAGCGACGCTGAAATCCGATCTGAAGCCGGACGCCTGCTGCCTCGACGGCGTCGAGGGCGGCGTCGGTGGCGGGGAGATCGAGCGCGATCGGTTTTTCGCAGAAGATGTCCTTGCCAGCCTGCGCCGCGGCCATAATCAGCGGGGCATGGCTGTCGGTAGACGAAGCAATCGCGACTGCCCGGATCGAGGAATCCGAGAGGACCGCTTCGGCATCGGTCGTCCACTTCCCGACACGCGTCCCTTCGGCGGCTGCCTTGGCGGCTTCGGGGAAGGGGTCGCAGATGACGGCGAGTTCGGCGTGGGGGACGTGGGACGCGAGGGTCTGCGCATGACGCCGGCCAATCCGCCCAGCGCCGAAGAGCCCGATCTTGATGCGCTCGGTCATGGTTCGTCCTGCCGCCATACATACACGCGCCGATGCAGCCGATGATCGCAAATGCGAGCCTTGCGTGCATCCCCGTCCATCAACGAGCTCGGCACCCTTCAGTCCGCCATTCCACGAAACCCCTGCGGCGATGGCCACCACGGGCACTGGTGTGGTTTATGAAGCGCGACGCTTCGAGAAGAGTTCCGTGGCAGCCTCGGCGACGTGACGGGACGACAACGCGTATTTCTCCAGCAGTTCGTCGTTCGGACCAGATTCGCCGTAGGTGTCGGGCCAGCCAATTCGGCGCATGGGAGTCGGGAAGTGCTCCGCGAGCGCCTCGGCGACAGCGCCGCCGAGACCGCCGATGATCGAGTGATCCTCGGCGGTGACAATGGCGCGGGTGCGCTCGGCAACGGCGACGATGGCAGGAACATCGAGCGGCTTGAGGGTCGAGAGATGGAGCACGGTGGCGGCGATGCCCCGCGTGGCCAGGTCGTCGGCAGCCTTCAAGGCACGGATCGTTTGCACACCGGTGCTGATGATGCCGACGTCGCTGCCTTCTCGCAGCAAGACGCCGCGGCCGATCTCGAACAGATAGTTGTCGGGGAAGATGACCGGGCTTGGATCGCGTGTCAACCGGAGATACATCGGGCCGGGAGTCTCCATCATCGTCCGCATAGCGGCGCGGAGCTCGTTCGCGTCGACCGGGGCGATGGTGACGACGGCGGGCATGGCGCGGAAGACGGCCAGGTCCTCGACGGACTGATGGGTTTTACCGGTCTTGCCGGTCAAAATGCCGCTGTAGCTGCCACAGAGTTTGACGTTGAGGTGCGGTTGGGCGACGACGACCCGAATCTGGTCGAGCGCCCGCTTGGCGACAAACGCGGCGAAGGTACTGATCCAAGGGACGAAGCCGAGGGTCGCCAATCCGGCGGCGGCGCCGATCAGGTTCTGCTCGGCGATCCCCATCTCGAAGAAGCGATCCGGGTAGGCGGTTGCAAAGATGTCGGCACGAGTCGAGTTGGCGAGGTCGCCGTCGAGGACGAGGAGATCCGGGTAGTCGGCCGCGAGCTCGACGAGGGTATTTCCCCAGGCTTCGCGCATCGCCACCTGCGCGGCCTCACTTACCGGGGTGGTGGGGGTCAGCGTTAATCCGGTCGTCATCGCTGGTCACGTCCATTGCCAGAGAGGGCGAGCTCGGCGACGGCTTCGGCAAGCTGGGCGTCGGTTGGGACTTTGGCGTGCCAGTTGAAGTCGCCCTCCATGAACGACACCCCCTTGCCCTTCACCGTGTGGGCGATGATACAGGTCGGCCGCCCTCGTTCAGACAGTGCGGCCAGAAATACCTCGCGGATCTCTGCATGGTCGTGTCCGTCGCACTCGAGCGTGTACCAGCCAAAGGCGCGGAACTTCGTTGCCGGATCGTCGATCGGTCGATCACGGGTGATTCCCCGGCGATCCGGCCAGCCAAACTGGGGCAACCGATTGTAGTCAAGGATTGCCGTCAGATTGTCCAGTTCGAAACGGGCGGCTGTGAAGCACGCCTCCCAGACCTGACCTTCCTGAATCTCACCGTCGCCGAGCATGACCCAGGTGTGAAATGGCCAACCGCGCAGGCGAGCCCCCATCGCCATGCCGACGCCTGGCGACAGACCTTGGCCCAGCGAACCGGTCGACATGTCGACTCCCGGCAGGCATTTCATGCACGGGTGCCCCTGCAGACGCGAGTCGATCTGATCGAAGGTCTTCAGCTCCTCAACCGGCAGGAAGCCGCGTAACGCCAGGACGACGTACAGGGCGATCGAGGAGTGACCCTTGCTGAGGATGAATCGATCCCGCTTGTCCCAATGGGGTCGCTCGGGGTCAATGTTGAGGACGTCGAAGTAGAGGTTGACGAGGAGGTCGGTCGCGGAGAGCGGACCACCAAGGTGGCCGGCTCCGGCCCGGTGGATCGACTCGACAATCAAGCGTCGGGCCTCGGCGCTGAGCGACGCGAGCTCGTCGAGGCTGCATCCAAAGCGAACAACGTCGGTCGCCATTGTTTCCCCCGTGTACGCCAGGATGGAACTGGCGTGGTGGTCAGCAGCCGGGCATTCGCCTATGAGACCCTCCACGACTTGGCGGCTACCGATAGCCGCACCATGCTAGCGATCTACGGTCGTACCTGTCAATTCATTCATTCCAGCGTCGATTAGGCCGCCGATTCAGGAACTTCCTCCAAGAGGCCGTTGAGGACGTCGTCGGCGGTGGTGCCGCCTGCTTCGGCTTCAAAGTTGAGGATCATTCGGTGGCGGAGGGCGGGGGGCGCGACCGCGCGGATGTCGTCGAAGGCGACATTGAATCTCCCCTCCATCAGGGCCCGGATTTTGGCACCGAGGACGATGGCCTGGGCGCCGCGCGGGCTGACACCGTAGCGAACGAAGCGCTTCACCTTCGGCGTTGCCCGATCGCCTTCGGGGTGGGTTGCGAGAACAAGTCGGACGACGAAGTCGCTGACGTGGCTGGCGATCTGTACGTCGCGGGCCAGGTGGCCCATCGAGAGGATCGTTTCCCCGTCGGCGACACGCTCGGCGTTGGATCGAAAGCCAGACGTGGTGCGGCGGATGATCTCGCTCAAATCGCCGGCGGTGGGATACGGAATGAGGAGCTTGAAGAAGAAGCGGTCGAGTTGGGCTTCGGGGAGGGGGTACGTGCCTTCCATCTCCAACGGGTTCTGGGTCGCGAGCACGAAGAAGGGTTGAGCCAGCGGATGGACGATGTTGGCGACCGTACAGGTCTTGTCCTGCATCGCTTCGAGGAGAGCGGCCTGAGTTTTCGGGGTCGCGCGGTTGATCTCGTCGGCGAGCACAAGGTTCGCGAATATCGGTCCATGTTGAAAAGAGAACCGCCGGGCACCGCTTTCATCTTCAACCAGGATGTTGGTACCGGTGATGTCGGCCGGCATCAGATCGGGGGTGAACTGGATGCGGCCGAAGTTGAGGTCGAGCGCATCCGCAAGAGTCCGGACGAGCATCGTTTTGCCGAGTCCGGGCACGCCTTCGAGCAGGGCGTGCCCACCGGCGACGATACAGATCAGGACATCGCGCACGGCATCGGTCTGACCGACCATGACCTTGGCAACTTCATTTTCGATGCGCTTGGCGACCTCGCGGAACTCCGCGGCGGTCATTTCGGCATCGGTCCGGCTGTGAGCTTGAGGTTCGGTTGCGACCATATGACTCTCCCGTCGTCTACCTATCGTCGCCCGAGCTCACTTCGTTTGGTCTGGCGAGCTCCTACTTCTCGTACGTTTGCGGTCTCCGCTCGGTTCGGGCGGTTACGAGCGGGTGGCAATAATGAGGACGAGGACGACGACGCACATCGCCGCGATACCGGCGAGCGCGACCGCCGCGATCAGCAAGATTGTCATCCGCGCCCGGAGCGACGGCTTCGGGGGCGGGGACTCGGCAACCGGTTCCTCAGTCATCACGTTTCCAGTTTGGGCGAAAACAGGTCCGGTCGACCAGCCGCATCGGCGAGGACGGCCGCCAGCGCCTTGCCGGCGTCGTCCCAACTGTACAGGCGCGCCCGCAGGCGGCGAAGCTCGCGTGCTTCATGTTCCTGCTGATCCGCGTCAAGCGCGCGCTCGATTGCCTCCGCGAGCGCGTCCGCAGACGACGGCGGTGCGAAGAACGCGGTATCACCGGCCACTTCTCGGAGGGCCGGGACGTCGCCGGCCACGACCGGGACTCCGGCGGCGAGTGCTTCGAGCACCGGAAGTCCGAATCCCTCGTACCAGGAGGGATACACGACGGCCGCGGCGCCAGCAAAGAGTCCGGGTAGAAGCACCTCCGGCACGTAGTCGAGAAGGATAACCCGGCCGCGCTGTCGTAGTGGCTCAGCGGCACGGAGGATCGGCTCGAAGTCCCAACCGGGTCGGCCGGCGACGACCAAGGGGAGGTCAACCCCGCCGCGGAGACGCTCAATCGCCGCGAAGAGGGTCAAGTGGTTCTTCCGCGGTTCGAGGGTCCCGACTGTCAAAAGATAGTCTGCGGGCAAGCCGAGTTGCTGACGAGCCGCCTGGTCGAGTGAGTCTGGCGCAAAGAATCGCGCTTCGACGCCATTGGGGACAACGGCGACTCGCGCCGGATCCACGTCGAGCCGATCGAGGAGGTCGGCTTTCGTCGCGTGCGAGACGGTGACAACCCGCGACGCGGTGGCGACCTGCGCCGGGACGACCGATGCGAGATATCTCCGGAGGGGAGCCGGCGTCCGCTCGGGACAGACGAGGAAGGCGAGATCGTGGACGGTGATCACTCGCGGGGTTTGCCAGTCCGGGGGCGCGGTGAAATCTGGCGAATAGATGAGATCGGCGCGACCAGCCTGAATTCGCACGGGTAGCGGCAACCTGGCGCGGAACCAGATTTGGTCCATCCGGCGCCTGCTCAAAGGCGCCCGGCGAACACGGGGGTGCACCATTTCGTCGAAGCGTGACGTCGTCTGAGTTGCGAAAGGCGCCAGGCCGGGTCTTGAAGGGGCGTACCAAAGCGTGACGACGGCATTCGTCAGGTGCTGTGCCGCTCCAGGGACGATATTGCGGGCGTACCGACCGATGCCGGCTCCCTGATTGAAGGCGGCGCTGTCGTCGACGACGAGGCGAAACTCGCCGCTCACGTCGCGCCAGCCTGGGACAGGTCAGCGGACATCGGAGCGAAGTCGCCTCAAGTACAGGATGAGGCCGACAGCGACGAGACTCCAGTAGGTCAGGAGACGATCCATCAGGGCGATCGAGCCCGCGAGCGACGCCTGGACGTCGACGAGCTTGAGAACGCCGATCATGGCGACCTCGACGACGCCGAGTCCGGCAGGAGTGATCGGCAAGGTGGTGAGGAGCGCACTCATGAGGGAGACGAAGTAGGCCACCGAGAGCGAGACGTCCCCGTGGAGCGAGGCCGCAACGAGATAAAGACGCAGGCCGTCGGCACCCCAAATGAGCAAGCTGACGCCGATGGGTCGCAAAGGACGGCGGAGGCAAGCAAAGATGGCGTCGTGCAGCTGTGAGAACTGCAATCGAAATCTCTCTGGCAATCGCCCCTCAACCACATGCCGACCGTACCAGAGTCCGACGACGCCGACCGCGCCGACGGCCAGCAGGACCGAACCGATGAGCAGTGTGCGGGTAGCCTGGCTCGGGAGGTGCCCACGGAATGCGACCACGCCGGCAACGGCCATCATGGCAAAGAGGACGACCAGGTCCGTCAGGCGCTCTGCCAAAATCGTTCCCAGGGAGCGACTGATGGGAACGCCGCTACGCCGTTTCAGCAGGTAGCAGCGGTAAGCGTCGCCGAGTTTGGCCGGCACGACGCAGTTGACGAACCAGGAGAGGAGGAAGATCTCGATCAGACCGCGATTGCCGGGGACCTTGTAGCCCTCAGCTTCACTCAAACCCGCCTGTTTGAGCATCCAGCGCCAACGGACCGCACGGGCCAGAAACGACAGGTAAAAGAGGGCACAGGCGATTGCGTAGAGGCCGACGTTGGCACGTCGGATGTTTCGCCAGACCTCATGTGGATCGACGTCCAAGCGCCGCACGAAGAAGAAGATGATCGCGATGGCAACCCCGAATGAGACAACCGTATGGGGTCGAAACAAGCGGGACCCAAGCGAGGCGGGCGGCCCGGCCTCGTCGCCTGGTTGCAAGTGGGCAGCTGTCGTCCGATCGGGCACGGAATCGACGACGAGGCCATTCGGGGAGAACCGCTCGACATCGCCGACCACCTCCTCCCCAGCCCCTTCGGTAGTGCGTACGCCGCTCATGAAGCGGTCACCAAAGGTCCATGATGGTCAGGTGTAGCCCCAGTGCAATTGTGTCCGTCGATGGAGAGCAAGGCCCAGATCAACGACAACTGCAAGCCAAGGCTGAGCACGTGGAGATATTCGACCGTATTGTGAACCGCCACCGCCGCCGAGACTGCGGCAACGCCGATGACGACGGACCGACTGACCGGATCGTTTGCACGCCTTAGAGCCGCTCCGATCTTCCTCGTGACGACGGCGAAGAGCGTCAGATAGGACAGCAACCCAACGCCCCCTGCCTGCGCGAGGGCCTGCAGGTACGCGCTGTGGGCGTGTCCTCGCGGGATGCGAAAGCGCCAGACGTTCGTATATTCCCGGTATCGCTGGTCGAAGTTACCGGCACCGACGCCGAAGATCGGGGAGGATTCGGCCATGCTCACCGCCGCTCGCCAATGCGCAGAACGCTCCTGCGCAGCAAAGTTCTCGGTTGTGACCTGAGTCTCACTCGTCGTCAACGCCTCGCCGCGAAACCGCGCGCTGATATCCTCCCCAAACGGAGAGACCAGCACTGCCACGAGGCAAATGCCGCCGCCAACTGTACCGAGCCAGCGTACTCTTCCGCCAGTCAGCCAGACGGCTATACCCACCCCGACAGCGAAACCAAGATAGCCGCCGCGGGACTGTGTTGCCAGCAGCGTAACAGTACCCACCACCGACGCGACAACCGCGGCGACGATCGTTGCCTTGCCGAGTCGCGTTTGGATAGCCCAGCGGGATCCTCGTGCCATGGCTCCAAGCGCTACGGCCACGAGGAGGAGCACGGTCATCTCGAGGTAACCAGCGAATGGGTTTGGCTCACCGAAGGTGCCATAGGCGCGAGTGACGCCGCCGACAGAGAAGGTCGCCGGTCCGGCTCCTGTGATGACTTGCCACGCCGCGAGAGTGGACAGGGCAAGGACGGCGCCGGCGACGACGAGGACGACCCGCTTGACCGTGCGGTTGCTACGCATCGACTCGATCGCAATGAGGTACACGGCCAGCGCGACCGCCCACCGGTAGATCTCTTCTGCCCAGGCAGAGACACTCCGTGCCTCGATGATCGAGATGGCGAGCACAAGGACATAGCAGCCAAGCGCCGCAGCAAGTCCATCGAATATTGGCCGGGAATAGCCGGCAGCAACACGCACCGTCCACGCCGCGAGCGTCGCGAGGACGGCCAGCTTCGTCCAGGTCAGGTCCACGATAGAGAGATCGATTGAGGCGAATGACTGAACCGGAACCGATGCGGCGATCGCGAGGACGCCAAAGGAGAGGTCATGTAACGCGAGCACGAAGAGCGAGACACACGCGACGACCGCGAGCAGCAAGGCGATACTCAACTCGGCGAGGGAGAGACTCAGGAATCCGGCGGCGATCGCCCAGGGGATGAGCTTTCTCGCGTCCCCAGAGCGAAATGCCTGGAAACCCAAAGGGATCGAGGGGAGCCGAGTCATCCCGCAGTACCGGTGAGCGGCGGAGTTCCGGACGGAACGGGCTCGATGAGGGCGACCGCGATCCAGGTCAAGACGGCAAGATCGGGTAGAAAAAAAGCATTGTCGACGAGGCCGTGAGTGGCACCGCCGACGAGGAGGGCGGCGCCTGCAACCGCGAGTCTCCTCTGATCTGAACGTGCAACCGCGCCGCGAAGTCGGCGGATGTCTCGAATGCAGATGTACACAACGCCGGCAAGGAGGACCAGGCCGGCGAGGCCCAAACGCAGCCAGACGTCCAGGATGAGATTGTGAGGATGGGAGGTATAGCGTTCAGGCCAGCCGGCCGGATCGACGTAGCGAGGAGCGTATTGGTAGAGGAATTGATCCAGACCGACTCCAAAGACGGGATGGTCGCGGACCATCTGGAGACTGGCACGCCAAATAAGTTCTCTCGACGAGGTCGTGCCACTCGTTCCAGTCGACAAGAGTCGATCGCCGGCGGTGGCCGCGAACAGGAGCACCACGAGGGCGGAGGCGAGCCCCAACCACCGCCAGCCTCGGGCGGGCCGAGTCATTCCCAGGAGAAGCGCGCCGCCGGCGATGACCGCAAGCATCGCTCCGCGCGACAGCGTTGCCGCCAAACCGGCAGCGCCGAGGAGCGCGATCGGAATCACGACGCGGCGCCAGCGTCGATCGACGAGGACAAGTGCGGCCGCGAACAGGCCCACGCGTTCCAGGTAGAGGGCTAGATTGTTGGGATGAGGGTACGGTCCCGTGGCGCGGCCGACACCGTTGCCGATCACCTCGCCGCGACCGGTCAGGACCTGAACGAGGGCGATGAGAGCGACGACGGACCCCGCGCCGAGCAATCCAATCACCAGCGTCCGGGCACCGCCATGACGTAGTGACCACCGTGCGAGCACCAACGCCACGATCGGTTCGACGATAACAACACGCAGATCGCGAATGCTTTCGGGCAGGTGGCGGCGGTCGGCGACCGTCAGGAGCGAAAGGCTACCAAGAGTTATCAGGAATACCGCGGCGGCAGACGTCGGCCAGTCTCCGATCAGGACGCGAAGCAGTGCCGTCAGTCGGTGCGAGAGGGTGGCTTCCGCGAGTCGGACGGCGAGGCCGAAACCGCCGGCGAGGAGGGAAAGCTCCAGGAGGGTGAATTGCGCGCCACCGATCAAGACCGGGTGGAAGATGAACGGAGTCGAAGCCGCGACCACAGCGGTCGCGGCAACCGGTGACAGTGCCGCCAGCGCCGCAGCCAGAACGAGCAACGCGAGCGCGATCGGCAAAGGCGGCCCGACCACAAGCGCGACTCCCAACGCGGCCATATATATGGCGACGACGAGGTCCCGGGCTTGATTGTCGACGGCGCCGTCTGTGGCTCGGGGAGTCGATGCCGAGATTATGAGAGCAAGGTGGCGCATCGTCAGGTCCGCCGCATCGGGCGCCAGTCAGGAAGGTGAGGGAGGGGCGGTCGCAACTCAACCCCGCGTCGACGTTGGAGATAGCCGGCGCGGGTGGCCGCTAGGTACGAGAGTTCTCGGAGGGCACGGACGAGCAGGACGAGGGCGGCCACAGCAAGAAGCGCAACCGGCCAGACGAGCGGTGGTTCGCGGGAGATGACGATACCCCCAATCGTCAGCGCTTTCGGGGAGTCGAGGGTAAGGACCAATTCGTGTGGGCGATCGGCGAGCTCCGAGGCGAGTGTGAGCCAGACGTTGTGGGCCTGGAAGCTCTGCAGGTCGATGACTGAGCCGGCGCCGTCCCCCGACCAGCCGGGAAGCGGTCCACCGTCGAGCGTCGCGCGGAGCCTTCCCGCGTCGTTGCTTTGCCGAAGATATGCCAGCACCCCGGTGCCTTGGAAACGCAGGGTGGCTGACGCAGTGGTCTCACCGGTCGTCTTGAAAACGCGTTCGTCGAGATGCTGGTCCGACCAATTCCGACCGTAGGAGATCGGCCGAGACTCCATCGGCACGAACCCGGTTCCAGCAAGTGACGCGTCAGGACTGGTGCCGAATGAGCTCAACACCTCGAAGGCCGGTGTGGCCGTGCGGTCGGCGTTCAAGAGGGCGTAGCCGGCGGAGGCATCGGATGTTCCGTTCGGCATCAGGTCCCAGGCGAACATCAAGCCGAGCCACGGCCATTCGGCGTGGGCACGTTCCATTGCGCCAAGCAGAAAGTCGGCCCGCTCGTCCGGGGAAACCGGGCTGCCGGGACCGGTCTGCCAACCATAATGGGTGAGCCAGACCGGTTTCGTCTGGTCGCCCTTGGCCATCATGAGTTCGCGAAACAGGACGGCGCGGGAGAGATTCGCGCGTTGGGGATCAACAGTGCGGTCGTACGGCGACGACGTTCCGCCGTCAATGCGCGCTGCGACCACATCGAAGAAGGCAGACCGCCCGAGATCGTAGATCGCGCGGAGGAATCGGATGTCGGCGCCGAATCTTCCGTCGCCTGAAGGATCGAATTCGGCGAGCACCACCTTGGTTTCAGCCTCGCCGGTGCGGGCGGCATTGAAGCCGTTGGCGAGGAGATCCGCATACTGAACGGGCGTCGCGGCCGTTCCACCCCAGTGGTCGGCCCGATTCGGAAGGTCCCAGAGCTGGACGAACTGAACCTTGCGTTTGTACCGGCCAACCACCTGCTGGACGAAAGCCGCGTAGTCCGCGACGTTCGCTGGGGGCGCGTCTAGGGTGCCAACCGCGCCGAGAGACCGTGCCCAATCCGGGGAATCGGCGAGCACCGCAACGATCTGGATGCCGTGGGAGTTGAGTGCCCCGACGAGGCGATCGTATGGGTCCCAGGAGAACTGCCCTCGTTCAGGCTCGATGCTGGCCCAGGAGAACGGCTGCCGGACGATCAGGAACCCGCTCGTCTTGAGAATCGACGCAACCGAGTCCACTTGCTCGGGAGAGAAGGCGAGCAGATCGACGTTGGTGGCGGGGTCGCGACCCGAGACCTGAACGACATAGGGAGGCGAAGCGCTAGTCTCGACGCCGCGATGAAAATACACGTCGGACATCGCCGCACCTGTGGCGAGACAGAGGCCGAGCAGCGCATAGACAACTGACCGGAAGAAGCGAGAGGCGTCCGAGCCTGCTGCCGAGCCGCTCACCACCCTTGCGACGAACCAGGCAAGCGAAGTGGGCCGCCTCGTGCGACGCGGGGTACTGACTCGCGGTTGAGGCCGCGGCGGTTGGACTGGGGACATCCGTTGACGACTCGGGACAGAGGACACCAGGCGCGCAAACTCCTGAGTCTGAAGGTGCGGATCGTGGCGAGGACGATACGACGGGTTCGCCTTGTTCAGTATACCGGCGCGGTGTGACGCGTCGAAGCGAAGTTCCGTTGGGACGACCGTTGACGATCAGCAGAGACCGGTTGGTGTCAGGACCAAAGCCGGTCTCGTATGATGCACTCATGAACACGAAATCCGCGACAACCGATCACCTGACGACACCACAGATCCAGCGGCTCGTCGATCGGCTTGCTGACGATCTCTCGCGCGCCTACGAGCCGACCGCATCCCATTTGCAGGCTGGCAGCGAGCCACTCCGGGATGCGTGCGAGCGCTACGGCAAGGAGGCGGCAAGCGGCGCCATCTCCCTGGAGGAAGCCCTGGCCGGAGCGATCGGTGCACTCCAAGGACTCTTCGACCGGGTGGGGGGTCATGCGTCCGATCCGGCGACGATCATCGCCGCGGGGATTGGGCTGGCAGCCGTCTCTCGAGCCTATCAAGCGAACGGGGAGTCCAACCGCGAGGCGGTAGAGCAACGAGTAGAGGCGCTGCCGACCCAGGTGGCTCGCCTGCGCGCGCTGCACCGGATCAATCGAACGGCCACGGCAAACCTGAAGCTTTCGGAGATGCTGGAAACGACGGTGCGGGTGGTCGCAGAGACGACCCGGAGCGACGCCTGCGCGGTGTTCCTTTACGACCCCGCAACCGACTCGCTCGCCCTGCGCGCGGCGGTGGGACTCAACCCGGCGTCAGTCGGCGCGCTGACGATCCGTGCGGGATCGGGGATAACGGGGCGGGCGGCGGTCGAGGGTCGACCGGTGGTGGCGCCCGACGCGCGCACGCATGAGGACTTCGTCAGCTCAGCGGCGTTTGGGGATGGTGTCTACACGTCGCAAGCATCGGTGCCGATGCTTTACCACGGTGTGAACCGTCTGGTCGGGGTGCTCAACATCCTTTCCGTGGCGCGGCGGGACTTTGACGACGACGATCTCGCGTTCCTGCAAACGGTCGCCGGGGAGCTGGCGATCAGCATCGAGAATGCGCGGCTGTACAGTCGAACGGATGCCAGGTTACGGCGCAAGGTGGCAGAGCTCGGGACCCTGCAGCGGGTCTCGCGAACCGTCGCCTCCTCGCTCGACCTGTCGCATGTCCTACGACTGATCGCCGAAGCGGCGGTGGAGCTGATCAACGCGGAAGCCGCGGCAATTTTTCGTCTACCCCGTCCGGGAGACGGGCAACCGGCAGAGCAAGGTCCCACAATCGAGTACCGTGTCGGCCAATCGCGTCAGGTCGTGGACGAGAGTGGCCGCAACGATTTTGTGCTCCAGGTCATTGAGTCGGGCGGTGCCCAGGCGACCGAGATGCAGTATCTGGACGGCATGGGTCGGCTCTACTGCCTGCCGCTCCGGTCCGCGCGGGGAAACCTCGGCGCGCTCTGCCTGCGGCTTGCGCCGGGGGCCGAATTGACGGAGGACGAACTCGGGCTCCTGCAGGCGTTCACCGATTCTGCCTCGATCGCGATCGAGAACGCCGAGCTCTATCAGGAGGCGCGCCACAGTCTCGAGACGGCTTCGACGCTTCTCCAAGAGATGCACCACCGGGTGCGAAACAACCTCCAGACGGTAGCGGCACTGCTGTCGATTCAACTCCGGCAACTGAACGAGGAACCGGCAGCTGTCCATTTGCGCGAGGCGGTGAGTCGGATTCAGGCCATCGCGGCGGTTCACGATTTGCTGAGCGACGAGCGGCGACTGGGCGGCGCTACGGTCGACTCGATCGCGCGGCTCGTCGCGGAGGAGGCACACTCGACACTGATTCCGCCGGGATTGCGGGTCGAGTTCGAAATCCCGAAAAGTGAAATTGAGGTACCGTCGAAGCAGGCGACAGTGCTCGCTCTGCTGACGAACGAACTGGTATCGAACGCGGTCAGTCATGGGTTCCGCGGTCTCGCGCGCGGCCGAGTCACCATTCGGGCGGTCCGGGAAGGCAATCTCGCGAGGTTCGAAGTAGCCAACGATGGTCAGCGGGTGCCGGAGGGATTCAACCCGCGCGAGAGTCGCGGACTGGGAATGCGGATCGTGCAGCGGCTGGTGAGCTCGGATCTTCGTGGGGAGTTCGCGATTCAGTCGACTGACGAAGGCACGGTGGCGGCCATTACGTTCCCGCTGCTCGATCGGTGAGGTCGACTCGGTTCAAGCGTCGACCGCCCATTTGCCGGAACTGGCAGCGCGTTCGCCACCATACGCCTCGTCGAGAACATCGACGATGTGGCGGACTCGTATCGAGCTGCCGTTTCGTTTCAGCGAGGTACGGAGCTGCATGGCACAGCCTGGGTTGGCGGTGATGACGTCGACGGCAGGCGTCTCGACAATGTGTTGAGCTTTACGATCGCCCAGGTCGTTGGCCATCTCGCGCCGGATCAGGTTGTAGATGCCGGCACTGCCGCAACAAAGCGACGACTCCTTCATTTCGACGAGCTCTAAACCGGGTACAGCGGCCAGCAGCTTTCGCGGCTGAGCAGTGATGCGTTGCGCGTGAGCGAGGTGACAAGGTTCCTGGTAGGTGACCGTTCGCCGGACGGGATAGGGGGGCGGCTGCAGTGGTTGAGCGGCGAGGAATTCGGTCACGTCGCGGACGCGGGCGCTGAACTCCTTGGCGCGTTCTTGGTAGTCCGGGTCGTCCTTCAGCAGGTACCCGTACTCCTTGAGTGCCGCGCCACAGCCGGCAGCGGTGACGACGATCGCGTCGTCACCTGAAGCCTCGAAGGCATCAATGTTGGTGCGGGCCAGGCGTCGGGCCTCTGCCATCATCCCGCTGTGGACTTGGAGGGCGCCACAACACTGCTGAGCGGCCGTGACAGTCACCTCCGTGCCGTTATGGGCCATGACGCGAGCGGCGGCACGGTTCGTGTCTGCGAAGACGGTGCTCATGACGCAGCCATTGAAGAGTTGGGCCGAACGCGTGGGGTTTCGGGGGCGCCAGCGCTCGGTGCCGGAGACGAGGAATCGGCGGGAGACGGGCGGCATCATCGACTCGAGCTCTTCCATCTGCATGGCGCGAAGGAGTCCACTCTTGCGGGCCAGCCAGGGAAGACCACTCCGCTGGTAGAGCCGGAGCGATCCGACCAACGCTCGCATCCGCGAGACATCGCCGAACAGCCAGCCGAGGGTGAGCTTGCGGACGCCACGCTGCCAGAGCGGCCGCGGCCGGTGCTGCTCAAGCTGGGCGCGCGAAGCTTCCACGAGCGGACCGTAGTGCACGCCGGAGGGGCAAACGGCCTCGCAGGCGCGGCAGTTAAGGCATTGGTACATCTGCTCGTCGAAGACCGGGTCGAGCAGGTCGAGTCGTCCGTCGGCGACCGCGCTCATCATCCAGAGACGACCTCGCGGCGACGACATCTCCTGGCCGGTCATGCGGTAGGTCGGGCACGAGGAGAGACACATCCCGCAGTGGACGCAGGAGCGGAGCAGGTCGTACTCGGGCACGTCGTCGCCAGAGAAGCCACCCAACCGTCGCAGATCCGATTCCGTTGCAACCGCCATGCGAGACAAACCTCTCAGAGAGCAAAGAGTTCCGGCGTCGGCGGCCGGAGACGCCTAGAGAAATCCGGCGAAGCGTCCCGGATTGAGGACGCGGTGCGGGTCAAATTCCTGCTTGATGGAACGCATCACGTCGATCGTTTCCGGCGTCCGGCCCCAGACATCTACCTCGTGCTTGAGATCGGGCTCGGCAGCCATGATGACTACGTGGTCCGCGACGGCGAGGAGTGCATCGCGGAATCGTCTGAGCGTCGATTTCGGCTCCACGGCCGGCAGGCCGACGCGCAGCAGCAGCGCACCGAGTCCGGGCGAGGCCATTGCGCGCTTGAGCAAAATGCCATCTGTCGCCGCAGACAGCGCGCCCGACACCAGTGAACTGGTCGCGCTAGGCTGCGAGGTGCAGCGGATCAGTGCCTCGCTCGGACCAACGCTGATCTCCTGATCGGCGACGTAGGAACTCCACCAGATGGCACTTTCACGAGCTTCGAGCAGGGTCGCGTCTCCGGCAGCCAGTTCGCGAGCCTCCGCGGCGAGGAGGCGAACCGTCGCTTCGCGGCCCTCGATTCGAGCGGAAAGGAGCCACGAGTCGCTGCCTGCCTGTGCAACCTCGAGGGACACAGGTTGCACCCGACCGACGCGAATGCGGTTGGCTGCGTCGAGGGCAGGCGCCAGCGCGCTATAGGTAACGAGCAGCGTCGCCTCGAATCGGGGTAGGGGGAGAACCTTGAAATTCGCGGAGACGAGGACGCCCAGCGTTCCGAGCGAACCAAGGTAGAGTCGCATGAGGTCGAAGCCGGTGACGTTCTTCACTACCATGCCGCCGGCTTTGGTGACGGTGCCACTCGGGTGGGCGGCGGAGACGCCGATGAGGAGGTCGCGAAGGGTTCCGGCGCCGTAGCGACGGGGCCCTGCGAGCGCGGTCGCGATGAGACCGCCAATGGTTGCACGATCCGGGTGAGGTACCTCGATCGGAAGAGTTTGACCGTGCTCCGCGAGGACGGCCTGGACGTCGGCGAACGGCGAACCGGCGGCGACCGAGAGTGTAAGGTCGGCCGGCTCGTAATCGATGATGCCACGAAGCCGGTTCGTCGATAGGCCGATGTCGAGCCGCTCGGGTACGTTGCCAAGACCCAGGGACGTGCCGCCGCCGATGGGAGTCACGGCCAACCCTTCGGCCGCGGCGTCGGCAAGCACCTCGGCGACGTCGCTCGGGCGTTCCGGCTCGACGATGCGGATCGGGGTGTAACCGTCGACGGTCGTCAAAGTGAAATCGGTCTGGTTTGGCATTGATGTCCTAGACTCAAAAGGCATAGATGCCGTGCTTCTGCGCCATCGCCTGCGCACGCAAGGCCCGCACTTCCCCGCACATGTAGCCCTTGGGAAAGAACTTTTCAGGGTTGAACGTACCTCTTGGATCGAAGGCGTTCTTCAGCCCCGCCATGGCGGCGAGATCCTCGGCAGTAAAGACGAGAGTCAGGTAGTCGCGCTTCTCGGTGCCGATCCCATGCTCGCCGGAGAGAGCGCCGCCGACGTCGACGCAAAAGGTAAGGATCTCCTTGCTCGCGCCGAGGACACGCTCCACGTCGCCCTTCCGGTGGCGATCGAAGAGCATAAGGGGGTGGAGGTTACCGTCGCCGGCGTGGAAGACGTTGGCGATCCGCAGACCGAAGTCACGCGAGATCTCTTCGACGCGCTTCAATGTGGCTGGGAGCTTGGTTCGCGGCACAACCGTATCGTGCAGGTAGTAGTTGGGCGAGAGCCGCCCCATCGCCGCCAGCGCCATCTTGCGGCCCTTCCAAAGGAGGTCGCGCTCAATTTTCTCGGTGGCTATTCTGACCTCGCGGGCGCCGGCTTCGCGGCAGAGAAGGGCGATCTCTTCGGCCGTCTCGGCGACATCCTCGACAATGCCGTCGATCTCAATCAGCAGGACGGCACCGGCGTCCATCGGATATCCGGCGTGGTACTGGGGCTCGACCGCCTCGATGGTCAGGGCGTCCATCATCTCGAGCGCGGCGGGGATGATTCCGGCACCAATGATCCGGGAGACGGCGTGGGAGGCGGAGTCGACATCGGGAAACGCAGCCAGCATGACGGTGATTGCTTCGGGCGACGGCGTCAGCCGGACGAGTGCCTTGGTGACGATGCCGAGCAGACCTTCGGAGCCGACCATCGCGGCGGTCAGGTCGTAACCGGCACCGCCGGAGGCGCGACCGCCTACCCAAACCAGGCGGCCGTCGGGGAGAACGACTTCGAGACCGAGGACGTGGTTCGTGGTAACGCCGTACTTCAAGCAGTGCGGCCCGCCGGAGTTTTCGGCGACGTTTCCGCCGACGGTGCAGGCGCGCTGACTCGAAGGGTCCGGGGCGAAGAAGAACCCGTGCGGCAGCGTCGTGTCGGTGAGCTCCAGGTTGATCACCCCTGGCTCGACGAGGGCCACTCGATCGACAGGATCGATCTCCAGGATGCGGTTCATGCGGGTCAGAGCGACGACGATGCCCCCGGTTTGAGCGACAGCACCGCCCGAGAGGCCGGTTCCGGCGCCACGTGGCACGACGGGGAGTCCGGCTTGATTGGCAAGGCGAACGATGTCTGCGACCTGCTCGGCGGTTGTCGGTAGGGCGACGGCGGCCGGGCGCGCGGTTTCCACGGCACCATCGACGGAGCCGTCATATTCATAGACGAGGAGATCGGCGGGTCGATGGAAGACGCCGCCCGGTCCGACGATCCGTTCCAGGCGCTCAATCAGCTTGGCACGGTCCATTGCCGCTGGCCTTTCTGAACTACGGTGCATCGGCACTTGCCGGACGGAAGTATCGCCGCCGCCTCCTGCCGCGGCAACAGGTAGCGGGCGCTCATGACTGACTTTGTGGACCTGCCGGGCGGGAGAGCCGTGCGATACTTGGGCGAAGCCCCGCTCCGTCGCCTGGGCGCGAATGCGTCGAGGCGGAACACCGTCGAGGAGAAGGAAAAGCATGGGTGGCGACGCCGACAACCCGACCTATTGGATTATCGTAGGATCGGTCGACAATTTTCGACGGACGGCCGAGCGCGGATTCAGCATACAAGGAATCAAGTCGCGGCACCGCAAGAAGGCAGACCGGATGAAGCCAGGCGACAAGATCGTCTACTACTTGACCGGAATCAAGGCCTTCGGCGCGATCTCGACGATTACGTCGCCATACTTTGAAAGCCACGAGCGGATCTGGCAGAGCGGCGATCCAAAGAAGGAGACCGAGGACTATCCGTTCCGAGTCGAAACCGCGCCCGATCTGGTCCTGGAGGAGGCCGACTTCGTCCCAGCTGAGGGGGTGGCGCGGCGAATGTCCTACGTCAGCAAGTGGCCGGCCGCGAACTGGACGCTGGCATTTCAGGGAAACGTGCATGAGATCGGACATGGCGACTACCAATTGATCCGCGACGACATGGAGGCCCGCGTACCGGCGGGCGTGGCAGGTGGACGAGGCGACGACTGAATCAACTGAGCCGGCGAGCGAGTACAGGGTTCATCTTTGCTTCGGGCCGAATTGCTCGCCGCGTGGTAGCCGGGCGCTCCTGCCGATCTTGGAGTCGGCAGTCCGTCGCGCCGGGCTGGAAGACCGCGTTGAGATTATCGCGACGTCCTGTCGCAATCGGTGCGACTACGGACCGTCGATGAATGTGTATCCGGGTCCGGTCTTCTACAACGAGCTGACGGCAGAGGCAATCGAGGAGATCGTCCGCGAGCACCTCGCGGGCGGACGACCGGTGGCGCGCTGGTTCTTTCGGCCGAAGCGAGTGAAGCTCGGCAATGCGGGTTACCGTCGTCGGTAAGCTCATTCAAGCCTGAGGAGGCGTCGTTTGTGGCAACGGTGAAGGTCGAGACCGAGCCGGGAAGGATGTTTGCGACCCGGGTCTCGGGCCTGGTGCACACGCTTGTGGCAGACGAGCCGGCGCCAGACGGCGACGATCTCGGCTTCTCGCCGTACGAGCTCCTGCTGGCGTCCTTGGGATCGTGCGCCGCGATGACGCTGGAGATGTATGCGCGCCGGAAAGCCTGGCCGCTGGAACAGGTGCGGATCACCCTCGGCTTCGACCGGGTCCATGTCGGCGACGCGGAAAACTGTGACCAGCCCACGCGCCGTGTCGACAGGATCACGCGGGAATTCGAACTCATCGGGGAACTCGATCAGGAGCAGCGACGCAGGTTGCTGGAGATCGCTGGCAAGTGTCCCGTTCACAAGACGCTGGCGAATGGGCCGACGATCGTGGATCGATTGGTGGGCGACAGCGGGCCGGGGTGATATTGCCGGCGCCCGCATCCAATGAAGGGGCATCCGCCCGCGCACCACTTCGAAACGACTGAGGGGGGAAACACGGGCGTTTGCCCACCCAATTGCCCACCCATGACCCGCCACGCAAGCAAAAACCCCCGCCGGAGCGGGGGTTTCGCCGTTCGGGGTGGAGATGGGGGGAGTCGAACCCCCGTCCAGAATCTCCGGCCGATTGTGTCCTACACGCTTAGTCGGCTCTTTGTGTGCCGTCGTGAACCCCAGCCGACAGG
>JAXDKI010000496.1:0-10303 GCA_034667245.1 Thermomicrobiales bacterium | reverse complement strand
TTACTGGGTCGGGACGACGAGCGCGGTCGGGCGACCGCACGCCGTGCCGGTCTGGGCGATCTGGCTCGACGGCGCGCTCTATTTCGGGGTAGGACCGCGCTCCAGGCGTAACATAGAGGCGAATCCGCGCGTGACGGTGCACCTGGAGAGCGGAGACGACGTGGTAATCGTCGAAGGAGAGGTCGAGCCGTTCACGGATCCCGACGGGTCGAACTTTCCGCGTTTCGCGGAGGCGATGGTCGCGAAGTACGACTACCGGCCGGACGAACCTTCGGGGTACGCGCTGCGGCCGCGGGCGGCTTACGCCTGGTCATCGTTTCCGGCGGACGCGACGCGGTGGCGATTCGGGGAGCGGTGATGGCGACGTTACCGCGCGGCACGACCGTGCCGCGCGGTGCTCGAGGTCACCGGAACCGGATCGTCCCTCAGTCCGATGTCGCCACCGGCAGCTCCGGGTGGCTGCTCCATTCCTTCCAGGAGCCGGTGAAGAGGGCGACGTGCTCGTAGCCGATCAGGCGAAGGGTGAAGTAGGTGGCGGCGGAGCGGACGCCGGTGGTGCAGTAGGGGATGATCGTTTTCTCGGGGGTGACGCCTGCGGCGGCGTACATCGCGCGCAGGTCATCGGCCGATTTCCAGTAGTGCGGCTGGTTCGGTTCGCCATTCTGGGTGAACTCGACGTTGACCGCGCCGGGGATATGTCCGACGCGGTACTCCTGCGGCGTCCGCGCGTCGACGAAGGAGACGTTCGGGTCATCGAGCGTCGCTTTGACCTCTGTCAGATCGGCGATCGCCGATTCGTCCGGGGTGCCGACGTAGGGCTGCACCGCCGGCTTTGCCGTCGATGGGCCGGTCTCCACCTCGCCGCCGGCCGCGGTCCAGGCCGGGTATCCGCCGTTGAGGATGCGCACGTCGGCGTGGCCGAGCTGGTGGAGGATCCACCAGAGCCGCGCCGCGTAGAAGGTGCCGCCGTCGTAGACGACGACCGTGTCCGCCGGCGCGATGCCGAGGGCGGTCAGTTTCTGCTCGACCTCGCCGCGCCAGGTCGCGACCGACTGGTCGGAGGTTTCGACGATCTCGAGGTCCGGCCAGTCGATCTGTGCGGCACCGGGGATGTGTCCCTTCGCGAAGTCCCCGGACGGGGTCAAGGCGACAATCTTCACCGTGGGGTCGGCGAGATGCGCTGGGAGCCAGGCAGCGTCGGCGAGCCACTCGGGGCGGGCGTAGCCGGAACCGGCCGCGGGTGAGGCGGTGGTGGTCTCGGAGTAGGCCATGGCGCGCCCAACGGAGAGCTGGGCGGGAATCGAGAGACCGGCCAGGCCGAGGAGAAAGGCAAGGATCAGCGCGGTCATTGGCTGCTCTCCTGGTGTATCAGTTCGCCGCGTCGGGCACATTCGGGCCGGCGCCTCAGTCGCCGCCGACGGCCTCCCCGGTCTGGTCGCGCAGCAAGGCGACCGCGGCGGCGATGCGGGCGCGCACGCGCGCGTTGCCGATCACACGAAGGGTCTCGAACAGCCCCGGCGACTTGTCGCGACCGGTGACGGCGACGCGGATTGGCATGAAGAGTTGGCCGGCCTTCAACCCGCGCTCTTCGGCCAGCGCTCGCAGTCTTGCCTCGACCTCCGCTTCGTCGGCGACGTCGACGCCATCGAGGGTCTGTTCGACGGCGACGAGGGCGTCGAGAACGGCGGCCGGTTCGGTCTTCTTCGGTACCAGCAGGGCTGGGTCGTAGGGATCGAGCTCGTCACGGAGGAAGTAGGCCATCAACTCGGGCGCCTCGGCCAGGGTCTCGATCCGATCCTTCAGGAGCGCCGTCGCGGCGCGGACGCGCGCGTAGTCCGGATGCGACGGGTCGGTGGCCGCGGGATCGACCATGCCGGCCGCGGCGAGGAAGGGAATCACCCGCGCCGTCAGGTCATCGAGAGACAGGATGTGATTGATGTAGTACTGGTTGAACCAGAGGAGCTTCTTGTAGTCGAACGTCGCCGGAGAGGGGCTGACGCGCTCCAGGGTGAATTTCTCAAGGAGGTCCTCTTTCGAGAAGATCTCGGCCGTCGCGTCGAAGCTCCAGCCGAGAAGGGCGAGGTAGTTCATCAGCGCCTCGGGGAGATATCCCTGGGCGCGGAATTCCTCCATCGCCGTCGAGCCGTGTCGCTTGGAGAGTTTGCCGCCGCCCGGTGCCAGGATGAGGGGCATGTGCGCCAGGATGGGCACGTCCCAGCCGAAGGCGCCGTAGAGCTGGACGTGGAGCGGCGCGGTCGGGATCCACTCGTCGCCGCGCATGATGTGGGTAATGTGCATCAGGTGGTCGTCGACGACGTTGGCGAGGTGATAGGTCGGGTAGCCATCCGACTTGAGCAGGACGAGGTCTTCGAGGTTGGCGTTTTGGTAGACGATCTCGCCGCGGATGAGGTCGTAGACGCGCGTCTCGCCTTCGCGGGGCATCGCGAAGCGGATCACGTGCGGCTCCCCCGCCGCGACTCGTTTCTGAACCTCGGCAGCAGGCAGCGCGCGGCAGTGGCGGTCGTAGCCGGGCGCCTCGCCGCGGGCACGCTGCTCCTCACGGACCCGCTCCAACCGCTCCGGCGAGCAAAAGCACCGGTAGGCGTGGGCGCCGGCGACCAACTGCTCGGCGTGTTGGCGGTAGAGCTCGGTTCGCTCGCTCTGGGTGTACGGACCAAACGGGCCGCCCTTGTCGGGTCCCTCTTCCCAGGAGACGCCGAACCAGGTGAGGATGTCGAGGATGCCCTGGACCGCCTCGGGCACGTAGCGCTTCTGATCGGTGTCCTCGATGCGGAGGATGAAGGTGCCTTGCTTCCCTTCGCGGGGGGCCTGTCCGTGCGCGAAGAGCCAGTTGAAGAGGACAGTCCGCCCGCCACCGACGTGGAGGGAGCCGGTCGGACTCGGCGCGAAGCGGACGCGCACGACTGGGGCATCGGCACCGATCGGCGATGCAGAGGAGGGGGTTGCGGTTTCGGTTTCGGTCATGCGGAACGGGTCCTCCGGGACAGGATAGGGAACGGTCGCCGATACGGCTGGTGAGTATAGCGGCTGGCAGGCAGACGACCGGCGGTTTAGATAGGGGGTGCTGCTTCCTGGTAGAACTTGAGGTTGGGGATGCGCTGATAGTGACGGACGTTGCGGGTGACGGTCGAGCATAGCTGTGCGCGGGCACGTGTCCGAGGTGATACCGCGCACTCACTGCGACGGCCCCACCCGTTTTGGGGATGTCGCCGACGCGAAAAGGAGGACCCGTGTCGTCTCGATCGGGCTATGGCCGTGTCCGCTCGGTCAGCGTATGCTGGCGTCATAAGGTCGCCAATTGGCGGCAGAATCCAAAGCCCTGTGGACGTTATTGGGAGGGACAAGATGCGCCGGTTGTCGCTCGTCGGCTCGCTGCTCGTTATCGCATTGTTCGCCACGCTCACGGTTGCCCGAACGGCCGCGGCCCAGGATGCCACGCCCGCGGTCGACATGTCTCCCAACGCCGATGAATGCACGATCGAGCCGCGGCGGCTGGAGGAATTGCAGGCGCTGGTGGGAACGCCGTTCCCCGAGGGAGCGGGTGAGGCCACGTCGTTCGCTCGCCAGGCGACGCAGATCGCCAACGAGTTGCCGGAGGGAACCGCGGCCGACGAGGCGACGGTCCAGGCGATCACGGCGGCGGTCCGCCGGCAGATGGCCTGCTTCAACGCCGGCAACTACCTGGGTGGATTCGCCGGTACCACCGACGAGTTCATCATCTCCCAGGTCGGGTTTGCCCTCTTCGACGAAGATCTGGTCGCGGCCATGACGGGAACGCCGGTTCCGCTCCCGGAGGAGCAGCAGACGACGCTGATCGGTGTCCGCGAGGTGCGCGCCCTGCCCGACGGCCGAGTCGCGGCACTCGTCGACTACACCAGCCCGATACCGCCAGCCGAGGGCATCAACGGTGTCGAGACCGATCTCTGGGTTTTCGAGCAGGTAGAAGGTGAGTGGCTGCTCGACGAGGTCACGGACAATCTCGAAGGGCAGCATGGTCCGTCGGGTGTGGCGACACCGACGGCCTGATTCCCCGGCGATCCGACGGTCTTGCCACGGCCCCGGGACGGAGCGTTCCGGGGCCGCTTCTGATCTCGCCCGTCTACGTCTCGGCACATCTCCCAAACGGAGCGGTGATTGTGCCCGCCAATTCGACCTGTCACGATGGTCGGCGAATCGCAACCGAAGGACAGGCGACGATCGCTCTCTCTCGCCATCTGCGCCCGCGACAACCGATACCCCGCCACTTGACGACCGCCGACGGCTCATGAGGAGGTTAGGAATGGAACACCTGCATCACGAAACGACGAAGCGGCGGCGCCGGCTCGACCGCGGGATCAGCCGGCGCGGTCTGGTGGGATTGGGCGCGGCGGCGATTGCCGGAGTCGGCGGCACGGCGATCGGGCTCAAAACCGGGTTCACGAACGATGCGACGGCAGCGGTGGCAGCACCGCCACCCGCGCACGGCGTCATCACCAGCCATGCCGCCCACGCGCCACATGCCGCCCAGGTGGCCTCCCCGGAGGCGACACCGGCGCCACCTCCATTCGCCGGTGTCAGCGGCGAACCGCTGACGGAGCCGCCGGTGCGGACCAGCGCCAACGGCGTGCTGGAGACGACGCTGGAGGCGAAGGTCGGTCCGGCGAAGGTGGCAGGTAAGGACGTCACCTCCTACGTCTACGAGGGAAGTTTTCCCGGCCCCACCCTGCGACTCCATCCGGGGGACACCCTCAAAGTCCAACTTGTCAATGGTCTCGACGACATCACCAATCTCCATACCCACGGTTTCCACGTCTCACCGCGGGACAATTCGGACAACATCTTTCTCCACATCAATCCCGGCGAGACGTTCGACTACGAGTACAAACTGCCGGCCGACCACTCGCCCGGTATGTATTGGTATCACCCGCACGGCCACGGGAACACCGGCAAGCAGACCAACGGCGGAATGGCCGGAGTCATCCTGATCGATGGCGGACTCGACGAGGTACCGGGGATTGCCGGTCTGACCGAACGGTTGCTGATCCTCCAGGGAACGGAATTCGACGGCAACGGCAACCTCATTCCGTACGACAACCAGTCGAACGTGACGCGGCAGCGGTTCGTCAACGGTCAGCTCAACCCGACGATTGCGATCCGACCAGGCGAAACGCAGCGCTGGCGAATTGCCAACATCAGCTCGGACAACTTCTTCCTGCTGGCCCTGGCGGGTCACCAACTGCACCAGATCGCCTCGGACGGCAACCCGTTCGACGTGGTCGTGCCTCGGGATCAGATCCTGATCGCGCCGTCGGAGCGGGTCGAGGTCCTCGTCCAGGCTTCGACGCAACCGGGGAGCTACGAGCTGCGCACCCTCCTCTGGGGTGAGGATTACCAGGCCGAACCCGATCAATTGCTGGCGACGATGGTTGTCGCCGGCGAGGCGATGACGCCGGCGCCCCTGCCGACGGCACTCATCCCCTACGAAGACTTGCGCAACGTTCCGGTCGACAACGTGCGGGTCACGACGTTCGAGGAACCACCGGCGCCGCTCTACCTCGCGATCGACGGCAAGCACTTCGATCCCGATCGTGTCGATCAGACGGTGAAACTCGGCGCAACCGAGGAGTGGATCGTCCGCAACACCAGCTCCGAGTGGCACCCCTTCCACATCCACGTCAACGACTTTCAGGTCGTCGCGCGCGACGGTGTGGCGGTCGACTCGCACGGGTACCAGGACACGGTGCCATTGCCGCCGAACAGCGAAACGACGATCCGGATGAAGTTCCTCGATTTCAGCGGCAAGTTCGTCTACCACTGCCACATCCTCTCCCACGAGGACTTCGGCATGATGGCCGTCGTCGAGGTGGTGGAGTGAGATAGGGCCGAGTAGAGCCTGACGGGCCGCTCAGGTTGCCGTCCCGGGATCGTGATACAGCTTGAGTCCCGGGATGCGGCGGTAGTGACGGAGGTTTCGCGAAACGAGGATGAGATCGCTCTGGATGGCGGTCGCGGCGATGAGTACGTCCGGCAAGGGAAGTGGGGTGCCTTGACTGCGGAGACTACTACCGATCCTCGCCGCACGTCTCGCGACAGAACGAGAAACGCCCAGCACGTTCATCGTCCGGAGCAGTTTCCGAAAGACCTGGTCGCTCGTATTGGGATCACGACCACCAAAGATGCCCTGATACACCTCTGCGTAGGTGATGATGCTTACGGACAGCCCTCCAACGGTCAGCTGTTGAAGGAGTGCCAAGGCCTCCGGGCGACCAGCCAGGTGATCGATGACCCAATCCGAATCGACCAAGTAGGTCACAGCTCGGGCAACTCCCGGCTACTCAGTTCCCGATCGGCGTAGATGTCCTCGATCAACTTGTCCGTATCGACCAATCCTTTCCAGCCTCCTGCGGTCTCGCGCAGAATTCGTGCGGCCTCAACCGGGTCCATATGAGGGCGTCGACGACGTGGACGCGGACCCAGCGGCGTGATCAGCGCGACGGCTTGCCCCTTGCGTCGGAGGAGGGTCGCTTCCTTCGACTCGCTGACGCGCTCAACGAGTCGGGTCAAATCAGGGCTTTCGTCGACGTCGATCACCTTCCGTTCAGTAACCATCATCGTCACTCCATCACGTCAGCCACTAAGTGGTCGCGGCATCCTCTCAATAGTCTCGACCTCGCGGATGTCAACTCTGTTCTAGCCGCCGCCACTCCGCCTGTCAACAACATCCTGCTGAGCCCTACCGGTTCGCTTCCACAACCCCTGCGACGGCACCCGTAGCGCCCGGTTGAATTTGCTGGAGGCGTTTTCCCAGGCGATCGTCGCGGTCAACTCGACGACCGCGTCATCGTCGTAATGGGCGCGGAGGCGGGCGAAGAGGTCGTCGTCGACGTCACGGTCGCTCAACGTCATCGCGTCGGCGTAGGCCAGGGCGACGCGCTCGTCCTCGTCGTAGAGTGGGCTCGTCGCGTAGTCGGGGAGGGCGTCGATCTTCCCGTCCGGGACGCCTAACTCGCTGCCGACGGCAGCGTTGATGTCCTGTCAGAACTCGCACCCGTTGTGCGACGCGACGCGACGGTTGACGAGCGCGACGAGTTTCGGGTCGAGCAGCCCGGAGGCGTCGAGTCCACCCCACATACCGCGGGCACCCCGGAAGATGGAGGGGCGCCGGGCGTAGATGAGGTGGTTCAGCAACGGACTGCCCCACTTCCGCGCCTGCGCCCGTAAGACCGCCGCGATCGGCTCGTCCACCTCGTTCGGATCGACCCCGTCGATGCGTGCCATGTCATCCCTCCCGCCCGGTGATCTCCGCGAGAACATTTGAGCCGATCTTCGCACGCGACCGGACTCCGTCGCTACCGGTCATCGTCGGCTCCGACCATCTGGCCATTGTCCGGCGCCGTACTCGATCGCTAGAGTGGATTCGATGTCGCGCCGGAATGTCCGGGGCGGAGGTAGGGGTGTTCCGGATGCACGCAAGCGACACCTGCCCGGACGGCGGCAACTCCGTTGTCGAGCAGGCAATCAGTCAGGTCCAAGGCCGGGCCCAAGCCCACGCCCGTGCCAAGCACGGCGAGGGCACCGTCCGCGCGATCCTCGCGATCAATCGCGCCGTCTACCGCTTCGCTCGGCATTGGCTCTTCTTCGTCAATAGCTTCCTCTTCATCTACCTCGCCCAGCTGTTTCTGGCGCCGGCCCTCGTTGCCCTGGGACATCGGGATTGGGCGAGGCCGATCTATGGCTTTGACGGACTCTTCTGCCACCAGCGGCCGGACCGCAGCTTCCATGTCTTCGGACAGAAGATGGCGTGTTGCCAGCGCTGTGCCGCGATCTACGGCTCGATGTTCCTGCTCGGTCTCCTCTTCGTCGCCTTCCGGAACCGCATCCGGGTTCCGTCGTGGCGTGCGGCCGGTCTGCTGGCGGTGCCGGTGGTGGTCGACGGTCTCGCTCAGTCGGCCGGTCTCCACGAGAGCAACGCTGCGCTGCGCGTGGTGACCGGGGCGATCTTCGCCGTCGGGGTCTGCTGGCTGCTCTTCCCCTACCTCGAAGTCGGCTTCGCGCAGATGCGCAGCCAACTCGAACGGCGCTTCGCGCGTCTGGTCGCGGAGGGGCGGGCACGGCCGTTGTGAGACGAGTTGTCAGTTGAAGAGGGTAGCGCGGCCGGAGCGTTGGTGCTTTACCTGACGGCTGACGGTGGATGGCTGACGGCTTCGACCAGCACCTCGTGGTAGAGCTCGGCCAATTGGAGCTTAGCGGGGACCGAGTGGGCATCGAAGATCGCTTGCCCCTCGGGTGATAGGCGCAAGCGGAGCGTCCAGACGAGGCGCGCCTCGTCGCGTGTAAAGGCGTCAGCCCCACGGCGCGGCACGCTCCAGATCCGGCATTCCTCCGCCAGCAGCGCATCATCCAGAGACAGGAAGCGGGATTCGATGAAGGCGATCGCGGGATCGCCGTGCGCGACATGGCGTCCGTTGGCGCGCCTTGCCGGCAGCGAGACGAGTCCAGGGTGGCCTGCCGAAGGCAGCGGCACCAGTAAATCGGCGGTGGAAATTGTCTGTTCGGGTGCCGCTACGGCCGGCGTCGCACGCGCTGGATCCGGGCGGCGTGTCTCGAGGTAGCCGGCGAAAATGATTGCGACACCGGCGGCCATGCCGATGTAGAGGTACTCGTCGTGGCCGAGTCGGGTCAGCGTGCCGCCCGAGGCGGCGACAAGCGTGCCGGCGGCAATGAGGACGCAGCCGATCATCCGGTGGCGCTGGGTTCCCGACCGTCGGAAGCGCCAGGCGGAGTAGAGGGCGCCGCCGACGACAACCAACGTCCCGCCGGCATTCAGCGAGATCGCCAGCACCTTCAGGGCCGTGCCGCGGGCGATCGCGTCCCACCCGTCAGCGGCCAGTCGCGCCTCGTCGACCGAGGCGTTGAAGACGATCGTGGCCGCGATCGCGGTGACGAGGAGCGTCGCCCCGGGCGCATACCGCGCGATCCGGCTCCCGGCCAGCAGATAGAGTTCGCCCAGCGCCAGATAGCCGACGATGAGGACGGCACCGGTCAGGTAGTAGACGCGGGCGAGGGTGGGCGTCCACTCGGTCAGCGAGCCGGCGACCTCGGTTCCCGCGGCGACCGCGAAAACCGCGAACGCGACGACCCAGGCCAGTTTGTCCGGTCGCGGTCGACGAATTGCATCGCGGGCGATCACCAGCGTGCAGGCCAGACTGATCAGACAGGCGGCAATGGGTAGGGCGATCATAGGCGTGAGACGTGCGACGACAGACGATAGGCGACGGGCAACTGACGACAGGCGTTGGGGCGCCGTTCGGCGATTCTACACGGAGGGCGTGCTGAACCGGCAGCGGCGGCGATGGCCCGTCCGGCAGTGGTGCAGGGCACTGGGCAACCCACGCCGTTCTTGTCGCCTCATCCCTCGACGGCGATCGAGCGCAGGTAGGCGATGATGTCGGCGATCCGCTGGTCGTTGAGGGTGAACGAGGGGATGGGTCCTGGCGGCTCGTGGTTCGTCCCGTTCCGAACCAGGTCGTAGATCTGGGCGTCGGTGAGATTGACGACCGGGCTGTCCGGGCCGGAGAGGATGGGTGCCCCCGTCGGCGAGTTGGGACGATGACACTGGGCGCAGTTGAATTGGAACGAGCTCTTTCCCTGCGTGACGTTACCGACGGCCGCGGCAGCAGCGCCGGGGCTGGCGCCGGCACCCGAGCTTCCCGCCGACGCGCGCGCCGAGGCCTGAGCGGCGGCGCGCGCGGTCGAGGTCGCAAAATCGGCTGGACCGAGCGTCGCCGTCGGGGTGATGCCGAGCGCCTGATCGATCTGCTTCTGCGTGGCACGCCCACAGGCAACGGCGAAGACCGCTACCCCGATGATTGTGATGAGCAGGGACGCGCGCCCGCGCATGCCGGTTCTCCGCCTTGAAGTGTCTGCCGGGTGGAGTCGGAAGCCCGACGGAGCATAGCAACCGTCCTTTTCGGGTGTCAACGGCTGGTGCGGGGGTGCCGCGCGGGGTAGGGCGTGCGGAAATATGGAAGGAGCGACGTAATGGTGAAGACGGTATCCAGAAACGATGCGCATACAAACGTCACCGAAGTTTGCGCGCGATGGAGTCTCCAGAATCCAGATAGCAAGCTTGCCCAATCGCATCAAAGCGCAGGGCGTGCTCATATCCGCAGTCGATGAGTTGCCCCTACCCGTTGGGGATGTCAAGGACGAGACGATCCTCGCGACGACCCTCGGCGGCAACACCGGTTACCTCGTGACTCGCGGTGACGATGGGCAATGGCTCGGTCACGTCATCCCGTGT
>JAXDKI010000495.1:0-3457 GCA_034667245.1 Thermomicrobiales bacterium | reverse complement strand
GTCTCCCCGACCGCGTTCCCGCGCACTCCGCCTTATCGCTTCGAGGAGTCCAATCGGTTCTATCGTGGTCGGGTCCTGGCTCGGCTTCGCAGGCTGCCCGAAGGGGACACCGACGAAGCGAGTATCGACTTGGCCGAACTGGGGCGGTCGATCCGCGACGACTTCAATGTCGAGCATCTCGATTGGCTCGGCGGCGTTGTCAGAAGTTTGACCAAGGATGGGTTAGCTGTGATCGCTGAGGAGCGTCCTTCGTATGATGATGAGCCAGTCGTGCGCGTCCGCCTGCCATGAACTCTCTGTTCTGAAGAGGCGGCTTGATGATGTTGCTGGGCTATGATCGGAGAAAGGTCCTTCGCTGCGCGCAGGATGACCGGAGGGGAAGATGAGTCGTTACTCTGTCTTGTCTCGGAGATTGAACTCCAAACACTAACCATAGTCGCACTTCGTGGAGTCTCAGGTGCGGAGGGCTGCAGGTCCGCGTCGGGTTAGGCGGCTCTGCACGATGACGACGATAAGGAGGAATGCGCCGCGAATGACCTCCTCCCAATATTGCGTCAGTTCGAAGATGCCCTTGCCACGCTCAAAGTTCAGCTCGTTGAAGATGAGTCCGAGGAGGAGCACGCCGACCAGGGTGGTCCAGACGGAGCCTCGGCCGCCGGTGAGGAGCGTGCCCCCGACGACGACTGCCGCGATCGCGGTCAGTTCCCAACCGATTCCGTAATTCGGCGAGCCGGTAAAGGCGAGTGCGGCGAGGATCGCGCCGGAGAGACCGGCAAGAGCCCCGCTCAAGGCGTAGACCGAAACGATCGTGCGCGCGACCGGCAGCCCGGCGAGACGCGACGCCTCGTCGTTGCCGCCGATCGCCAGTGTGTGCCGGCCAAATCGGGTCAGGTTGAGAACGATCGAAGCGAGGAGATAGGCGACGACCGTGATCACGACGGGGACCGGGATGCGGCCGAGGTTTTTCTGTCCGAGGTCGATAAACCCGCTCGCGAAATCGACCGAGACGTTGGCGTTGTGAGCGAGGTTGAGGGCGCCGCCGCGACACGCGAGGAGCATGGCAAGGGTGACGATAAAGGGTTGAATCTTGAACCGCGCGATCAGGCCGCCATTGATCAGGCCGATCCCGAGACCGAGCGCGATCGCACCGAGCGTCGCGACCAAGACGCCGTGCGGACTGAGACGCGCGGCGGTGACCGACGTCAACGCGACGACCGCTCCCACCGAGAGATCGATACCGCCGGTCATGATGACGAAAGTCATGCCGAGCGCGATCAGCCCGTAGTAGGAGTTGTTCCGCAGCATCTCCCAAATGTTGAAAGAACTTCGGAAATTCTCCCCGTAGCGGAGTAGGCCGAAGGCGAGGACGATCAGCAAGGCGATCAGCACGCCCTGTTGCTGGAGCAGGCTCCCCACGAACGCCCTACGCTCGCTTTGTCGCTCACCGCGGATGTCCGTGGTCCCGGTCGCCATCTGCGCCCCTAATCCCCCCGCCATTGCAGGAGAACGGCGAGGATAATCGTCGCCGCGACGACGATCCGGGTCGTCCCATCGGCGACGCCGTGAGAGATCAAGGTGTACCGAATCTGGTGGATGATCGAGGCGCCGATCAGGGTGCCGACCACCGTCGCCCGGCCGCCCGTCAAGACCGTCCCACCGACCGCCGCCGCGGCGATCGCGTCGAGTTCCATGCCCTCCCCGACGCGGTACGGATCGGCTGAGGTATTCAGCGAGATCACGATCAACCCGGCGAGACCGGCCAGGAGACCGCTGATCGCGTAGACGGCGATCTTGACTCGGTCGACCGGCACTCCGGCCAGCCGCGCCGCCGGCTCGTTTCCCCCGGTTGCGAGGACGTAGCGACCGAAGGTCGTGCCGCGCATCACCCACGCGGCAAGGGCGACGATGATTGCCATCAGTATGACCTGGACCGGAATGCCGAGCGGTCGTCCGGTGCCGATGTAGTCAAAGTTGGGATTGCGGAACTCGACGAGCTTGCCGTCCGAGAGGGCCTTGGCGATGCCGCGACCGCCGAGAAAGAGGACCAACGTCGCGATGATCGGTTGAATGCGAAACCACGTGACCAGCGTGCCGTTGAACACGCCAAACGCGCCTGCCACCAGGATCGGTACGACGATGGCGAGCGGGACCGCCACCCAGGGGCTGTCCAGGGGCCCACGCTCGCTCATGAAGATCTTGGGAGCAACCATTCCGGCGATCGCCATCAGCGCGCCCACGGAGAGGTCGATACCGCCCGTCGCAATGACGAGGGTCATGCCGACGCCGACGATCACGATCGTCGCCACCTGAGTCAGGTTGACGCGCAAGGTTGCCAAGGTCAGGAAGTTGTTGGTGAAGATCGCGTTGTAGAGGGACAACACGACCAGGGCGGAGAGGGCTCGCTGCGTCTGGCTGGCATCGCGAAGCCAACTCGGCAACGCCAGGCGCAGGGCAGAGGTCGAGGCGGAAGCGGTGCCAGCTCGCCCGAGGTTCGCCATGGTCAGGTTCCTACGGGCGGATGGACGGCGGCGTCCTCACCATGTGCCATCGCGGTGATGATCGCATCCTGAGAGATCTGATCCCGGTCGAACTCCGCGACCGTGCGACCATCGCGCAAAACCGTAACCCGATCGCTCCCTTCGACGATCTCCTCGATCTCGGACGAGATCATCAGGACGCCAAGTCCCTGATCCGCCAGTTCGTCGATCAACCCCTGAATCTCGGCTTTGGCGCCGACGTCGATACCACGAGTCGGTTCGTCGAGGATAAGCAGTTTCGGATTCAGGCAAAGCCACCGTGCCAGCAGGACCTTTTGCTGGTTCCCGCCCGACAACTCGCGAATCCGCTGCTCCGGACTGGATGTCTTGATGTCGAGTCGCATGATGAAACGGTCAACGACCTCCCGCTGCCGGTTGCGATCGACGATCCCGTTCCTGGCGAGGGTTGGTAGCGCCGCCAGCGTCAGGTTCTCGCGCACCGACATGTATGGGATGATCCCTTCGGCCTTGCGATCCTCGGAGCAGAGTCCGATACCGGTGCGAATCGCGCCGGCGGGGGAATGAAACGCTGCTGGCTGCCCCTCGAACCGGACCGTCCCGTCCTCGACGGAATCGGCACCGAAGACCACGCGGGCGACTTCGGTCCGACCGGAGCCGAGCAGGCCGGCGAGTCCAACGATCTCCCCGGGTCGGACGGCGACCGAGGCGCCCTGGAGCGCCCGACCTCGGCGAAGTCCGCTGGCTTCGAGCAATGGCGCACTCGTGGTCTGGACGTCCCTCTTCGTAAATCCGGTCGCTCCCTCGCGACGGACTTCGCCCAGCTCTTTGCCAAGCATTCGCGCGACGATTTCGAGTTTCGAGATCTCGCTCAGTGCCCGCTCGTCGACCGTCTTGCCATCGCGCATGATGGTGATGCGGTCGCCGATCTGATGTAGCTCGTCGAGGCGATGGGAGATGTA
>JAXDKI010000494.1:0-5952 GCA_034667245.1 Thermomicrobiales bacterium | reverse complement strand
AACGTCACCTTGTTGAGCCGGGCGCGGCAAGCAACGCCCCTACAAGCGCATGCCTCGCACCCCTATCGATGGCGGGCACTCGTTGCCGCCCTCGCCCTCTTCCTCGCCCTGGCGCTCCACGTCCAGCCGGCGTCAGCGCACGCCTTCCTCGAGAGCAGCGATCCACCCGCGAATTCCGTCATGGCGTTGTGGCCGCAGCAGGTGACGATGCGGTTCACGGAACCGCTGGAGCATTCTTACACCCGCGCCGAGCTCTACGATCAAACCGGCACGAAGGTCCCCGGCACCTCGTTCCAATTCGACGACTCGGATCGCAACGTCCTCATGCTCTCGATTCCGTCCAACCTGCCGAACGGAACCTACACCGTCGTCTACCGCACCCTCTCGGCGGCAGACGGGCACGACGCGCACGGCTACTTCGCCTTCACCATCGGCACCCAGGCCGACGTCGTCAACGTCATCCCTCCGGCGACTACCGATTCGAGCGGGCCGCCCGAATGGCTGCGGACCGTCTCCCGTTGGATTCCCCTGCTCGGGCTCGCCGTCTCCGTCGCCGTCTGGCCGATCTGGCTGCTCGTCCTGCGACCTGGAATCTCGCCGGCTTGGCAAGCCGGACCCGAGCTGACCCGTCGCGTCCGCCGGCTCGCCACCGGCGGCGTGGTCGTCGCGGTCGCCGGGAGTGTCCTTGCCCTCCTCGTCCAAGCGGACGGTGCCCGCGATGGGAATAGCCTGCTCGACGCCACCCGCACGACCCTAACCGACACTCGCTACGGGCGAATCTGGGTCTATCGCATCGTCCTGATTTTCCTCTTCGCGGCAGTTCTCTCCCTCTGCGCTTGGTGGTGGCCACGACGGCGCCGGTGGCTCGCGGCGACAACACTCCTGCTCGCAGCCGCCTTGCCGATTCCCTTCAGCCTGATCGCACACGCCGCGGCCCAACCCACCGGTCGGACGGCGGCGGTCGCCTTCGACGTCGTCCATCTCCTCGGGGCCTCGATCTGGGTCGGCGGACTCTTCCTGCTCGGGGGCGCTCTCGTACCCACCTTGCGAGACCTCACCCCCACAGGTCGACGGGTCGTGCTTGCTCGCACCATCCCGCGCTTCTCGGTCGTCGCCCTGACGGCCTGGGGAGTCATGGGCATCACGGGTCTCTACAACGCCTGGCTCCAGGTCGGCAACCTGAAGGGACTGCGCGAGACCGCCTACGGTCACTCCCTCATCGCCAAGCTCCTCCTCCTCGTCCCCCTCCTCCTCCTCGCCGCCTCCAACCTGCTCGTCGTCGGTCCACGCCTCAAGCGGGGCAGCGACGATCGGGCGAGCACCGCCTGGAGTCGCCGCTTCGCCATCCTGGTTGGCGCCGAGCTGGTCCTCGTCGTCGCCGTCCTCCTCGTCGTCGGCCGGCTGACAAGCCAACCGCCGGCGCGAGAAACCCTCGTCCAAGAGGCCGGACAGGTCACGCTCCACCTCGAAGCGCAAGGACGATCTGGCACGTTGGCGATCGCGCCGGCCGTGACCGGCCCGAATCACTATCGACTCGACCTCGGTGGTGACGCCCTACCCGATCAGACGGAGGCGCTGCTTCGCCTGACCATGCCGAACGTCCAAACCGGACAAAAGGAAGTCAAACTCAGCCGGATCGGCAGCACCGCCTTCGAAGCGCACGGTAGCGAGTTGAGCGTCGCCGGCGACTGGCAGATCCAGGTCATCGTCCGCAAGGTTGGCGAGTTTCAGTGGCAGGCCTCGACCAGCATCCCGATCAAAACAACCGCCTCGTCAGCATCCCTGCCGCGCCCAGCCTGGCGGTTCACCAGCTCCGCCGGTATCGCCGGATTGGCCTTGCTCGTCGCCGGTCTGGCCGGACTCTCGCTCGCCTGGTACGCCGGCCGGACGCCGTTGCGCAAAGAGAGCGCCGGTCTCGGCATGGTCGCATTAGCCCTCGGTGCCGTGTTACTCCTCCAGGGCCGGACCAACCCCGGCGGGACGGCGGTGGCACTCACGGCCAGGAGCCCGGTCGTGGCCGACCAGGCCTCGGTCACCCGCGGCAAAGAGATCTTCATGGCCAATTGTGCCGTCTGCCACGGTGCAACCGGTCGTGGGGATGGGCCGGCCGCCGCCAATCTCGATCCGCCCTACCCACCACCCGCCAACTTCCACACCACCCATGCCCTCGCCCACTACGACGGCGAGTTCTTCAACTGGATCAAGAACGGCAAGATCAACACCGCCATGCCCGCCTTCGGCGGCCAACTCAGCGACGAAGACATCTGGAACGTCGTCAACTACATCCGCTGGCTGCAGCAGAACCCGGACGCAGCTGAGCCAGCGGCAGCCTCACCGATCGCCTCTCCCATACCAGCAGGCACACCACAGCCATGAGTATCGCCCTGACAAGCGGATCGTGGTCTACCGGTGTGGTACTCTTCGTCGTGTTATGGCAAGCGATATCACCACTCTGACTACTGTTCCCATCGCCATCGAAACGCCGTCCACACCGACCCGCCCGGTGCGATCGGCCATGCCTCGCCGCGACCGGCCGGTCTCCCTCCAGGACCTGACTCTGTCCGAGCTCGAAGACCGGCTGACCGCTCTCGGCCAGCCCGCGTACCGCGCCCGACAGCTCTTCGACTGGACGTACAAGCGGTTGGTGTCGGACTACGAGGAGATGACGAGTCTGCCCGCGGCGCTCCGGCAGGAACTCGCGTCCTCCCTCCCCGTCACCACCATGCAACCGGTCCGCGAGATCGCGAGCGACGGCGGCGAAACGATGAAGATCCTCTACCGCACCTTCGACGGCCAGTTCGTCGAGACCGTCCTCATGCTCTACCCGGACCGGGCGACCGTCTGCGTCTCCTGTCAGGTCGGCTGCGCCGTCGGCTGCGCCTTCTGCGCCACCGGACTTGGCGGCCTGACACGCAACCTCACCACCGGCGAGATGGTCCAGCAGACGGTCGACGCCGCCCGTCGCGCCCGCGAGCTCGGTCGCTCGCTCACCAACCTCGTCATGATGGGGATGGGCGAGCCCTTCCACAACTACGATGCGACGATGAAGTTCGTGGCGATCCTGAACGACCCACAGGGCATGGGTTTCGGCGCCCGCCGGATCACCATCTCGACCTCCGGCGTCGTCCCGATGATCGACAAACTCGCCGCCGAACCGTTCCAGGTCAACCTGGCCGTCTCCCTGCACGCCCCCGACGACGAGCTGCGCAGCCGCCTCGTCCCCATCAACCGCCGCTACCCGATCGCCGATCTGATGGCCGCGATCGAGCGATACATCGCCAGGACGGGTCGCCGCGTCTCCTTCGAATACGCCCTGATGGCGGGGATCAACGACTCCGACGAGACCGCGCAGGCGCTCGGCGAGCTGCTCAGCGGCACCCTCTGCCACGTCAACATCATCCCCCTCAACCCGGTCGACGTTCTCCCCTACGAGCGCCCCGAAAAAGCCGGCATCGAGCGCTTCGCCGCGGTCGTCCGCGCCGCCGGCATCCCCACAACCGTCCGCTACTCCCGCGGCATCGAAATCGCCGCCGCCTGCGGGCAGTTACGGGGAGACCATGCAAGACGGGAATCGGACGAGGCGAAGTAGCGGCCCGATCTTCTCAGCGCTATTAGCCTTTTGACGATCGAGAGATCCTTGGCTGGCGCTCAGGATGTTCAAGGAAGGGGTATCCTCCTTCTAGTCATCCTGAACGAAGTGAAGGACCTCTCGATCGTTGCGCGTGACCATGATCCGCCGTCGCGCCGATTCGACCTCCGTCATAGGCGTCACGCCACCAGATCGTGCGCCATCTCCTCGAACGCGGCGATGTACGTATCCGCGTCCTCGACCGAGTGGGCGACGGAGAGTGTCCACTCCTCCTCGCGCCCGGGCGTCATGAAGACGCCGCGATTCATCATGTAGAGCCAGGCGAGGTGGGTGAGCTCCGCGTCCTGGTTCTCCATGAACGACTCGTAGTCGACGATCTTCTTCGCCGAGAAGGTGACGCACCCCTTCGAGCTGATCCCGACCGTGTACCCCGGCAGGTTGTACGTCTCCAGTACCCGGTCGCATCCCACCATCAGCCGATCGTTCAGCAAGTTCAGGTGATCGTAGGCGGCCGGCGTCAACACCTCTTCCAGACTGGCACGGGCGGCGGCCATCGTCAGCGGGTTCCCGTTATAGGTGCCGACCTGATAGACCTTGCCGCTCGTCACCACCTCCATCACCTCTTCGCTGGCACCGATCCCGCCGCAGGGCAGACCCCCGCCGAGTGCCTTCGCCAGCGTCACCATGTCCGGCAACACCCCAAACTTCTCGGTCGCGCCGCCGGGAGCGACACAGAGACCGGTCTTGACCTCGTCGAAGATCAGGACGATCCCGTGCCGGCGCGTGATCTCCCGCACCGCTTCCAGATACCCCGGCTCGGGCAGGACGACGCCGAGGTTCATCATCGCCGCTTCCATGATCACGCAGGCCGGTTTCCGTCCCTCCTCGGTCAGCCGCTCGATCCGCCGCTCCATTGCCGGCGCGTCGTTGAACGGCACCGGGACCGTCAGCTCTGCCGCTGCCTTCGGGATACCTGCCCCGTACGGCAACGAGGCGAGATTGTCGCGGTCGCCGATCTTCTCGTACGGCACCGAGATCGAGACCATCGCGTAGTCGTGGTGCCCGTGGTAGGACCCGAAGATCTTCATCACCGTTTCGCGCCCGGTGTAGGCGCGGGCGATTCGCATCGCGTCCATCGTCGCTTCGGTCCCGGAGTTGACGTAGCGCCAGAGCGGCAGCCCGAAGCGTCGGGAAAGCTCCTCGCTGACGACCAGCGCATCCTCGATTGGCGCCGCGAAGTGGGTGCCGCGGGCGACGCGCTCCTGGACCGCCTTGACGATCGCCGGGTGGGCGTGCCCCTGCACCATCGAGCCGAAGCCATTGTGGAAGTCAATCAGCTCGTTGCCGTCGACGTCCCAGACCTTCGAGCCGCGTCCCTCCTCGAGATAGATCGGCCACGGGTCGCGCACCTGATACGACGACGGCACACCGCCCGCCATACTCCGGCGCGCCCGCTCATACATCGCGCCCGACCCCTGGGTCCGGTCGTTGAGACGCTGCTCTTCGCGCACCGTCAGTTCCTGGATGCGCGCACGATCGAGCTTGGCTGGGGCACGTGCCACCATCGCAACTGTCCTTCCCATCGCAATGAGGAGGTTCTCACCAATCTTGCGGCATTATCCCACGGACGCTTTCGCCGATCGCCACGCTCAAGCCCTCTGAACCGCCCTTAGCCCCTCCACCCGACAGAACCATCACGAAACCTGTCGGAGGAGTTACAAACTCCGAACGTACATACTAGACATGCTCGCATAATGAGCCTAACATCGGTGTCACCGGTCGGAACGGGACTGCTTTGTGGGAAGGCAGGGCGAGTCAGCCGGCGGTGACGTGACGCGGCGGGATGACCTCCCGCCCGTGCAGCGAAAGGACGGCGTGATGCCTCGCATGGGATTCGTTGCTCGGTCCGTAATCGCGGTACTCATGGTGGCAGGGATTCTCGCCGTCTCGTCGGTGCAGCAGACGCAGGCGGTTTCCAAGTACGCCCGGATCACCTTCCACACGGCGGTCTGCCCCCAGAACACGGGCGATCTCTTCAACAATTGTCACCATAGGCGCCTCGCCGGTGCCAACTTCACCGCCTACAATCCGACCGGCCACGGCACCACGAAGTCGACCAACACGAGAGGTGAGGTCACCTTCGGCCCGCGGGCGGGTCTGAACGAGCTCGTCGGCGAAGACATCGGCAGATACGAGGGTGCCTACGTCTACTGCTCGGTGCAGAACAGGGGGCACGTTGTCCTCTTCGACGGCCGCGCCGACGACGGCGAGGTGGCAATCACAACGCAACGAGGCGACATCGTCATCTGCGACTGGTACTACCTGACCTAATCCTGCCTACCGTTCCACCGCTACCGAACGTG
>JAXDKI010000493.1:0-2903 GCA_034667245.1 Thermomicrobiales bacterium | reverse complement strand
GGCTAGCGCGACCTCAGTCGCGACCTGCCAGGGCGGGGCGTAGCGCGTGTGCTGGTCGCCGAGCCGGGCGACCATTTGGACGATGAGCGCGTAGAACTCCTCTACGGACTGTGCCCCGCGCACCCGGGCTTCGAAGGCGTTTCGCAGGGCTGGCCAGTCGACTCCGGCGAAGGTGCGGTCGAGATAGTAGGCGTCGACGGTGCCCCGTTTGTTCTGCCGACCGACGAGGCGACGGTGAGCGGTTCGTTCAGCGGCAAGGCACGGCCGGCCAGCGCCGCGGGCAGTCTGAGCGGGGTCGGCATCGAACATGGCGATAGCTCGGCGGCTGCCTCGATCCAGTCGGTCAAGGCAGGGGTCGTCTTCATCGGATGATTTGATGACGAGCAACGGCACCGGCCGATTCCACCGCAGGATCGGCCGGTGCCATTGCTGCATTTAGCCTTCGTAGGTCGATTCGAATGAGGTGCCGGGCGTGCCAAGCGGGGCTGCGTCATCGCCGAATGGGTCATCTCCGGAGGGGGTTGTGGCTCCTGTCTGAGCGCCGGCGGACTGACCAAAGCCCGGGGTCGGTGGGGGCGCGGCGCCGGGGTGGTAGACGTCGGAGTCGTCGCGACCGACGGGGCCTTCCCGGAAGTGGCTCTCCATCCCGGGGATGTCCTGGACCTGGCCGCCGTGCCATTCGCCGTCGCCTTGGGCGTCCTGCCAAGCCTGCTCCGGGATGAGGAGGCAGACCTCCTCTGCCGTCGAATAGGTGCCATCGGCAACGTACTGAGCAACCAGGATCTGCAGCGGCTCGTAGTCCTGGAGTTCGTCGTAGATCTCGATCTTGTCGAGGCCCTGGCCCCAGTCGAGCTTGCTCAGCTCGTCCATGAACAGAAACTTCAGATCGCCTTCGTCCATCGCTCTGCTCCCCTGCACCCGTCGGGCGACTGATGTCGGGCCGTCGCATCCATTCGCGACGACACATAAGTGCCAAGGGGCAAGAACGATGCCGACAGGGGAGCGCGGGCAGCCGGCGATGCCTGGACTACTCGCCGGCTGTGCCGTCGATCTGCTCGCGGAGGATGTCGGCGTGGCCGTTGTGGCGGGCGACCTCCTCGACCATGTGGGTGAGGATCCAGCCGAGGGTGTGTCCCTTCGAGGAAGCTTTGGCGAGATCGTCCCAGGAGGCGCCGCGGACGATCTCGCGGGAACGTGCGGTTTCGTCCCGGTAGAGGGCGATGATGTCCTCAATCGTGTCGGTGGGCTCGACGCGCCATTCGGCGTCGGGGTCGGCCTCGGACCAGGGGAATTCGACGTCTTCGCCGGCAAAGACGCGGCGGAACCACCAGCGCTCGACGTAGGCGGAGTGCTTGACGATCCCGAGGAGGTTTGTGCCGGAGGGCACCATCGGCCGCCGGAGCTCCTCGTCGGTGAGTCCCTCGATCTTCCAAAGGAGGGTCGCGCGGTGGAAGTCGAGGAAGGCAGAGAGCATCTCGACCGGCGGCGCTGCCTTCGGTGGATCTGGTCGGGTGTCTTCGGACATGTGGTCCCTCCGGGGCGTACCCCATCCTTGCCGATTGGCAAGGATGGGGTACGCCCCGGCAGACCGACAAGGGATGGGATCAGGTCAACTGCAGCCGCAGGGAGATCACCTCGAACGGGCGGACCGACAGCGATAGCGAATGATCGACGCCGATTTCCAACGGTTGGCTTCCTTCAGCAGGTTCTTCGAGGAGGTTGACACGTTCGGCAGTCTGGAGCGGGCGGCTGAAGCGGAGTGTGGTAGTGCCGCGCCGGCCGTGCGGTTCGTAGAGGCGGAGGATGACCCCATCACCGTCGTCGGCGCGCTTGAGGCTGCCGAGGGCGAGGGGGACACCCTCGGTCTCCAGCAGACCTGAGGCCGACGCGGCAGTATCGGCACCGGCGGGCACAGGAATGAGCGGGCTGTTGAGGGCGAAGGCCTCTTGGACAACGGTGGAGTCGGTCCAGTCGCCGGTGTGGGGGAGGAGGCTGTAGGTGAAGCGATGCTCACCCTCGTCGGCGAGGGGGTCAGGGTAGAGGGGGCCGCGGAGGAGACTGAGGGTGAGGACGTTTTCGTGGACGCCGTGGCCGTACTTTCCGTCGTTGAGGAGGGCGACGCCGTAGCCGGGTTCGGAGAGGTCGGCGAAGCGGTGGCCGCTGCCTTCGAACTGGGCGGCGGCCAGCGAGGTGTTGCGGTGGGTTGGGCGGCGAACCACTCCGTACATCGTCTCGAAGGTCGCCTCGTGGGTGCGGATGGCGAGCGGGAAGCGGGCCTTGAGGAGGATCTGGCGCTCATGCCAATCGACGTAGGTCTCGATGTCGAGGCGGGTCGAGCCGGCCCAGAGGCGGTAGGTCTGCACGATACGTGAGCCGCGCCAGGTCCGGGAGACACGAGCTGAGGCGCGCACGGGGCCGGACTCGACGGCTTCGACGGCTTCGACGCCGCCGATCTCCTCGCCGTTGCGCTCGTAGGTCTCGTCGACGTCCCAGGCGTCCCAGGCGCGGGGCTTGTCGAGGTAGGCCCAGAGTTGATTGCCGCGGTCGGCGAGAACTTCGCGACCGGCGGATTTGTCGAGGAGGCGGGCAATGGTGCCGTCGGCGCCGATCTCAACCCGGAGGAGCTCGTTCTCAAGAACGGTGAGGTCGGTAGTTGCTTCGGCCGTGACGCCGCTCGTGATCGACTGCGGTTGATCGCCGACGCCCTCGACAAGATCGAGCACGGCCCAGCCGAGACCGGGAACGCGACGTTGCGGATCGCCGACGAGGAGACCGTCGTCCGTCGCCTGGGTCGGGAGGGCGATGCCGTCGGCAGTGACGACCGACCCAGTTGCCGATTGGGCGGGGAGCGTGACGCGGAGAGGACGGGGGGAGAGACCGGCGTTGGCGATCAGCACGCGGGG
>JAXDKI010000492.1:0-21326 GCA_034667245.1 Thermomicrobiales bacterium | reverse complement strand
GCGGCTCCCGGTCGAGCGCCTCGTCGCGGCGCTGGCGGTGGTCGACATCTCCGACCGAGCGGCGAGTGATCCCGATGCTCAACTCATGCCGGACGACATCCTGGCTTGGGAGCGGCAGCACGGCCCGCTCCCGGCAGGCGCCTTGGTCGCGATGCACTCCGGCTGGGACGCGCGCGTCGGCGACGCCGCTGCCTTCATCAACCAGGATGCTTCGGGTACCCCGCACTTCCCCGGCTTCCACTCCGACGCGGCGGCCATATTGTCGGCATTGGTGTCGACACCGTCGGCCTCGACTTCGGCGCCTCGACCGACTTCGCAACCCACACCACCGTGCTCCCGGCCGTAGCGGCCGGCCGGGAGCACGGTGGTGTGGGTACGGTCCCGCCGAGCGGGGCGACCATCATCGTGGGCGGCCCGCGCCACCTCGGCGCGTCCGGCGGACCGACGCGGGCATTTGCCCTCTTCTCGTCATAGGGAGTGCTTCAAGGCCCTTCGCAGTCGCTCGGGCGCGACGCTGGTGCAGACGTGCTTGCCGAAGGGGACGAGAAGCTTGTTGATCTCGACCCGGTCGCGCTCGGGGAGGTGGCGGTCGAGCGCCTTCATCGTCTGCTCTGGGGTTTTCGTCGCGACGTAGCCCTGGCTGGTCGTTATAGGTTCAGCGGCCGATCGTCCTTGAGTGGAGGGACATCGACCCCGAACCGCGGATCGCGGCCCGGGCGATCGTCGCGACAAACGAGCGACGGGGCCGAGCCCCGACGGTCGCTCCGGGGTCGCCGCCCGGATCGACAGGGTGTCGTTGTCCCCAAACCTGCCGAGGCCACGAGTATCCAGACGTTGATTTCGGGATGGCTATGGAGTCAAGTCCTCACCCGCGGACCATGCCGCCGTGCGGCATGCCGACGAGTGCTGCATAAGGGGCCGTTTGAGAGATAGACAGACGAGGACGCCATTCTAGGTCGAGGTTGGTTTTGTCGTGGACCCCGCTAGGCCTCCGGCCTCGGCGCGGTACGGAGCCACGATTTCCTCGATCATCTCGACCAGCTGCTCTTCGATCGCCCTGTCCGGGTCGCTCGCCCACTGCAGTGCCGTTCCGGTGAGGGCGGCCAACAACGTGGTGCTGAGCCGGTGCGGGTTGCATCGGACAAGCTCTCCCGCGTCGAGCGCGTCTTCGAGTAACGCTGCGATTTCCTCCACGAACAACCGCCGCCGCTGCGTCTCCGTCTCGCGGAGCGCGGGATCGGCCCAGGCGACAAGGTGGAAGAGGACGAGGTTGACGTAGCCCGCCGGGTTTGCCACCTCGTCGGGCCGCTGGTCGGTCGGGATCCGAAAGCGGGCGCGCAGCGCCGCCAACGGCGATCCCTGGGTCTCACGCGCCCAGCGGAAGCGCTCGATGCTGGCGGCGTTGGCCTGCTCCAGGTAGGCCCGAAGGAGGCCTCGTTTCGAGCCGAAGCGCCGGATGAGGGCTGGTCCCGTGCAGCCAACCTCTGCTGCCACCGCGTCGACACTGAGGTGCGCGTAGCCGAGACGGGTGATGGCCCGCGTGACCGCGGCGAAGACGTCGACGTCGGTAAAGACCCGAGGTCGTCCCACCTCGCGAGATGGTCGTTTATTTGTTACCATGGGCTAATATAACCTCCGGGCGTTGGGCACGGTGCGGTAGCAGGGTCGCGAGCGGACAGCTACGGCGCATCGGCTCCTTCGGCGGGGTTCTCCCTCATCGGGACCTGGCTTTCGCGGGAGGAGCCATCGGCGGCTCCATCAATACCCGCTCCCGCAAGGGTGGTGCCTTTCGGCTGCGTCGTCAACCCGGATGCCGCAGCGGTGAACCCGGCGGGTCGCCGGCACGACAGAGGAGGAGGTGGGGTCGGCAGGCGAACGTTACCTGTGGCGGTCCCGTGTGGGGCCGCTCGCACTCGGTACGTTGAGCGAAGGGCAAGCAGCAATGCCACAGAACGAGGACCTTTCCCCAACCAAGGTAGCCCCATCCTTCCGTGTCTCGCGCCGCAACTTCCTCCGCGCGGCCGGGGCAGGCGCCGCCGGCACCGCGCTCGCGGCCGGTACTCAACTTGGAGCTGTCCCGTTCGGCGCCTCGCGCGCCGCCGCGCAGGCCGCCTGGGATCAGGAGGCCGACATCGTCGTCGTGGGCTCCGGCGCGGCGGCCTTTACCGCCGCGGTCATGGCCGCCGAGCTCGGCAGCAAGGTGATCATGCTCGAGAAGGCCGAGACGATCGGCGGGACGACGGGCAAGTCGGGCGGCGGCTATTGGATCCCGAACAATCCGCACATGCGCGAAGCCGGTCTCACCGACCCGCGTGAAGACGCGCTCCGCTACATGGTGAAATACTCCTACCGCCAGTATTACAACCCGGACGATCCCGAAGGCCGCTTCGGCGCCTTCCCGAACGACTTCGCCCTGATCGAGGCGATGTACGACAATGCCTCCCCCGCCGTCGAGAAGCTTGCCGAGATCGGCGCCCTCCAGTCCTTCATGAGCCTGACCTGGGACAAGAAACCGACGCCGGACTACATGGAGCACTACCCGGAGAACAAGGCCCCGCGCGGACGCCTGATCTCCGTCAAGCCCCCCGAAGGTGCCACGGGTGGCGCCGGACCTGAGATGATCCGGCAGTTGAGCGAGGCCGCCGAGAAGCGGCAGGTCCCGGTCCTGACCGGGCACCGGGTCGAGCGCGTCGTCGTCAACGACGCCGGAGCGGTTGTCGGAGTCGAGGCGGCCACGGCCGACGGCGCCACCGTCGCCGTCCGAGGACGCAAGGCCGTGATCTTCGGCAGCGGAGACTTCACCCACGACAAGTGGATGGTCCTCCATTACCAGCGCGGGCCGATGTTCGGCGGCTGCGCCGTGCCGACCAACGAGGGCGACTTCGTCCGCATCGCCGGTGCGGTCGGCGCCAAGATGGGCAACATGACCGGCGCCTTCCACGGCCAGGTCGTCCTCGAGCAGGCGCTGGAGTTCTCCAGTACCCCAAGCGACATCTTCTTTATCACCGGCGACACGTCGATCCTGGTCAATCGCTTCGGCGTCCGGGTCGTCAACGAGAAGCGCAACTACAACGACCGCACCCAGGCCCACTTCAACTGGGACGCGACCCGCGGCGAGTGGACCAACGAGGTGCTCTTCTGGATTTACGACCAGCGGACGGCCGACTTCTGGGGCGGGGGCTACCCGATCCCGGCCGCGGGCGTCGAGGCGCCGTACCTGATCACCGGTCAGACGCTGGCCGAGCTGAGCGACAAGATCGACGCTCGGCTTGCCGAGTACACCGGCCGGACGGGCGGCGTTCGCCTCGACTCCTCGTTTGCCTCCAATCTCGACGCGACCGTCGCGCGTTTCAACGCCTTCGCGCGGGACGGCAAAGACCCGGACTTCTTGCGCGGCGATTTCGCCTACGACCGGGAGTGGCCGACCAGCCCGCCGTCGAACCCGGACTTCAAGGACGCCGAGTGGCCGTCGCCCGACCAACCGAACATCACGATGTACCCCATCCGCTCCGAGGGGCCGTACTACGCGATCGCCGTCGGCGGCGGGACGTTGACGACAAACGGCGGTCCGGTCATCAACCCGAAGGCCCAGGTGGTCAACACCCAGGACGAGCCGATCGCGGGACTCTACGGGGCCGGCACCTGCATCGCCTCGCCGTCGGCCAGCGCCTACTGGGGCGGTGGCTCGACACTCGGGCCGGCGGTCACCTTCGGGTACATCGCCGCCCTCAACGCCCACGAGGAGTCGGTCAAGGAGGTCTAACGGTCGCGTCGTCGCGCGACTCTACGGGGAATGCCCGGTCGGCGCTTTGCCGACCGGGCATTCCATGGGACGGACACGAATGCCGTACAGCGCCCTGGTCTACCGCGACCTACCGCCGGAGACGTCGCCGGCGCGGGCCACAATCGTCGCCCTCCACGGCGCCACCGGAGGCCTCGACGACCTCGTCCCGCTCGCCCGGTCCCTCGGATCCGACGTGCGCGTCGTCGCGCCCGAGGCGGCGCGGGGCGTGTACACCGTCCGGGAGATGGTGGCCCACACCTGGTACGGCGGCGGGCGGGCGTACCGCCCAGAACCTGCCAGCTTCGGCGACAGCCTGGCGCAGATCGAGCGTTTCGTCCACGACGTGCGGGAGCGCGCGGCCGAAGGCGAGCCGGCGCTGCCCTGGCTGCTCGGCTACGACCAGGGCGCCGTGCTGGCGCTGGCCCTCGCCGCTATCGCGCCCGACCTCGTCTGCGGGGTGATGGCGGTTTGCGGCAGCCTGCCGACGTTCTCCGATCCCGGTCTTCTGGAAATCGTCGCCTCGGACGTGCCCGTGCTGCTGGTCGGCGATCGGAGCGACACTGCGCCGGCAGAGGCGGAGCTCGGCGCGACTGCCGAGCGTTTCAAGGACCTGGGCGGGCGGGTGACGACAACCTGGATCGATGACGTGCGGCAGTTGGGCCCGGAGGTTGCAACCGCGCTGCGAACGTGGCTCGATGGCCGACTTGACCATTGACGCTCCCTGCGCAGGGCGGCACCGGACGTCTGGGCAGCGCTCCGATGTCTGTGCCGAAACCTGATCCAATTGGAAGGAGGAGGAAAACGCAATGCATCGTTTGCTCGTTGTCGCGCTCTGCATGGCCGGTACCCTCGCGCTTGGGGCTTTGGCGACGGCCCAGGACGCCTCACCGACCGCGGGAACAAACCAAGACCCGTGCGCGTCACCCGCGGCGGGAACGCCAACCAGCGATCCGGGGACGCCAGAAATGGCACCGCCCGCCGCCACGCCGGATGCGTGCGCCACTCCCGCGGCCGCAGCCGCGGAGACCACGATCAAGCTGGTCGACATCGCATTCGCACCGGCTGAGGTGACGATCCCGGCCAATACCGACGTCACGGTCCACCTGCCCAACCTCGGATCCGCCCCCCACAACTTCTCGATCACCGATAAGAACAACCCCGGCGTCCCCAACCTTGGGATCGACATCGACGTCGCGCCGGGACAGAGCACAGCCATCACGATCAATGCCCCGCCGGGCGACTACTATTTCTTCTGTGACGTTCCGGGGCACGAACCGGCGGGCATGTTCGGAACCTTGCACGTGCAATAACCCACCACAGCAGTGGACCGACCCGCCCGCCGGACGTCCCGGGGGCGGCTCACGAGGTGCGCTCGCCAGGGTGAACCCCGGTGAGTTCGGCGCCCTGCCCATCCAGAGACCGCCTTCTCTAGCGCTACCGCGTCAGTGGGCCATGCTCGAATCGATGGTTTTCCTGGATCGGCAAGCGCGGGCCGTCGCCATCGTCGTATGATCCCGCGCGGGAGTAGAGGAGAATTCTGGATGACCACACAGTGCTGGGTTTCCCCGTTCGGGGCCGGCGATGCGTCCCAACGCCGCCTACTGGGGGGCAAGGGGGCCAACCTCGCCGAGATGACCCGCCTCGGGCTGCCGATCCCGCCCGGGTTCACCGTCACCACCGACGCCTGCCGCGCCTTCCTCGCCGACGGCGCGATCCCGGACGGACTGTGGGAGGAGGTGGCGGGTGGACTCCAGGACATCGAGCGCCAGCTGGGGCGCCGCTTCGGCGACGCCGCCGATCCGCTGCTCGTCTCGGTCCGCTCCGGCGCGGCCGCCTCCATGCCGGGGATGATGGAGACCGTGCTCAACCTGGGCCTCGCCGACGCCACCGTCGCCGGCCTCGCCGCGCGGGCCGGGGATGACCGATTCGCCTGGGACTCGTTTCGGCGCCTTGTCCAGATGTACGGCCGGGTCGTCCTGGGGATCCCCGGTGACCACTTCGAGACCCGCCTCGCCGCCCACAAGCGGCGCGCAGGCGTGGAGGTCGACGCCGCCCTCGACGCGCCGACTCTTCGCTCCGTGGTCGATGCCTACCGCGACCTCGTCCGCCAGTCCACCGGCCGCGACTTCCCCGACGATCCGTGGGAGCAGCTGCGGGGGGCGGTCGAGGCCGTCTTCCGGTCGTGGAACACCGCGCGGGCCATCGCCTACCGGCGGGAGTTCCGTATTCCCGAAGACCTCGGCACCGCGGTCACCGTCCAGGCGATGGTTTTCGGCAATCTCGGCGACGACTGCGCCACCGGCGTCGCCTTCACCCGCGACCCGGCCACCGGCGAGCGGAAGCTGGTCGGCGAGTACCTCCCCAACGCCCAGGGCGAGGACGTCGTGGCGGGCATCCGGACGCCCCTTCCCCTGGACGGCATGGCCGCGGACCCACGCCTCGCCGGGGCGTTCGCCGACTTGCAGCGCGTTGCGGCGACGCTGGAGGGGCACTTTGCCGATGCCCAGGACCTGGAGTTCACCATCGAGCGGGGCCGGCTCTGGATGCTGCAGACGCGGGCGGCCAAGCGCACCGGTCTGGCCGCCGTCCGCATCGCCGTGGCCATGGTCGGCGAGGGGCTGATCGAGCCCGCCACGGCGGTCCGCCGCGTCCAGCCCGACCAGCTCAGCCAGCTGCTCCACCCGACGATCGACCCGGCCGCCGACCCCGAGGTGCTGACCGTGGGGCTGCCGGCCTCCCCGGGCGCCGCCAGCGGCCTGGCGGTCTTCGACTCCACCGAGGCACAGCAGCTGCAGGCGGAGGGCCGCCCGGTCATCCTCGTCCGCCGCGAGACCTCGCCGGAGGACTTCCCAGGCATGGTCGCCGCCCGCGGCATCGTCACTGCGCACGGCGGCACCACCTCGCACGCGGCTGTGGTCGCTCGGGGGATGGGCAAGCCGTGCGTGACTGGGGCCGGGGCGCTGGAGATCAACGAGGTCGGCGGGGTCCTGACGGTCGGCGAGACTGTTGTGCGGCGCCACGACTGGCTGACGATCGATGGGGGAACCGGGCGGGTGATGCGGGGACGGGTCGCCACGATCCGGCCCGAGACGGGCGAAGAGTACCGCCAGCTCCTCGCCTGGGCCGACGCGGCGCGCGGCCTGCGCGTGCGGGCCAACGCCGACACCCCGCAGGACGCCGCGTTGGCGGTCCGGCTGGGGGCGGAGGGGATCGGACTCTGCCGGACCGAGCACATGTTCTTCCAGGGGACCAGGATCCAAGCGGTGCGCGAGATGATCCTGGCCGACGACGACGCGGCACGCGCCGCCGCCCTCGCCAAACTGCTGCCGCTGCAGCGGGAGGACTTCGTCGGCATCTTCCGGGCGATGGACGGGCTCCCCGTCACGATCCGCACGCTCGACCCGCCATTGCACGAGTTCCTGCCCCACGCGGCGGCCGAGGAGGCGAACCTGGCCTGGGAACTGGGCCTCGACGTGGGGGTCGTCCGGACGAAGGTGCAGCAGTTGCGCGAGGCGAATCCGATGCTCGGGTTCCGCGGCTGCCGCCTCGGCGTCGCCTACCCGGAGATCACCGCGATGCAGGCGCGGGCGATTTTCTCCGCTGCCTGCCGGGTCGCGCGGGAGGGTTGTGCCGTCCTGCCAGAGGTGATGATCCCGCTCGTCTGCGCGCCGCGCGAACTCGAGCTCCAGCGGGCCGTCGTCGACCGGACGGCCGAGACGGTGTTCGCGGAGGAAGGGATCGCGGTGCCGTACCTGGTCGGGACGATGATCGAGCTGCCGCGGGCGGCTTTGATCGCTGACCAGATCGCCCGCTTCGCCGACTTCCTCTCGTTCGGAACCAACGACCTGACGCAGACGGCACTGGGGATGAGCCGGGACGACGCAGGCCGCTTCCTACCTGGCTACGTCCAGCAGGGCATCCTACCCCGGGACCCGTTCACCTCGCTCGACGTTGAGGGGGTCGGGCGGTTGGTCGAGATCGGGACGAAGCTGGGCCGGTCGACCCGGCCGGACCTCAAGGTGGGGGTCTGCGGCGAACACGGGGGCGACCCCGACAGCATCGCCTTCTTCGCCCGGGCCGGGCTCGACTACGTCAGCTGCTCGCCGTACCGGGTGCCGATCGCCCGCCTTGCCGCCGCCCACGCCAGCGACGGCAGCGACGGATACGAGGCGAGCGCCGAGTAGGGCAACAGCGGCCCCGAGACCGCCATTGTGCGTGGGGAGAAGGAGGATCCATGGAGCGCGATGCCACACCGGGGGCCGTGACGGTCGCCGAGATCATGACGACCGAGGTGGTGACGACGACGCCCGATGGCTCGGTCGAGGAGGTGGCGCGCGAGTTGCGCGCTCGCGGCTTCGGCGGGCTGCCGGTGGTCGACGACGCCGGTATCCTGGTCGGGGTCGTCAGCGAGTTCGACGTCATCAGCAAACGCGGCCGGACTGTTGCCGAGATTATGACCCGCGGCGCGATCAGCGTCGGCGACGAGACGGGTGCCGACCAAGTGGTCGCGCTCATGGGCGTCCACGGGATCCGGCGGGTACCAGTGGTGCGCGCAGGGCGGCTCGTCGGAATCGTCAGCCGATCGGACCTGCTCCGACTCTACTCCTTGGTCCGGTGGACGTGCGCGGACTGCGGCGACTACGAGCGCGGCTTCGCCCGCCCTGAGCGGTGCGCGCGATGCGGCGGCACGGCGCTCCACCTCGAGCGCGAGGACCGCTCAACCGAGGGGTTCTGAACGGCGGGAGACCGCGGTGCGACTTCCCGTCCCCATTTCCGGAGATCGCTCATGACGGGGGCGTGTTGTCGGGCACGGCTGGTGCCGCTACACCGTCGCGACCGTCTCCCTCCCCCAGCCCGGTCGACGAGACGTGAATACTGCCCCGGCGATTCGTCCCGAATTCGCCGATCGGTGTTTCACGCTTGGTTCAACGGCGACCGTAGCGCCGCTCAGCGGTGGGCCGTGACGCCGACCTGTTGGCACATGTCCAGGACGGGGCAGGTGGAGCACTTGGGACGGACGCCGGTGCAGATGTGCTTGCCGAACGGCACCAGCAACCGGTTGATTTCGACTCGGTACCGTTCCGGGAGCCATCCCTCCAACGCGGTCATCGTCTGTTCCGGCGTCGCGGTGCGAACGACTCCCCAGCGGTTGCATATCCGGTGGACGTGGATGTCGACGGAGATGACGGGGGCGCCGCAGGCGACGCCCAGCGCAAGGTGGGCGCATTTGGGGCCGATGCCGGCGAAGGACTGCATGGTCTCGGCGTCACAGGGGAGATCGCCGCCGAACTCGTCGGCGACGCGGCGGGCGATGTCGCGGATCTGGACGGCTTTGCGGTCGTGGAACGTGGCGGGGCGGATGAGGGCGTCGATCTCGGCGGGCGAGAGTTGGGCGATCGCATCCGGGGTGCGGGCGAGCTCGAAGAGGCGCTGCGCGGCGGGGAGGCTGACCTCGTCGTAGGTGCGGACGGAGATCAGGCAGGCGATGAGCTGCTCGAATGGCGAGGCGTAGCCGCGCTCTGCCAGCTCGAACATCGCTGCCTTTGGGTACGGACGGACGGCTTCGCGGATGCGGGTCAATGCCTCGTCGATGTCGAATGGCCGTTTGATGTCGCCCTCCCCCATCTCGCTCCCTTCTTCTGAAGAGCAACATTATGACAAATTCTGAGTCGACCTCGAGCGGGCTCGACGGTGCGTCGGGATCGGCACCGCATGCTCCGTGCCTAGTCCCGGCGCCGAAGCGCACTTCGAATGGGAACGCAGCTTGCTGGTACCATGGGTCGAAGGGCGCATGGGCGCATGGGCGCATGGGCGCAAGGGATTGCCGCATGGATCCGGACCAGCCGGCACAGACGACGAACGAGGCGAACGAGGGGCAGCGAGCCGTCGGCGTCGCGTCCGAGGTGGCGACGGTTGCCGCACCCATCCCGCCGAATGTCGTTCCTGTTCAAGGGACGCCCCGGGCGCTGGTGGCGAGGCGCGACCACCGCGGTCCGGTAGCGCGGGTCGCCCGCGGCGGGATCGGCAGCGTGGCGTGGGTGGCACGGCGTGTGCTGCCGATCGATCATCCGCTGATGCGGCAGGAGGCATTCCGCACCTTCTGGCTGTCGCGCTTGGCCGGACAGGCGGCGCAGGGCGCGGTGCTCTACGCCCTGCTCGTGGTCATTGTCGACCGCACAGACGACCCCTTCTATGGCTCGCTCTTCGTCGCCTGCTCGATCGTTCCGTCGCTGCTCCTGGGGCTCCCGGCCGGTTTGGTCGTGGATGCATTGCCGCGCCGCTTTCTGCTGATCTGGCTCAATCTGATTCGGGGGTTGATCGTCCTGCTGCTGGCCGTGCCGGACCCTGCGCTCGGGCTGATTTTCGCTGTGACACTCGGCCTCTGGACGATCCACCAGTTTTACAACCCGGCTGAAGGAACGACCCCGGCGCTCTTGGTGCCGGAGAAGTCGTATGCGGACGCGCAGGCGCTGTCCAACCTGTCGCTTGCCCTCGCCCAGCTCGCCGGGATGGTCGTCGCTGGTCCTCTCTTCCTGCGGTTTGCCTCGCCTGGCGCGCTCTTCGCGTTTTGCGGGGCGCTCTTCGTGTCGGCTGGGCTGCTGACGGCCGTGCTGCCCTCGCTGGGAGGGCGGCGCCCGCTCGCGCGACCGGTCGTTGGCGAGTCACGCTTCGCGGAGGCGCGTGGGCTCTTCTTCGCCGGCTGGCGGACGATCAAGGAGGACCGCGCTGTTCTCAAGGCGATGATGGATGACGTCCTCGTCGGGGTCGGGCTCAGTGCTCTGGTGGTGATCGCGCCCTTTTACCTGGTACGTGTCCTCGGCACGTCGTCTGAGAACACGGTTTTTGTTTTCGCGCCGGCGGCGCTCGGCCTGGTCGTTGGGTTGCGGGTGGCGCCGGCAATCGGCCGGGGGATCGGGCTACAACCGGCGGTGTCGGTTTCGCTGGTGGCTTTCGCGGTCTGTGTCGGCGCGCTCGGGTTTGTGGAGCGCCTCCAGACCGGTTTGAACGGCGTCGGGCTCCCGGTCGATCGGGTGGCAGACTGGCTCGGGGTGCCGCCCCTCGTCCTGATGGTGATGGCGCTCTCGGTACCCGCTGGGTTTGCCTCTGCCGTTGTGGGAGTCTCGGCCCGCGCGGTTCTTCTGGCACGGACGCCGGCGTCGGCACGGGGGCAGGTTGTGGCGACCCAGAACGTGCTTGGCAACCTGGGTGCACTAGTGCCGACGCTCCTCGCCGGGATCACTGCTGATTGGCTGGGCGTGAGGGCGATCGCCGTGGCGATTGCCCTGGTTATCATCGGCGGTGCGGTCGCGGTCACCATCGCGACGCGTGAGCCTCGTCGGTCTCACCTCCGGCCGTCGCCGCAGGCGTAGACCCGCGTGTGGTGGGCGTGCGGTTGTCAAGCGCGGCATGTACCGGACGGAGTCGTGTCGACGAGGGCGGGACGGCAGTGCGCCCTCTCCAACCCCTGCCTTTGGACGGCCCGCGCGGCTCCTACTACAATGCTGGGCGTTCGAATCACCTGTTTGTCGCGCCCGGACTGCCGACCCCGACCGCGGTTTTCGGCGCGGCGTTTCGTGTCGATCGGAGCCAGGAGCAGCGATGAGCGAGCAGACGAAGTTTCTCCTCAGGGAGGACCAGATTCCGACCAGTTGGTACAACATCCTGGCAGACCTGCCGACGCCGCTGCCACCGGTTCTCCACCCGGGCACGCGTGAGCCGATCGGACCGCAGGACCTACTGCCCCTCTTTCCGTTGGAGGTGATCAAACAGGAGGTCAGCACCGAGCGGCACATCTCGATTCCCGGTGAAGTGCTCGACGTCTACCGGCTCTGGCGGCCGACGCCGCTCTACCGGGCGCACCGGTTGGAGCGGGCGCTGGAGCTGCCGCAGAACGTCCGCATCTTCTACAAATACGAGGGCGTGAGTCCTGCCGGGAGTCACAAACCGAACACCGCGGTGCCGCAGGCCTTCTACAACAAGCAGGAGGGCGTGAAGCGGCTGGCGACCGAGACGGGTGCGGGGCAGTGGGGGAGCTCGCTGGCGATGGCCTGCTCCTTCTTCGGTCTCGAGCTCAAGGTCTACATGGTCAAAATCAGCTATGCCCAGAAGCCGTACCGGCGGGCGCTGATGGAGACATGGGGGGCAACCTGCGTTCCCTCACCCAGCCCCGATACCAATGCCGGGCGCGCCATCCTCGCGCAGGACCCGGACTCGACGGGTTCGCTCGGGATCGCGATCTCCGAGGCCGTCGAGGACGCGGCGACGCGCGAGGACACGAAATACGCGCTTGGCTCTGTGCTCAACCACGTCCTCTTGCACCAGACGGTGATCGGTCAGGAGGCGATGCAGCAGTTGGAGATGGCCGGTGCCTGGCCGGACGTCGTTATCGGGTGCGTCGGCGGCGGCTCCAACTTCGGCGGTCTTGTCCTGCCATTTGTTCGCGAGAAGTTCGCCGGGAAGGATGTCCGGATCGTTGCGGTGGAGCCGGCGGCGTGCCCGTCATTGACGAAGGGGATTTACGCCTACGACTTCGGCGACACCGCCGGGATGACACCACTCGTCAAGATGCACACGCTCGGGCACGGCTTCGTTCCTGCTGGGATTCACGCCGGCGGTCTCCGCTACCACGGCGCCGCGCCGCTGGTCAGTCATCTCTTGGAACTCGGTGCGATCGAGGCGACCGCGGTCAAGCAGCGCGCGGCGTTCGAGTCGGCGGTGCTGTTCGCCCGGAGCGAGGGGATCCTACCGGCGCCGGAACCGACGCACGCGATCAAGGTGACGATTGACGAAGCGCTGGCGGCCAAAGCCGCGGGGGAGCCGAAGACGATCCTCTTTGGTCTCTGCGGCCACGGACACTTCGACCTCTCCGCCTACGACAGTTACCTCTCGGGGTCATTGCAGGACTACGAGCACCCGGCGGAGGCAATCGATGCCGCCCTCGCCGAACTCCCGATGGTCCCCGCCTGATCGTCACCGGTCAACTCCTCCCGATTGAACGCGTCGACGCCGGCCTTCAGACAGGGGCCGGCGTCGACGCGTTGGTAGGCGGAACGTTGCCGAAGGAGCGGTGGAGACGCTGGGCCGCCGGTCCATCCGGCGGCTCAACCCTTGGAAACGGCGCTAGCTGACGATGATGGTTGCCTTCATATTCGGGTGATAGTCACAGTGGTAGCTGAACGTGCCCGCGGACGTGAACGTGTGGCTGAAGGTCGCGCCCTTGTCCAGTCTGCCCGAGTCGAACTCGCCGTTGTCGCCGGTTGCGGTGTGCGGTGCGTCGTCGTAGTTCTCCCAGGTGACGGTCTCCCCGACGGAGATGTGGATCGTCGCCGGGACGAAGGCGAAGCCCTCAATCTTGGCCTCGCAGCCCTCACCAGCGGCCGGAGATGCCACCGGCGACCCGTCGCCCGTTATCGTCGCCGGCTCTGTCGCCTCTTCCGTCATCGCACCGGGCGAAGCGGCCGGGGTGCCCATCGCTTCGAGGCAAGGATTCCCATGTTCCTCCATACCGGTCGGCGTAGCGTCCTGGGCAACCGCGAAGGTGCCCAAACCGAGGACGAGCACGAACGCGGCGACCACTGGCACTAGCAAACGGCGCATGCCCTCTCCTCCTTGTTGATCCCGTAGACCGAGCTCCTCCGGTGTTCCAGGAAGCGACCAATTGCAAGAAACATGCCGGACCGATATCACCGGGCGGGTTTATCCCGAAGTCTGGATTGGGCGGAGGAAGAAGGTTGGGACGTCGCCAGGACGGGCGGCCGTCGAGCGATGGAGTGCTCGAATCGAGACCATCCCTGCGATTTCGTCGATGTCACCGTTGATACTCGACGGGGTCAATCGAATGGAGCAGGTGGCGTCGAAGTGATGCCGTGGCTGGTGTCTGAGGGCGCCGGGGCGGGACCCAGCAGCGCCGTCCAGAGCCAGCGGGCGGCCCAACCGCGATGGGGGGACCAAGTGGCGGCCAAGGCGTTTAGCGCGGCGTGGTCGAGCTCGGGGCGATCGTAGGCGAGGCGGGCGGCGCGCAGGAGCGCGGCGTCGCCGGGAGGAAATGCGTCTCCGTCGCCGAGTCCCCAGAGGAGTGCGGATTCTGCGGTCCACGGGCCGACGAGCGGGAGCGCCCGCAACGCGACCCGGGCCGCGTCCGGATCGGCGCGTGCCTCATCGTCCGAGGGGAGGTGGCCATCGAGGAATGCCTGAGCACCAAACACCAATGCCTCGGCCCGGCGCCAGGTCACCCCAGAACGGCGGACGAGCGATGCCTCGGCCGAGGCGAGATGATCCGGCCGTGGCAGCGGTCGGAATCGTCGTTCGAAGATGTCCACGCCATCGTGAAAGAGCGCGGCCAGACGGGTCTCGGTGACCGCCGCCGCCGCGACCGAGATGCTCTGGCCGACGATCGAACCGACGAAGCCCTCGAAGAGGGATCCGTTGGCCCACGGCCGGAGCCCGGGGAATTGCCGGCGGGCTGCTTGCACTGCGGCGTCGACGACGACCGGGGGCGTCTGATCGAGGCCGAGGGTCGCCCGTGCCCAGGTTACGTCGAGCTCCGGCGAGCCCGAGCCAGCAATCTCCAACGACGCCGAACGACCGTGATCCTGCCGTACGATGCGATCAACTACGCGGTCGGCTTCCCAGCCGACCCAAACCAGTGCTCCGTCGATCCAATCGACGTTGGGCCACCGTCCACGCGCCCAAGCGACGGGTCCGCACGTCGTTGCAAGGGAGAACGAGGGATCGACGGCCAAGTGGCGATCACGCGCAACGGGTGCCGGTTCGCCGTCGGTCGCTCGCGGTTTCGTGGGCTGGAGATTCACGTCGGCGCCTCTGGCTGGTGAGTCACCCGTGCTGGCATGACGAGGGTGATGTGTCGTTCCGGCGATCGGGGTGTGCGGTGAGTGCTGAGAGCTAGCGATCGGCAGCGCGCGCGACGTCGAGGTCGACGATACCGGCAGCTGCCGGAAAGGCCGTGGGGCTTTTGCTCGCGTCGGTCGTCGTCCGGAGCAGGGCGGCCGTGCGGGGCGCGGCCGAAGGTGTCGCGGCGACGGCGTCGCGCAGTTGGTCGAGACGCTGATCGTTGGCCAGGCGGCAGCGGCGCTCGACGCTCCGGACGATTGCGCCCTGGGTCTTGGCGGCGCCGGTGATCGCGGCCAGTGAGAGACCGTCGAAACCGGTCGCCGCACCGGCGGCCGTCGCGATGCTGAGCCCACGCTCGTCACAAACGCCGAGCAGGTAGAGTCCGGTGCTTGTCGTCGGGCCTACAACGACATCGGAGGTGGCAAGACTGCCCAGTGCCGTTGCCACGATGCGCGTTTGCAGGGCAGGCACGTCGGCAGCGATCGCAACGACGCGGCTGAAGGCTCGCTGAAGGTGATTTTTAACAGCCCAGACGAACCTGCCCTCGCGATCGATCCCGTCGGCTGGCGGGACGATCACGTCGATACCTGGCGGGATCGCGGTGGCGATTGCCTCGGCGTGAGCAGATCCTGCCGAGAGGACCGAGATCGTCACGCCGTTTACTGCGACGAGCGACCCAAGCAGATCGAGCAGCACGGCGCGGCGCAGCTCTTCTGCCCAGGGATCGGTCGGTTGCTCGCCGCCAGGCAGACCTGGGGAGCGCAGATCGCCGACGTCGACGAGGATTGCCTGACGCGGACTCTTCCGAGACAGCGCGCTGGATTGACGGGAGTCGATCATTGCTCGCTGGTGGTCGTGCCCGCCATGTCCGAGCTGACTCGGTAGCTGGCACCTTGCGGTTCGTAGCTCGAGACGAAGGTATCGAACGAGACATTGTTGCCGTTGGCGTCGTAGACCCGCCGGACCACGGTGATGGTCATCCCATCACGCGCCGGCTGGACGAGGTCAACGGAGCCGGCCGGCAGACTCGGATCGACCGACTCCTGCGTTGGCCAGCCGTCGGCGGAAATGACCTGGTCGTAGATCGGATCGTCGATCTCGACCGAGTAGCCGGTCGGCGCGCCGTAGACGTCTACTTTGAGCTTCGTGTCGTCGGTGATCTCGGCGCGCACCAGAAGCCAGCCGGCGGTCGGATTCTGGAAGACAAAGTCGCTGCCGTTGAAGGGATCGTCGTCCGGCTGCTGAACCGAAGCATCGAACCCGGGTGCCCAGCCACCATGCTCGTAGTAGATGTTCCGATACGCATGCGGCCACCACTCGGTGATCGGCAGCCCTGCCTTCAGCACGGCGCGGAAGACCGTCGTGGTCACCTGACAAACGCCCCCGCCGACCGCGGTGCCGGCGATCCCGTTCTCGCTCGCGCCTGCCGGCACGAAGCCGGGCGTCGCGTTGATCTCCCCGATCGCATGGTTGAAGGAGAACTTCCCGTTGGGCGGCACCATCACGCCATCGACCAGCTTCGCCGCGACGACGACGTTTGTTACTCGACCTGACTCGGATCCGACAAAATCCGAGGTCCCCGACGCGAGCAATTCTGTCACGCCGAGTCCGGCGAGAAAGGCCTCGGTCGTCGACGCCGGCTTCGTCTGGTCGACGGGGATGACGACTTCGTGTCGGCCATCGGCGAACGCTTCCTGGACCGCGGCGACGAAGTCGTCGACTCGGACCGTGCGACGCGACGCGGCGGCGATCAGCCGCGCCACCTCGCCGCTCTCGTCGATGCCTGCCTCGGTCGCCTGTTGGTCGATCTCACCGGCGAGCCGTTCTCCCAGCGTGCGCACAGACGCGTCATCGAGTACGGCCGTCGCGGTCTGCCCGGCGCGCGGCGGTGTCACCCGAACGAGCAGAGCCAGGTCTTTAACCGCCAGCGACCACCTGCGGTCACCGTCGGTGAAGATGAGCGGTTTCGACAGCCCCTGTTCAATCGTCGCCTGGACGGTGGCGAGATCGGCGGCGCGGACAGTCGGCGTTTGCGGTTTGGCGGTCAAGGTCACGGCCGGCGTGGTTGATGCCCGGACCTGACGAAGAAGGTCTTCCGCCACCGCAGCGTCAAAGACGTGGCCGTCGCGCTCGGGGGTCAGCACCGGCGTGCCACCGTCGAAGGTGATTGCGGCGTCGACCGGGGCCACGCCGATCTCATGCGCGAGGTCAAGCAATCGTCGCTCGAACGCGGTCTGATCGAGGCTAACCGCGAGTGGCAGATCGACCGAGCCGTCAGCCACCCTGAGTGGTCGCAGGAGCGAGGAGACGACGTGATTGTCGCGGCCGTATTCCATCGCGTCCCGGACGGAGGCGTCGACGTCGAAGCTCACCCCGAGCTCGGCGAGCGTCGGCGACCACGAGTGACCGTCGTAGGCCAGGCTCACCCTGGTCTGTCCCAACTCCGATGCGCGGGCCTCCAGGCGTTCGTGCGCCTCGGTCTCGCTCAGACCGCCGAGCGGCGCGCCGAGGGCGCGGACGCCTGGATAGATCTCACCGCGGAGGGACAAGCGCCCCGTGAAGAAGAGCGCGAGCACCAGGACGACAGCAGCGAGTGCGTAGAGGCCGAACCGGTTGGCAACGGGAACCGCGCGGGCGCCGACGTGCCTCGCGCCTCGACGAGCGCTGGTGGTCCCGACCTCGCCGGTGGGTGCAGTGGTCGCGGTCTGCTGAACTCGGTTGAGACGGCGTGCCGCCGTTCGGCGAGAGAGCCGGGCGCTGGGGCGAGGGCGGTCGGCCGACCAGAGATCGCGGGTTGTCTTAGCTTGCACGCGGTCCCTCACGACGACACAAAGGGTTGCGAGGACTCTCCCCCGGATCACTCTGGGGCCGGGTTCGGCGTAATCCTTGCCGATATCGCCGATTGCCCTTGTACGTACGGTAGCGTACCATCCGCCATCCGGGTGGACAAGACGGCCGTCGCGCCGTTGATTGACCAAATTCTCTCATGTTTGCGCGACATTCGGGTGAGGCAGTGCCATGACCCCCCTTGGTCACGTACGACAGCTGGGAGCGTGACGTTGACCATGCTGAACGGCGAGACCGACCCCGAGGAGTCGAGTGCCGACAGTCCGGTGACTGATATGAGCCTGGCACCGTCCGAGCAACCCGTGGGCGCTTTCGCCGCATTTCGGTCCCGGCCGTTCCTGCTTTTTTGGGCGACCATCTGTCTCTCCCTCACCGGCGTCTGGGTTCGGATCACCGCCCAAGGCTGGCTGGTGTACGACCTGACGGAGGATCGATTTCTGCTCGGTCTCGTCAGCTTCTGCCAGGCCGCGCCCGTCCTGATTTTCTCGCCGGTCGCCGGTGCCGTTCTCGATCGGGTCGATCGTCGGCGCGTCCTGATCGGCGTGCAGCTCATCACCTGCGGGGCGATGCTACTTCTTGCAACGCTTGTGGCGACCGAAACGGTTCGCGTGTGGCACATCATGGCGATCGCCGTCGTCGCCGGTGCCGCGTCTGCCTTCGATTGGCCCGCACGCCTCTCGTTGGTCCCGTCACTCGTTCCGCGGGCGCAGTTGCAGAGCGCTGTCGCCCTCAACGCCGCTGCCTTCAACGGATCCCGCATCATCGGCCCAGTGGTCGGTGGAGTCCTGATCGGCACGGTCGGCGTGGCGGCCTGCTTCTACCTCAACGCCCTCGCGTATCTGCCGTTCGTCTTTGTCCTCGCCACGCTCGCCATCGACGTCGCCCAGCCGGCAGTCCGCGCGGCGGAGCGTCCGATCCAGAACTTGCTCGACGGCTACCGCTACATCTGGCGCACGCCGACCATCCGGGGCCTCCTCTCGATCGACATCGTGCCGCTGATGTTCGGCATCTCCTACTTCACCCTTGCCCCGGCCGTCGCCAAAGACGTTCTCGGTTTGGGAGGACGCGGTCTGGGCGTTCTCCTCGCCGCGAACGGCGTCGGTTCACTCATCGGGACGACCCTCGTCGCGTTCCTGGCCGGGATTCGGCACCGCGGCCGCATCGTCATCGCCGGCGTCGGCGGATTTGGTCTGGCCGTCGTCTGCTTCGCCCTGTCGCGCAACCTCTATCTGTCGCTCGTTATCATCTTCCTGCTCGGACTCGTCGTCGCTCTCTACGGCACGCTGAACGACACGCTGCTCCAGACCAGCGTGGACGAGAACTATCGTGGCCGCGTCTTGGCGGTCTATTCGATGTTCTGGGGGCTGACACCGATTGGCTCGCTCGAAGCCGGCTGGCTCGCTAATCGATACGGCGTCGGCACCGCGCTGGCGATCAATGGCTGCCTGGTGCTTGCCTACGTGCCGGTGTTGCTCCGGTTCACGCCGGTGCGGCGGATTGAATGAACTCTCCCTCCGCGGGGACTTGACGGCGAAGCTTGACCGGATAAACTGCTGACATAGGATCAACAGGTTAGAGACGGGTTCTCGCGTCGCCGCGTGTCGTCGGACGCTGGCTGCCCTCTGGCAATTCCGGAGGCGTCGGCAGCGGACTTTAGGGGGTGAATACCATGAAGCTTCGCCGCGGGTTCGTGGTCGTCGCGCTGCTCCTTGTCGGAGGAGTTGGCATCTGGCCGGCTGGCCTCCCCGTCACGGCCCAGGACGGCGATGTGCCGACGGCGACCGTGATTGAGGGGACGTGTTCCTCGCCGGGCGATGCCGTCGGCACCTTGGGCGAGTTTCGTGCGCGGGATGGAGGAGAAGTGCTCGTCAGCCTGACGACCGTTGACGTTTCGCTCGGCGATCTCCTCGCCGATGACCATGCGGTCGTCCTGAACCTTGCGGACTCCGTGATCGCCTGCGGTGCCGTAGGTGGAAGCGGTAACGATGTGTACGTTGGCGTCGCCTCAACCGCGGACGCGGGTTGGGGAGGTGTCGCCTGGCTTCACGCTCGTGATGCACGAACCCAGGTGAGTCTGTTTGTGGCGCGGGGGTTGAGTGGTGCCGGGGCCGCGCCCACCGGGGAGCCGAGCCCGCCGGCGGACGACACTCCGGTTCCACCCGAGGACGAGACGCCGACACCGAGCGCGGGCGCGACGCGTACGCCGCGGGCGACCGCGACCCGGACGACGACAGGCGGCCGGACGTACACCAGCAAGAGCTATGGCTACTCGTTGGTCTACGATCCGGGCGTCTGGCGCAAACTGCAGGAGATCTCCAAGCCAGCCGATTCGGGGCCCCTCGACATTTTCAAGCTCACGAACGAGACCAGCTCGGTGACGCTCGTCGGGGAGACGGGATCGGCAGGCTTTACCGCGGTTGCCCTCTGCAACGCGCGGGTCGACCAGTACTCGGGCGACGAAACGGTGAGCGGGCTCGCGGTGCGCGGTGAGACCGAAGGGGACGAGTCCCGGGCGTCGGCGGTGATCGACTACACGTACACGACCGAAGATGGCACCCCGTACGACTGGACGACCTGGATCGGCTGTTACGTCGCGCCGGACAACTCGGCGATGCTCTCGTTCTTCTTCTCGTCCCCGCCGGAGTCGTACGACGAGCAGACGGCGGCCCGGGAGGAGCTGATAGCGGGGATGACATTCCCCGGCGAATGACTGGCGGCTCAATGACGATGAGAATTAACCGGCCGCAATGTGAGTGGTGGGGGTGTTTGCCACTGCCGCTCCCGTTCAGGGCCAGTACGCGCTGCTTCGGCGCACTTCCTACACCGACTTGAGGACGAATCGAACGGGGCAAGCAGGTCCTATCTGGACCGTTCGGCTCACCGCCAACGGCGGTGATCGGTGGGCGTCGCGATATGCCGTTTCGGCGTTCGATCACGCTTGAACCTGGTGCTGCCGGCGTGAGTGTCGAAGCCACTCTCCGGAAAGTAGCACCAGTTGCCTGGTCTCCGAAACAGACATATCGAAAAATAGTGATTATTTCGGCCCATGACACCATTTAATTGATATCCAACATCATGGAGAGATTATCATTACGAGAAATATAGATTAAACACGTAAAATCTGATCTTAACTGCTATTGACGAAATGCACGATTATCGAGTAAACTGAATGTTTCCGATTTTCTCGCTCCAAAGAAATGCTAGCGACGCCCATTCCCAAGGGTAAGGGGTCTGGGAGGATGGAAGTACTCCCCAGGTTAGCCCCGCAGGGCGATACCTGCAGGCGACCTTGCTTGCGAGAATCATAAGGTCCCTGCGAGTCGACGACTTCGGGCGACTCGTAACGCAGATTCTACATAAGGAGGCTGGGAGTGAAACATCTGAAGTTTGGGGCGGCGGGACTGCTTGCACTACTCGTGCTCACACTGTTCACCGCATCGCCCACTATGGCTGCCGGCCTAACGGGTGTGTCGGCACAATCGACGACCGTTTACGGCGGAAACTCGGTCGCCGGGAAGGTAACTCTCGACGCAGCAGCACCAGCGGGAGGTTTCGCCGTCTCGTTGGCGAGCGACACCACGTCTGTCGCGACGGTTCCGGCCAGTGTGACGGTTGCAGCGGGTGCGAAGACGGCGGCGTTCAAGATCAAGACCGTCGGTGTGGCGGCCAACGCGACCGTCAAGGTGACCGCCACCGCTGGTGCAGTCTCCAAGGTCTTGACGTTGACGGTGAAGCCGGCGAGGCTCAGTTCCCTCCTCGTGCCGGCGTCGGTCGTCGGTGGAAACAAGGTGACCGGCAAGGTGATGGTTGAGGGGCTGGCGCCCACGGGTGGCATCGAGGTCAC
>JAXDKI010000491.1:0-3232 GCA_034667245.1 Thermomicrobiales bacterium | reverse complement strand
TCGTCAATTCTCTCGTTTTGTCGAGGATTGGCCTCATGTCCCTGCGCCGGCAGGTGGCGCCAGCGCGTGCATCGGCACGAAACTACTGACGACTGACGACTGACGATTGACGGCCGACGACTAGAGGTTCCGACATGACCGATACCCGTCCGCGTGTTGCCAAGGAGTGCGTCGTCACCGACTCGGGGATCGAGATCGAGCCGGTCTACCGGGCGCCGGAGACCGCGATCGATCTCCCCGACCCGGGCGAGTATCCATACGTCCGGGGTGTCTACCCGACGATGTATCGCGGTCGTCGCTGGACGATGCGGCAATACGCGGGATTCACTTCGGCGGAGGAGAGCAATCGTCGGTACAAGCTGCTGCTGGAGCGCGGGCAGACCGGGTTGAGCGTCGCCTTCGATCTGCCGACGCAGCTCGGGCTCGACTCAGACGATCCTCGGGCGTTTGGCGAGGTTGGTCGGGTCGGGGTGCCAATCAGCACGCTCGACGACATGCGTCGCCTCTTCGATGGGATCGACCAGACCGCCGTTACGACCTCGATGACGATCAATGCTCCGGCTTCGCTGCTGCTGCTCATGTACCAGATCGTGGCGGAGGAGCGGGGAGCCGACTCGGCCAAGCTGGGTGGGACGATCCAGAACGACATCCTGAAGGAGTACGCTGCCCGGGGGACGTTCATCTTCCCGCCGCGTCCTTCCATGCGGCTGGTCGTCGATACCTTCGCCTATTGTCAGCGTGAGCTGCCGTCGTGGAACACCATCTCCATCTCCGGGTACCACATCCGTGAGGCCGGTTCCTCCGCGGCCCAGGAGATCGCGTTTACCCTGGCGAACGGCACCGCCTACGTCGAGGCGGCGATCGCCGCCGGTCTCGACGTCGATGCCTTTGCGCCGAGGTTGAGCTTCTTCTTCGCCGCCCATTCTGGGTTCTTCGAGGAGGTCGCCAAATTCCGCGCGGCGCGTGGGATGTGGGCGACGATTATGCGGGAGCGTTTCGGCGCCCGCGACCCCAAATCGTGGATGCTGCGATTCCACACCCAGACTGGCGGCGTGACGTTGACCGCGCAGCAACCCCTCAACAACGTCGTCCGCGTCGCCTATCAGGCGCTCGCCGCCGTTTTGGGCGGCACGCAGAGTCTCCACGCCAACGGCTACGACGAGGCGCTGGCGCTGCCGACCGAGGAGGCCGCTACCCTCGCGCTCCGTACCCAACAGATCATCGCGGAGGAGACCGGCGTGGCGGACACCGCCGACCCCCTTGCCGGGTCCTTCTTCGTCGAGCGATTGACCGGGGAGCTGGAAGCAAAAGCGCGCGAGTGGCTGGAACGGGTCGAGGAGCGGGGTGGAGCGGTGGCCGCGATCGAGCACGGCTACGTCCAGAACGCAATCGCCGAGAACGCCTACCAGCGCGAGCTGGCGCGAGAGCGCGGCGAGGAGATCGTGGTTGGCGTCAACAAGTACGCCGCGCGCGACACTGTCCGCGTCCCGATCCAGCGGATCGATCAGGAGGCGGTTGCCCGGCAGATGACGCAGGTCACCGAGTACAAGGCGCACCAGGACCACGATGGAGTTACGGCCGCCCTCGCGAGGGTCGAGAATGCGGCGCGAGGTGACGACAACCTCCTACCTGTGATGAAGAGCGCACTGCTCTCCGGTGCGACGTTGGGGCAGATCGCTGATGCGCTCCGGCGCGTGTTCGGGGAGCACCGCCCCTGAGCGACGGCACGGTCCCAGCACCTATTTCCGCTTGCGCAATGGCTTGGTGTACTCCGTCACGGCGTTGTGCGCGGCTTGGGTTGGCACCGGCAGGTAGCCGCCGTCGCGGCAGCAGGCCAGGACGATTTCCAGCGCCGTCTCCACACTGAGCTTGTGACCGGGGGAGACGAAGAGGGGAGCGTGACCGGGTCGGGTCCGGACGGCGGCACCGACGACCTCGTCGCGGTCGACAAGGGGAGTGTGCGCACCGAACTCGTCGGCCGGTTCCTCGTAGCGGCCGACGAGGACCGATTTGGCGCAGCCGATCGTTGGGTGATCGAGCACGACGCCGAGGTGCGAGGCGATGCCGAAGCGGCGCGGGTGGGCATAGCCGTGCCCGTCGACGAGGATCACGTCGGGTTCCGGTTGGAGCCGCAGCAGGGCGTCGAGCATCGCCGGTCCCTCGCGGAAGGTCAGGAACCCGGGGACGTAGGGAAACTCGACCGGTCGTTCCGCAAAGACCGTCTCGGCACGCTCCAGCAGTGGAAAATCGAACGTGACTGCCGCCGCGTAGCCGGTGAACCCCGTCTCGCCCTTGACGTAGCCGTTGTCGACACCGGCGACGGTGCGGAGGTCCGCAACGGAGAGGGCATCTTCCAGACTAACCAATGGCGCGAGCCCGCGCTGAATCGCGCGAGCCTCGGCGACGGAGACGTTCCAGTTGTGGGGATGGTGGAGCCGCATCAGAGGGGATACCGGCTACTCGAAGAACTCGACGACCGGCACACGGAATCCTGGTAGCACGTCGCCGCCGTCAAGGTCCTCTCCCACTTCGTAGATGCGCATGCCGCCGGCCGGAGTGTGGGCGGTGATCGTTTCGCGGTGCGTGTCGGCGATCCAGACGAGGGGAACACCGGCGGCGAGGTATACGGCCAGTTTGCGCTCTATCTCTTGCCGCGTGTTGGAGGGCGACCGAACCTCGACGACCACATCTGGCGGCAGGCGGCCCCAGTCTTGCCGATCCTGCTTGGGTGGCAGTCGCTCTTTCCGCATAAACGCGACGTCGGGAACGATCAGTGAGTCAGGATCCTGTTCGAGAGCGAAGCCACCCTCGCCGACCAGGACCCTTCCCGGCATGCTGGAGTCCGAGTACCGCACCAACGCCGCCACGAACTGGCCGGCGACCGCAACGTGCAGAAACTTCGTTGCCGCCACCTTGTACAACTCCCCTCGAATCAGCTCGAAGGGCGCGCCCTCGCCCAACGCCTCAAAGTCTTCGATCGTCACCGGTTTCGTTGTCGTCGACATGGGGCTCGCTCCTGGCGTGGTCATCTCGGTGCGGGTTGAGCATAGCACGTCGATTCCAAACCGCTTCCGCTAGAATCCTCCCGGTGCGTTGCGTTTGAGTGTATTGGATCGGGGACCATGACAGCGACACTAGGCGATCAGAAGCTGACAAAGGCCGACCGTCTGACCGCGCTGGAGGGCGAGGTTGCGGCGCAGCACGAAGCGGCGGCGGAGAAGCAGGCGCTGCG
>JAXDKI010000490.1:0-23222 GCA_034667245.1 Thermomicrobiales bacterium | reverse complement strand
CACGGCGGTGCGCCCAGTCCGAGAAGGCGGCGTTCGTGCCAGTGAGCCGGGCGCACCGCCGTGCGCCCCGACCAGCCTTTCTTACCCCGCAACCCACCCCACGAGCTGCTGCCACAACCGCGCGTAGCCGTCCCACTCCACGAACGCGGGCGGCGCCCAGTGCGGGCCGCAATCGGAGGCGAAGGCGACGGCACGGCCCTCGCCGTACGACCAGGCGACGAGCAGCGGGTCGTTCGCGACGGTCGCGACGACGGTGGCGTCGCGCTTGGCGGTCAGGCAGTTGTAGCCGAGGAGGGCCGGCCAGTGGTGCTCCAAGCCGGCGACGATCGGGTGGTCGGGCGCGGTGACGGAGGGCTCCTCGCCCTGCGGCGCCTCGACGCGGTCATCGCCGGTCATGATGGTTACCGGCAGGCACTCCTCGACCGCGGTTCCGGCGTAGCCTGCCTTCGCCTCGATCCCCTGGAACGTCAGGTAGCCGCCGATCATCACCAGCCCGCCGCCGCGGTGGACGTAGTCGCGGAGCGAGACCAGGCGGTTGGGCAACGAGACCGACTTGGTGAAGGTGTCCGGATGGAGCAGGAGGGTGTTCGAGCCGATGTCGCTGAGGAGGACCGCATCGTACTGATTGAGCTCCTCGACAGTCAGCGGGAACCGCTCGTTCGCGAGGTGGTTCGGCAGGTGCTCGACCTCGAAGTCGCCACTCTTGAGCGCCGCTGAGAGCCACTGATGCCCCTCGCCGTAGGCCGTCGTCGTGAAGGCGTCGAAGCCCTTCTGATGGATGGTATGCATGATCCAGGATTCGCCTGCGAGCAGGACGCGCCTGGTCTGCCGATCGTTACTCGCCATCGCTTCGTGCCCCTCCTCGCTCGCCGCGTCCGATCAACGCTCTCCGTGTAAGCTATCAGAAGAGACCGAAGAGGGGGAGGCTTGTCGATCACTGGGCGGGATACGACAGGCATACGAGGAGATTGCGAAATGGCCTCGCCCGACACCGACGTTCCGCCCTGGATCAGGGATTGGTTCGACCAACTCGCGGCGCGTCCGTTCGACGAACTGGTTCCCGATCCAGCCCAGGCCGCCGTCTTCAGCACCGACATGACGGTCGGCTTTTGCCGCAAGGGCGCCCTCGCCTCGGAGCGCGTCGGCGCGCTGGCCGGGCCGGTGACCGAGCTGTTCGAGCTCGCCTACGGCAAGGGTGTCCGCCGCTTCGTCCTCACCCAGGACACGCACCACCCGGAGACGCCCGAGTTCGATGCCTGGCCGGTGCACTGTGTCCGCGGTACGGAGGAGAGCGAGACGATCCCGGAGCTCGCCAATCTCCCCTTCGCCCGCGACTTCGTCATCTTCGAGAAGAACAGTCTCTCACCCCAGGACGGCACCGGCTTCGACGCCTGGCTCGACGCCAACGCCGACCTTACGACCGCGATCGTCGCCGGCGATTGCACCGACCTCTGCGTCTACCAGCTCGCGATGCACCTCCGACTCCGCGCCAACGCCCTCAACCGCACTCCCTTCGAGGTAATCGTCCCCGCCGCCGCCGTCGACACCTACGACCTGCCCCCGAACCGCGCCAAGGCCATCGGCGCTACATCGCACCCCGGCGACTTCTTCCACCATGTCTTCCTCTACCACATGGCGCTGAATGGAATCCGGGTGGTCCGAGAGCTCACGTAGACTTCAGATGGCAGACGAAAGTCGGCAGACGGCAGAGAGCGCATCAATTCAGTGAGCTGAGCGACCAAGAGGGCTGAGGAGTGGAGATAGGAACAGTCACCGGCACCTTCGCGCCTTCCGCCTTCCGCCTTCTGCCTTCTTCGGGTCTCTTGACCGACTTCTACCACGTCGATTCCGCCTACGTGAGCTGGCGGAGCGGTCGCAACCCGGTCGCGACGTTCGACCTCTACACCCGCCAGCACCCGTTCGGCAACGGGTTCCTCCTCGTCGCCGGTCTCGAGCTCGCCGTCCGCCTGGCGACAGGGTTTCGCTACGGCGAGGAGGACCTCGCGTATCTGCGAACACTCCGTCCCTATGACGAGGCCTTTCTCGACGAGCTACGCCGGCTGCGTTTCACCGGCGAGATCTGTGCGATCCCGGAAGGCGAGGCCGCCTTCGCGCATGAGCCGCTGCTCCGCGTCACCGCCCCGTTTCGCGAGGCGCTGGTGCTGGAGTCGGCGCTGCTGCACCTCGTCGGCGTCTCGACCCTGATCGCCACCAAGGCGACGCGGATCGTCCAGGCCGCCGGCGGACGCCCCATCGCGGAGTTCGGCTACCGGCGGGCGCAGGCGCCCTACCTCGCCGCCCGCTCCGGCTACATCGGCGGCTGCGCCAGCACCTCGTTCCTCGCCGCCGCCCATGCCTTCGCGATCCCGACCGGCGGCACGATCCCGCACTCCCTGGTCGAGGCCTTCCCGACCGAGGAGGACGCCTTCCGCGCAGTCGCCGAGTCGCTTGAGCACTACACCCTCCTTCTCGATACCTACGATGTCCGCCGTGCCATCCAGACCGCCACTACGATCGCCCGCGACGTCCGCACCCGCCTCGGTCACGAACTGACCGCGGTTCGCCTCGACAGCGGCGACCTCCTCGCCGACAGCCGCTACTGCCGCGCCGTCCTCGACGACGCCGGTCTGACGGAGGTGCGCATCCTCGCCAGCGGTGACCTCGACGAGTTCCGCATCGCCGACCTCGTCGCCAAGGACGCCCCGATCGACGGCTTCGGCGTCGGCACCAGCCTCGCCATCGGCGCCGGATCGGCCGCTCATGGCATCGAAGGGGGCGCCCTCGGCGCGGTCTACAAACTGGCCTGGGACGACGACGAGACCGCGCCGATCAAGGTCGCCGGCGACAAGAGCACCTGGCCCGGCAAGAAGCAGGTCGTTCGCATCGGCGACTTCGCGCGGGATGTCATTCAGCTGGACGACGAGCCGGTCCCCGACGACGGCCGCGTGTTGCTCCAGACGGTCGTGCGCAACGGCGAAGTCGTGCCCGGCGCCCTGCCGCCGATCGAGGAGATCCGCGAACGCGCCGCACGCTCGTTAGCGGCACTGCCGGAGCGCTTCCGGCAGTTGCACGATGCCCCCGCCTATCCGGTGTCACACTCCGAGCCACTCCGCCGACTGCGAGACGCGGCAGTCGCGGCACGCGGACCACGACCTTCGTCGTGACGCGGCGTAGCGCCGCAAGGTCGAGAGGTCGGGATGAGGTGATGCCGCGGTGCGCGGGCGCGCACCGCGGTATGGTGCCGGCGCTACCCTTCGTCAGCTTCGTGCTAACCGTCAGCCATTTGTTGGTGTGCTTGACGTCGTCGGCCGGCTTGGAATGGCTACCCTGCGGAGAGCGGGGCGACGGGGTATCGGGCGAGTCGCGTCCCTGGACGCCCTCCTACCACGTCGATCGTCAAATCAAGTCCACACGATAGCTCTGATGACCCCAACCTCCCCCGATCACTGAGGCCGCAGTGGAGGAAGAAACGGAGGTCCCGACATGGGACGCTCCGGCTACGCGGACAGGAGATGGCGAAGCGCTGACGTGTGGCACCCGATCTCTTGTGTGGTCCCCGTCCCGCCCGCGCCGCGGACGATCGCTAACTCGCCGTCGGCACACCGACGATTGGGTGATCGCCCTTGACCGAGGGGCGAACCCGGCGTATCCTGCAATCCCCGCTGCGGTCGGTTTCGGGAAGGGGGCCGACCAGGTGGCGGAGTGCGTGATCGGTTTCCCAATGCCATCCAATAGTTCCCGACTGCTCGCCGTCGTCGCAACGGTGCTCGTTGCCGTCGCCCTCGGCGTGGTCCTGGTCCTGCTTGCGCAACTGTTGCCCGTCGTCTTAAACCGCTGACACGGCCGTGTGCGCCGGCGCTGCGGGCATAACCCGGCGCACCGGTTGCGACTCCTCAGAGCTTTTTCCTCGTCGTCCGGGTTCTGCCGGCACGGCAGTGCCTGCCTGCTCTCGCCGGGGACGACGCGTCGACCGCTACGGTCCGGGCCGTGTGGGCGCGAGTCGCGCTGAGCACCGGCGAGGAACCTGCCGCTCGTTCAGACGAGACGGGTCATTGGTCCCGCCAGGGACAGGACGAACGGCCCTTTCCATAGCCCGCTATTCCCCCTACCATCGGGCTATCTCGGGCGAGACAGGAGGGCAGATGGCGTCCCAATGACCGCTCCAGGACCGACGACCTCCGCTGCCCACACGGCCAGAGTGACCGCGCCGCGTGCCCGCGCCTTGATCGCTGCGCGCCCCGTCTGCACTCGGCGGACGCCCGGTGCTGTCGCTCGCCCACGCAATCGGCGGACCCCGAGTGGGGGTGCCCACGTCCGGCACGCAGGGGGTCGCACTGCAACTCGGCGACCCTACGTCCCGTCGCAGTCGCGGAGCAGCCTGGACGTCAGCTGGTCAGTTCACCCGCCGCCCGTGCACACCGATGCGGTGGCGATGCCGTCGAGCATGTGCATTTCCCCACCCCCGCCTCCCGAGCCCACGACACCCGGCGCACCGATCGGTCGAGTCTCTATCCATCATGCCGCCGCAGTCGCCACGCCAATGGTGATTGGGATCGCCGCAGCCGCGGTCGTCACCGCCCTGCTCGCCTACGTCCTGCTTCCGGAGTCTACCGCCGACCGGGGCGGATCGGCGTCACAATCGGCGGCCGTCGCCATGCTTGACAGCACCGCTCTCCCCACCGAGCGCGCCTCAATTGCAGGGCCACTTTCCCCAGACGCACCCGCCACCGCAACGGCGACCGCCTCGAACTCAGCGTCCGCGGTCGAGCCGCTCGCCTCCGGCACGCCCTCCGGCGAACCGCCTGGCCCGACGCCGACACCGCGTGTGGTCCGCCGCCCGCCGACCCGGACCGCGACGGCCTTGCCGACGCCGGCGCGCGGTCCCGCCCTTTCTCCAGACGACCTCGTCGCCGGTGGTGGGTTCGAGAACGGGCTGGCGAATTGGTACGTTGAGGGCGGTGTCCAGATCGTCGCGGGTGGGGCGCACCGGGGCGAGTTTGCCCTCGAGCTCGCACCCGAGGGGGGGTACGTTGACCAGCGCATCGAGGCCCGGGCCGGCACGACCTACCGACTGTCGGTATGGGGCAAGCTCACGACGGGAGGGGACGCCGGGTCGGTTGGAATCGTCTATCGAGATGCCAGTGGCACCCGCCTCGACTGGGAGGAGCCGGCGGAACTCACCTTCTCGACAGTGGAATATGCCCGCCTTCGGCTGACCTTCACCGTTCCCGAGGGCGTCGCGACCGTCCAGATATATCTCTGGAAAGCGCCCGGCCCGGCGGCTGTTCTCGCCGACGATGTGTCGGTTCGGGCTGTTGTGCCGGCGGACGCAGCTGCCCGTCCGAGCGACACCCCTACCGCGCCGGCGGAGGAACGGTAGGCGGAAGGGGCAACCGCCCCAGATCCACCGACCGTCATCTCACCGGTGAAGAGCGAACATGGGCCGCCGTTAGGCCCCGCCGAGGATCGCCTTCAGGTTCCGCAGGCTCGTTCCCACGTCGACCATGGGGTCGCGCGGGTTGTCCTGCTCGACGATGTACCACTCGGTCCCCGCGGCGTGGGCGGCGGGCAGGATCTCCCGCCAAGGCAGGACGCCCTCGCCGACCGGCGCGTCGGCCCGCTCGGTTCCGCCCGCCATGTCCTTGACGTGGAGCAGCGGAATTCGACCCGCGTACCGGCGAATGATCGCGACCGGATCGAAGCCGGGAACGGCCGCCCAGTAGGCGTCGAGCTCGAGGCTGACGAGCGCCGGGTCGGTCGCGCCCATCAGCGCGTCGAGTAGGGTGCCCTCACCGGAGGGTGCCGGGGCGAATTCGAAGTCGTGGTTGTGGTAGCCGAAGCGCAGTCCGGCCTCGCGACACTTCCCGCCCCACTCGTCGAACGTCGCCGCCAGGGTCGCGGTATCGCCGAAGAGTTCGGCGCGGCGCTCCGGCGCGACCCAGGGCACGATCGCGTGGTCGGCGCCGAGTGTCTTGAGATCGTCGACCACCCCGTCGAATCGCGTCGCGAACTGATCGAGCGGCACGTGTGCGGCGATGGCGCGCATCCCGAGTTCGTCGAGGACGGAGCGCAACTCGCCCACCGGCACGCCGCCGTACCCCGCGAACTCGACGGCCGTATAGCCGATCTCCGCCAACTCGCGCAGCGTCCCGATTATGTCCCCAGTCGCCCGGCTCCGCACGGTGTACAGCTGCAACGCAATCTGGTTCGCGTTCACCCGCTCCTCCTCCGTCGCTCTCAACGGCCGGTTGGTCGTCCAGGTTCCTGTCCGCGACATGGTCGCATACATCCTGCCGAGGATGGCGACCTCCCATGCTATAGTCCGGCCAATGGCAGGATCACCCGCGATGACATCCGCAGCACGCTCCGATCGACTCTTGACCGTGCGCGAGGCCGCCCGTCTGACCGGCCTCCCCAAGCGCACCCTGCGCGAGCGCATCCACCGCGGCCAGGTCGCCATCCGGATCGTCGGCAAAGGCCGGGACGCGCGGGTGCGCCTGACCGAGCCGGCACTGGTCGAGGCCGGTCTCCTCCGCCAGCTAGAGCACGACGCCGCCTCGCCGGCAGACGGCAACGTCGCGGCATTGGTCGAGCTGCTGCGGGAGCAGAACGCGCGGCTGGCGACGATCGAGGAGCAGCGCCTCCAACTCGCCGGCCAGCTCGGCGCGGCATTGGAGCGGGTCCGCTCGTTGGAAGAGCGCGTACTTCAACTGGCCGAACCTAACCCCGAGGAGCCGAGGCTCGACGACGTCGTCGAGAGGATTCACGGACCGATCGTGCGCACGCCGACAGTCGTCGGCACGGCCAAAGTTGGGCTCGGTGCCGCGACCGTCGGTCTCGCCGGTGCCGCCGTCGTTCGTGCCGTCGGCGCCGTGTCGCACCGCAGTCCGCGGCACTGGTCGGCGTCCCTCGGCTCGCTGGTAGAACGGGCGCGGTCCGGCCGGTCCTGACGGTTGACCGGCGATACGAAGGACAACGATCGATGCGCGTCGCGGTCATGTCGGACATCCACGGGTTCAGCCTGGCGCTCGAAACGGTCCTCGCCGACATCGACGGCCAGGGACCGTTCGACGAGGTCGTCGTCGCCGGCGATCTCTGTGAGGTCGGCCCGGCACCGGCGGAGGTCCTCGACCTTCTGCGAGCAAGAGAATGCTCGGTCCTGCAGGGAAATACGGACTTCGACATCGCGGTCGCCGCTCGGCATGGTGAGGCGGAAGGGGAAGTCGCGTACGCGATCGAGCAGATCGGTCCGTCAGGCGTCGATTACCTGGCCCGGTTGCCATTCTCCCGGCGGATCACACCGCCGGGCGGACGATCGTCGGACGACGAACTCCTCGTCGTCCACGCCAACCCGCACAATCTCACGGATAAACTGGATCCCGAGTTGAGCGACGACGAACTGCGGGACTTCATCGGCGATACCCGCGCCGCCGCGATCGCATTTGGACACATCCACATCTGCTATGTGCGGGAGTTGGACGGCACACTCCTCGTCGACGTCTCCGCCGTCGGCAATCCCAAGGACGGCGACCTCCGCTGCAAATACGGCATCCTGACCTGGGACGAAGAGAGCCGGGCCTGGCATGCCGAATTGCGGAAACTCGACTATCCCTTGGAAGCGACCGCGGCTCAGATCCTCGCCAGCCCCCTCCCCGATCCCGAGAAGGTGCTGCGCAAGCTGATCAAGGCGTCGTACTGACGACCGATCGTCCGCCGACGACCCCGTTCCCTAAACCAGGTTGTGGCGATGGGCGAGCGCCACGGCCGCCGCCCGCGACGACACCCCGAGTTTGCCCCGCAGATTGGCGACGTGGACGTTGACGGTGCGCGGGCTGATGAACAGGACCCCGCCGATCTCCCGATCGGTATGTCCGGCCACGAGCAGGCGGAGCACCTCAATCTCACGAGCGCTCAGATTGAACCGCGCCCCGGTCTCCACTGCGACGGCCGGGGGCGCTTCCTCCACCGGCGGAGGGAGGTGTGTGGTCAGCGTCTGTGCCGCCGCGATCGCCTCGTCCAACGTCATCGCCCGGCCGGCACTCCAGGCTGTCTCCAGCCGGGCTGCACCGAGTCGGCCACGCAGCGCGACAACCTCCGCGGTGTGGGCCGCGACCTCGGTCGGTGGCAGGGGAACGTCGAGCAGCTCACGCAGGGCCTCGACCGCGCCGAAGAGGCGTCCCGCCAGCACGAGATCTCCAAGCCCGTGCGCAACGGGGGCCAGTCCCTCCAGGCATTCGACGAGACCGCGTTTGTCCCCCAGCTCCTGACGAAGCCGAATCGCCTCGGCGAAGAGCGCGGCGGCAGCCTCGTCCCGCTTCTGGAGGTGCGCCACTTTTCCGAGGTCGTAGAGGGCGTAGCCGACACCCAGTTTGTCTCCGACCTCCTGGAAGAGCGTCAGACTTTGGTCCAACAGACGCCGGGCGCGCTCAGGATCTCCCTCTTGCCGGGCAACGTCGCCCAGATTGAAGAGCGTGTAGGCCACGCCCCCGGTGTTGCCCATGCCTTCACGAACCGCCAGTGCCTGCTCGTGGAGTTCCCGCGCCCGGGCGTAATTGCCCTCCGCGTTCTCGACGTTCCCCAGGTTGGTCAAGGAGTTGCCGAGCCCCTGCCGGTCGTCGATCTCCCGCCGGATTGCCAGACTCGCCTCGTGCAACCGGCGCGCCTCGGCGTAGTCGGCCTGGTAGAACGCGAGCAGCCCCAGCCCGTTGTACGACGAGGCAACACCCCTACGATCGTCGACCATCTGCCACAAGGCCAACCCAGCCCCGTAGCCCTCCCGTGCCCGGTCGTAGTCGCCGAGGTCCAGTGCGAGATTCCCGAGATGGTGATTCGCCTGCGCCGCAACACGCAGCGACGCCTCCCCGAGGGCGAGCGCCCGCTCGGTCCAGGTCTTCCCTTCGGTGAGGTAGCCGCGGGTGACCCAGAACCGCCAGAGTGTGCCGACGAGGCGTTGCGCCATCTCCACATTGCGCGCATCCACCGACCAGGCGAGCGCGGCGCGGATGTTGTCCCGTTCCGCCTCCAGCCGGTCCAGCCACTCCTCCTGTCGCGGCCCGACCAACTCGGGTTCCGAGCGCTCGGCGAGGTCCAAAACCCACTCGGCATGACGCCGTCGCGTCTCGCCTTCCTCGCCACTCGAAGCCAGCACCTCCGCCCCGAACTCCCGAACCGTCTCGAGCATCGTGAAACGGGGCTCGTCCGTCGTCCCATCGTCCATCGACCGCAGCAAGCTCTTCTCGACGAGCGAGGCGATCGCTTCGAAGGTGGACAGGCGGACAGGCCCGTCCGCCTGTCCGCCTACGTCCGTCGCCGCCGCCTCCGCGAAGCCGCCGACGAAGACCGAGAGGCGCCGGAACAGCGTTTGCTCGTCGGGTGCGAGGAGGTAGTAGCTCCAGGCGATGGCGTCGCGCATCGTCTGGAGCCGCGTCGGCTGGTCCCTGGCCCCGCCGGTCAGCAGCATCAGCCGCTGATCGAGACGAGCGAGCAACGCCTTGGGTGAGAGCACCTTGATGCGAGAGGCGGCAAGCTCGATCGCCAGCGGCAACCCGTCCAGCCGCCGGCAGATGTCGGCCACAACCCGCGCGTTGTCCGGGGTCAAGCGAAAGCTCGGACTCGCGGCCCGCGCACGCTGGACGAAGAGCTGCACCGCCCCGGACTGTTCGATTTCGGCGACCGAGGCCATCCCCCCAGATGCAGGGAGATCGAGCGGTAAGAGCGGGAAGTCGTGCTCGCCGCTCAGCCGCAGGACCTCGCGGCTGGTGACAAGGACCTTCAGGCGGGTACAGGCCGTCAGCAGATCGCTCACCACAGGCGCGGCCTCGACGATCTGCTCGAAGTTGTCGAGGATCAGCAGTTGATCGCGTTCGCGCAGGTACGCCGCGAGCTGGTCGAACCACGATCCGCTCCCAGCCTCTCGCAAGCCGAGCGATTGGGCAATGGTCGCGACGACTAATGCCGGGTCGCGGATCGGATCGAGCCCGACGAAGGCGACGCCCTCGGCGAAATCGCTCGCTGCCTCCGCGGCGACCTGGTGGGCGAGCCGCGTCTTCCCGACACCGCCGGGACCGCTGATGGTCACCAGCCGCGAGTCCGGCCGTCGGATCAAGGCAAGGAGGCCGGCCACCTCACGTTCGCGACCGGCAAGAGGCGTCAGGACAATACTGGACAGGTTCACGGCGACCGACATCGATCCATCCACCAGGCTGAGGCTGCGGTCAGGCGTGTCGGGCCGAATGTGCAGACCGAAACCATCATCGCGGCCTGTCGGCGGAGCGTCAACCTGCGGGCTCACCCGGTCAGGGTCGCCCGTGCGCGCCGGATCTGGTCGGCGTGGTCGTGGGCGTGGGCGGCGTAGATGCCGAGCCAGTCGTCGACCGTGTAGCGACCGCTGTCGCTGTGCGTCCCTTCGCGCGACCAATCCTCGGGGCCGAGGCGATGGAGGATCTGAGCCGTGGTCTCCCGCGAGGCCTTGAAGACGGCGAGCGATGCCTCGACCGGCCGATCGTAGAAGAGGCGACGGGCGAACTCCTCCTGATCGTACCCCACGATGACCGGTCGATCCTCCACGATCAGACGCCGGAACCGGAGGGCAGACGTCATCTCGCTGTCGGCAAGATGGTGAACGACCTCGCGCGGTGACCATTCCCCCGGCGCCTCACGCGCGTCCCACTCTGCTGCCGTGATCCCGGCAAGCGCCCCGGTAATCGCGTTGAAGCCATCCTCGTACTGCGCGACGAGCGCCTCACGTTCTGCCTGATCCATCAACCCCGTCCCCTCCAGAATCCGCGCGCACCAAGAGATGGAAGCGTCTACCTGTAGAACGCTCCTAGGACCTCGTCGTTACATCATGTGCAGGTGGGAGGATGCTATCTCCGCGGCGGCAGCGGTCGCAGGCAGTACGGGCACTTCTCCGGGTACCCCCAGAGCTCGCTTCTGCAGTTGAGACAGCAGACGAGGTGGACTTTCTTGGATCGGCCCGCCATCGTTTGCGCCTCGTGCTCCGTGTCGACGATTGCTGGGTTTACCGATGTCGAGGATTGGCCGTAACGCCTCAGGTCGGTCATGTGTCTTACCTGCTAGTAACACTCGGCTGAAGAGCGTCGACATGTTGACGTCGATATCCTCTGAACATCAGGATACCGTTGTTCCGTGTCCGTTCTCGGGCAAGGCCGGGAATGTATAGAGGATTATGGCGGGCACGCGCGTCAATCGGTGGTCGAATGTCGCCAATTCATACCCCACCTCCTCCGAGTAGGCCGCTCCGAGCGCGTCGGTGAAGCTGAGTCTTGGATGGGCTACCCACAGGTCTAAAGCGCGTAGACTTGTGTCCTTCATGGGGAGTCTACAGCCAGGCAGGTGCAATACCGTCTTGAGCAGACCCGCAGCGTCAATGCGCGGAAAGGCATAGTGCGCCTTCGAGGTCGCGATGAAAGCAACCTCCGCGACGACCGCTTCCGATGTCGTCATCTCTTCATCCCCGGCACGGACACGCCCGAACAGTTCCGCGGCTTGCAAGGCCATCGTTCGATCTTGTGGAGTTCCGGGAACGACGAAGAACCGGAGGAAGACGTTGGCATCGACGAAGATCACTCCAGTCCTCGCCGCATGCGGTCCACCACCCAATCCGCGTGCTGCTCCATCGCTTCCTCGATCATGTCGTCGAAGTCGCCTGGCTCGACACCGGGAAGGGCGGGGATAGCGCCGAAGGCGGTCTCAAGCGTGTAACGCGGGCGCCGCAGCCGAATCTCGTCGCCTTCGACGGTGATCTCAATCTCATCGCCCGGCTTGATCCCCATACTACTTCTGACTTCTTCTGGGAGCGTGACCTGGCCTTCGTTCTTCACGGTGGCGGTACAACCTTGTCCCATTGCTTTCTCCTCACAGTGCCCCCATGCTTCTGATTCTATCAGTCTCGTCGTCCGTGCGATGGTCCGTTCAGCTATTGGTGTGCTCACTTTGCGATAATCACGGCCTCAGTCATGGATCGACCCTTTCGACCCTAAGGAGCATACAGATGACCATCACGATCTCCCCCGCGCTGCCCCGCATCGTCAATCCGGTCAACCCGTACCGGGACGGCGTCCAGGGGAAGGCGAACGAACCGATCTGCGTCGCCGGTCTGCTCGACCGCGCCTATCGCGAGGTCGGGTACGAAGCGTTGCCGGACTGGTCGCTGGAGGCGATCTACGACCGGTTGGAGCACAACGCGCCGCGGATCGCGGTGATCGGCGGCTCGCTCGACCACCCCGCCCACGTCATGGACCCCGGGACCGTCGCCCGCGCGGCGCTGGCGATCTGGAAGAACGGCGGCGTTCCCTTTGCCTTCTCCGTCCCCGTTCTCTGCGACGGCACGGCCCAGAGCAACATGGGGATGAGCTACTCGCTGCAAAGCCGCAACGCGATCGCCGAGATGATCGTCAACCAGATGGAGGCGCATTCCTACCACGGTGCCTTCGTCGTCCAGAGCTGCGACAAGATGCCGCTGGCGGCCGTCTCCGCCCTCGCGCACCTGGACACCCTTCGCCGCCGCCGCGGCGAGGCGCCAGTCTTCGCCGCGTTCGCCCCGGCCCACGTCCTCAAGGGCGGCACGATTCCGCTAGAGGTGCGGACGGAACTCGACATCCTGGCGGCGGAGTGCCGGGCGGAGGGGCACCCGGAGATCGCCGAGGACCTGGAGGACGCGATGAACTACATCCTCCAGTGCTCCTCGAACACCGCCTTTCAAGGCGTCTTCATCCGCGCGATCGAGCACGGCATCCTCTCACCCGAGCGCCACAAGGAGCTCGAGCGCGGACTCGCCGTCAATACCTGCGACGCCAAGGGCGGGATCTGCGCCTTCAACGGCACGGGCAATTCCTCCCGCCACCTCGTCGCGGCGATGGGTCTGGTCCATCCCGTCGTCGAGCTGCTGACCGACCCACCGACGACGCCCCAGGTGAACGCGGTCGTCGACGATCTCGTTCAGCTCGTCAACCGGCCGGAGTGCGGCGTGGCCGAGGTCCTCCTCCAGAACATGGGGAACGCGGTCCGGCTCCACAGTGCCTCCGGCGGCTCCACCAACCTCCTGATGCACCTGGTCGGGGCCGCCATCTACGCGGGCTATCGCTTCTCGATCTGGGACCTCGACCGCATCCACCACAGCCATCCGGTGCCCGATCTCTTCGACTACTCCCTCACTCAGGGCCGCGACATCTTCGCCCTGGCGAAGCAGTGCTGCTCCGGCGACATCCGCGGCATGGAGACGCTCTTCTACGAAATGACCCGCAACGGCGTGCCGATGGACCTGGACGCGATGACGGTCACCGGCACGACCTGGCGCGAGCGCCTGGCCGACCAGACGAACCTGAGCGCGGCGGGTGTCGAAGAGAACCCCGTCATCCTGGCCACGCCGCGTCGCACCATCTCCGGCGTCGACGTGCTCCAGAGCAACTGGTTCGAGAGCGCGGTCGTCAAGATCAGCGGCATGCCGGAGCGACAGGTCAACCACTTCGACGAGCAGGTCGCCTTCGTCCTCTACTACGAGAGCGAGGAGGCGGCCAACGACGCGCTCCTCGACGTCCACCTCCTCAACCGTCTGCGCGACGAGCAGGCATTCGCGGAGGCCCACCTGCGCGCACTTTGGCAGCAGAACGCGCCGCCGCTCGGGCTCGACGTCACGCACGGCGAGGGGCTCTCCTACTCCGAGCTCTTCGACCTGATGGTGACGACCGGGACGCTCAAGCTGGCGATCATCATCGCGGCGCAGGGACCCGAGGCCTTCGGAATGCCGGAGATGTTCACGCCCATGCAGCACATCAACGCCAACCGGGCGATCCGCAAGCTGGCGACGCTGATCAGCGACGGCCGCTACTCCGGCGTCAGCTACGGCGCCGCCGTCGGTCACGTCGTCCCCGAAGCGACGCGCGGCGGCAACATCGGCCGCCTCCAGACGGGCGACCTCCTCCACCTCCGCTTCCGCGCCCGCCGCATCAACCTGCTCGACCCGACCGCCTTCCGCGGCGGCCGAGTGGAACTCGCCGACGCCGACCTCCTCGGCGCCCGCGACGTCCTCTTCACCGAGCGCCTGGCGCGTCTCCGTGCCCGGCAGCGCCGCGTCGCCGCGACCAACCGGATGGTCGGTTGCACCGACGCCTCGCAAGGCGTCGTCCCGCAGGTCGTCTGGGACGACTGCGAGCTCGGATTCTGGGACGCCGCGCGGGTCGCCGGGGTGAGCCCTGCGATTGCCGCTCAACCTTCGCTGGCTTGAGTGTGGGCAGGCGGCTGCCAGATCCAGCCGCCGTCCGGGCCGCACAGTACGATCGCCTCCGGACCGAGCGAGGAGGATGATGCGATGCCTGTGACCGAGCAAACGTACCAGGCGGTGGCATTGGAGGACCCCGAGGGTCAGTGGGAGTTGCACCGAGGGCGCCTACGGGAGAAACCCGCGATGACGGCTTCCCACAATCAGGTCGGCATCGACCTCGCGTTTGCCATCATGCAGCAACTGGATCGCAGCGAGTACACGGTCCGAGTCAACAGTGCCCGCGCGAAACGGTCGCATGAGACGTACGACATTCCCGACGTCTTGGTCGTGCCGACCCGACTCGTCGCTCCGCGGCTCGGTCGGACGGACACGCTCGAGGTTTACGAGGAGCCGTTGCCGCTCGTCGCCGAGATCCGGTCTCCGACGCAGGAGAACGGCAGCTACACGGAAACGATCTCCCGCGGCGGGGTCGTTCGGTTGCACGCCCTGCCCTACGTCATCATCGACCTCGACGCACTCTTTGCTTTAGGGTAGAGCCGCGGCTACACCGGGCGGAGCAGACCATGCCGATCACCGCACAAACATTCGAAGCCGTCGCGCTTGAAGACACTGACGGGAATTGGGAACTCCACCAGGGACGATTGCGGGAGAAGCCGCCGATGAGTTTCGGCCATAACGAATCGGCATGGGAATTGGCCGCTCAACTTCTCCAGCAACTTGGACGGCATGAGTATCGCGTCTTTCATAATCGCGGTCATGTCCGCGCACCGAATGGTGCGACCTACGTGCCGGACATCGCGGTCGTTCCGGTCACGCTCATGATCCCGTTCCGCCAGACTCCGAGGAAGTTCGAGGTTTACGACGCACCGTTGCCGTTCGTCGCCGAAGTCTGGTCGCCGAAGACGGGCACCTACGACATCGACACAAAGTTCCCGGCCTATCGAGAGCGCGGCGACGCCGAGATTTGGCGGCTCCACCCTTTCGAGCAGAGACTGACTATCTGGCGACGGCAACCGGATGGCAATTACGAGGAGAGCTCGTGTCGCGGTGGGACGGTCCAACTCCACGCACTGCCATCGGCGACCATCCACATTGACGAATTGTTCGTGCCAGACTGAGAATCAACTCCGGCCAAGTCAGAGAAGGCGGCTTTCCGGAGGAGGCGTCTGGCACGGTTCGACGTGCCAGATCGTCTCGGCGCCGCCCGCGAGCGCCAACTCGGCGAGGAAGTCGGCGAGGCGCTCGCGAGGAACGTAGTAGCTGTTCTCATGCGGGGCGTGCAGGGCGGGCGTATCGAGACGCGTCACGACCCGATAGAACGGCGGCAGGAGCGCCAACGCTTCGTCGTGCGGTTTGCCGTGCCGATAGCGATACCGGCTACCACGAACGGCGCTCACCCAATCGACGTCGGCCCACCCGCTGCCATCCGGATTATCAGGAACCCAGAGCCGGTCGCCATCGAGGACCGACGACTGACGACCGACGACCGACGACTCCGTCCTCTCCGTCTCTCCGTCTCTCCGCCTTTCCGTCTCTCCGCCTTTCCGTCTCTCCGCCTCGACCATCACGCCCCCTCGATCCGGCGATAGGCGCCTTCGTAGTTGAGGAGGGGATCGTCGGTGTCTTCGCCGAGACCGACGGCGAGAACCTCGCCGACGACGATGACGTGGTCGCCGCCGTCGTGGATGGCATCGACCCGGCAGTCGAACCAGGCGAGCGCGCCGCGGAGAATGGGAGAACCGGTCGCGGCGAGATCGTGGGGGATACCGGTGAAGCGGGCGTCTGGGAGAGGGCCGTGGCCGGCGAAGCGATCGGCCTGAAACTCGTGGGCACGGTCGAGGATGGAGACCGCGAAGACGCCCGACGCTGCGACGGCTCGCGCCGATGCCGACTCACGCTCCAGGCAGGCGAGCACCAGCGGGGGCGACAGCGACACGACCGCGAACGAACTGATCGTGATCCCGCGAAAGCGTGGGGCGTTCTCGTCACCTTCCCGCGTCGTCAGGACGGCAACTCCGCTCGCCCAACGCCGTCGCGCGGCGCGCATCGCGGCGTCGGTCGGTTCGCCGGTCAGCGCGTCGCGGCGGGCGGTCGAGCGGGAGCCGGCACCGGTCGAGATGCGGCCGAAACTGCCGCTCGGCGGCGCGGTCGGCTCGGCGCGGCGGCGGGGCATGCGTCCGTCGGTCACTTCCCGTCCTCCGGGTAGGGCAGATAGGTCTCGGCGAACTTGACCAGGGCGTCGACGGCCCGGTCGAACTCCGGGTCGCGCTGCTTGCCGGCCCGCTCGCGGATGTGGAGCTCGACGTCGGGGTGGAGTTGCAAGCGGCGCCAGCGGTCCTCGACCGGACGCGTCTGCACCTCGAGCGTCGTGGCGATGTCGCGGTCCGTCAGGTCCGCCAGGCGGGTCTTGATGTCCTCGAGGGGGAGGTACTCGTTCTTGAGGCGCTGGATCATCCGCAGGCGCAGCAGGTGGCCGAGATCGTACGTCGCGCTCGGGCCGCGACCGTGAGCGGGCGGCAGGAGTCCCTGCGCGATGTAATAGCGGATCGTCCGCGCATTCAGCCCGGTCTCGCGCTCCAAATCCGACATCGCATAGCGGTGCGGTTCTGGGACGTTCGGAATGGCGGCCGGACGACCGCGCGGCGGCGGGGCACCGCGAGCGAGACCACCGCCCCGCTCGTCGTACCCTCGTTCGCGACCGTTGCGATCGGTCATCCTCGTGCCCCGTTTCTCCCCGGTCGAGCGGCACGCGTCATGCAGTCGTGCCGGCGAAAGTGTGCCACGCTGACCGATGGAAAGGAGCGAACACGATGTCCGATCGCGAAACCGGTGCCGAGGCCGATCTGATTACCCGCATCCACGACACGCTGGCCGAGGCCGGGATCCACGTCGCGGTCGAATTGCAGGACGGTACCCTCTATCTCTCCGGCCAGGTCGACTCGGAGGGAAACCGGCAAGCGGTGCTCGATGTTGCCCGCGCCATCGCCGAGCCCCGCGGTTTGCGAATCGACGACGCGATCGACGTCCTGCCACAGGCGCCGGACATGGCCTACGCTGACATCGGGTCCGGCGATCGCGGCGTCTTCGGCTACCTCGATCCGGACCGCGACGACAACCTCCAGCTCGATCCGGGGTTCGAGGGCGACCCCGACTTTACCGACGACATCGGGACGACCGACCCGGCGGAGGCCGCCGCGGAGGCAGTGCCGTACTTCCCGCCGACCGACCCCGTTGTTCGTCCCTCTGACGATGAGGAGGAACTGGAGATCGTCGTCGGCTTCGGCGCCACCTCGATGGATGACGAGCGGGGGGAGGCGAGTTTCGACAACCGGCCGGACGACGACATCTCCCAGAATGTCCTCCGCGAACTCCGGGAGGACGCGTTGACGACAGATCTCGTCATCCGCGTCGTCACGCGCAACGGCGTCGTCCACCTGCATGGCGAGGTACCGACGTTGGAGGACGCCGAGAACGCCGAGGAGGTCGCGAGCCGGGTCGGTGGGGTAAAGGAGGTCCGGGAAGAACTCGTCATCGCCTCCATCCGGGACACGCCGCGGCGGTAAGATAACGACGTCGTAGGGGCGCGCGGCCGTGCGCCCTTTCATCCTCATCAGCCTGGGGCTTGTCGGCGTGGACACGCAATCTTTGCTTTGGTTCGGGATCGCCGGCGGGGCCGCCGTGTTCGCGCTGTCGCTCCTGCACGCACGGTACATCGCCAAACAGCCGCGGGCGGTCCGTTCCCGCGGGAGCTATACGCTCTTTGCGATTCTGATGTTGTTTTTTGCCCTCGGCGCGGCGGCGGCCGGCGTCTTCTCGTTGTAGGACGGCCGGTGACGACGAACGCCCAGGAACGGTTTGCGCCACGGTTCGTCGGGACGGTTCACCTCCTCCCGTTGCCGGGATCGGCGCGCGGTGGGGGTGCAGCGGACCTTGCCGCGATCCTCGACCGGGCGCGGCGCGACGCGGCGGCCTACGCAGAGGGCGGCGCGGACGCATTGATCGTCGAGAACTTCGGCGACGTGCCGTTCGCCCGCGACCGGGTGGCGTCGCACGTCGTCGCGGCGATGACCCTCGCCGTCGTGGCCGTGCGCGAGGAGGCCGGTCTACCGGTCGGCGTCAACGTCCTGCGCAACGACGTGCTGAGCGCGGTCGCGATCGCGGCGATGGCCGGCGGGCGCTTCGTCCGGGCGAACGTCTACGTCGGCGCCGCCGTCACCGACCAGGGGCTGATCGAGGGACGCGCCGACGAGGTCCAAGCCCTGATCCGGCAGCTCGGCGCCGGCGTCGTGGTCTGGGCGGACGTCGACGTCAAACACGCCGCCCCCCTCGCCGCACGTCCGGTTGCCGACCTGGCCGAGGACGCCGTCGAGCGCGGTCTCGCGGCGGCGGTGATCGTGACCGGGCGAGCGACTGGACAGGCAGCGACGGACGCCGATCTTCACTTGGTTCGCACGGCGGTACCCGGCACGCCAGTCTACGTCGGCAGTGGAGTAACCGCGGAGACCGTGGGTGAGCTCCTCCGCATCGCAGACGGCGTCATCGTCGGCACGGCGGCGAAAGTCGACGGTGTGGTCGCCAACGCCGTCGACATCGACCGCGTCCGGACGATCGCGCAAGCAGCCCTCACCTCCTGAGGCTGGTCACTCCGCGCGAAACGCTGGCCGGCGTCGCTCGGCGAAGGCTGCCAGCCCCTCCTCATAGTCGGCAGTGGCATCGAGCGGCCGGCGGTGGCGGGCGACCACTCGGTGCGCGTCTGATTCGGCAAGCCCGCTCGACTCCATAAGGGCTCGCTTGACGGCGCGCACGGCCAGCGGGGCGTTGGCCGCGATCTCGTCCGCCAGGGCGCGGGCAACGGCAAGCACCTGAGCCGACGGAACGATGCGATCGACCAGGCCGATCCGCAAGGCCTCGTCGGCGGCAACATTGCGGCCGGTATAGAGGAGGTCGCGGGCGGCGCCGGCACCGACCAGTCGCGGGAGGCGCACGACACCGCCGGCCCCGGGAAAGACGCCGATCTTCACCTCGGGGAACCCGAGGACGGCGTCCTCGCCCGCTATCCGCAGGTCGCAGGCAATCGCGAGCTCGGCGCCGCCGGCGAGGGCGAAGCCGCGAATGGCGGCGAACGTCGGCACCGGGAAACCGGCCAACGCGTCGCAGACCGCGTTGATGCTCTCGGTATGGGTCGTCAACTCGGCCGACGTCAGTGTCCGCCGCTCGATCAGATCCGCACCGGCGCAGAAGGCACGCTCACCGGCCCCGGTCAGGATCAGGGCGCGTAGTTGCTCGTCCCGAGACAGGTCGGTGAGGGCGGTGAGGAGATCGGCGCCAAGCTGCCGCGAGAGGGCATTCCGGGCATCCGGCCGGTTCATCGTCACGGTGGCGATCTCGCCGGTGCGCTCGATTAAAACCGTCTGTTCCATTGACTTCTCGCCTCCTACGCGAGCGCGACGTCCTCAGCCGTCTGCTTGACCGCCGTGGGCGATCCCAACGACAGGACGACGATCGACCCCATCAGGAGCACCCCGCCAACCCACCCGAGGAACCCGAGACGCTCGTCGAAGATCGTCCAGGCGAGCACGGCGGCAATTAACGGCTCGAGCAGCGTCACGATACTCGCTGTCGTCGCCGGCAGGTCCTGGAGACCACGTTGGAACAGCCAATACCCGACCACGGACGGGACGACGCCGAGGTAGATCAGCAGTAACCAGCCGGCCGCGGGCAGACGCAGGCTGAGATCATGACCGGCGAGAAACGGCGTAAAGACGATCACCCCCGATGGGAACCCGATCGCCAGGGGCCGGAGGGCGTGGTGCCGCCCGGCCAACGCGCGGCTGACGAGAACGTGGCAGGCAATCCCGGCCGCACAGCCGAGCGCCAGCAGCACCCCCACCGCGGCCGAGCCGGTCCGGCCGCCACTACCCGACTGCCAGCCGACGAGGAGGACCGTCCCGAACATGGCACCAGTCAGCGCGGCGGCCGTCCGGCCATTCAACCGCTCGCGGAGGAACAGGACCGAGGCGACGGCGACGAAGACCGGCGGCACGCAGAGCGAGATCAGCGTCGCCGACGAGACGCCGAGGCGATCGACGGCGGCGAGGTAGAGCCATTGGTAGACGATGAGGATGACGCCGAGACCGATCATGATCGTGCGGTCCCGCTTCGACGAGCGGAACAGACCGGAGCCGAGGGCATTCCAGGCCAGCAGGAGATAGATCGGGCTGGCGATCAACGCGCGGAGCCAGGTGATGGTGACCGCGTCGAGGTCGGTGTGCCGGTAGAGGAGTTTGGCGGCGGTGCCGATGGTGCCCCAGATGATCCCCGTCCCAATCAGACACGCGAACGCACGTCGGTACGCGCCCAGTCCTTTCGTCGCAGCCAACCCGCCCTGTCTCCCACACCCCGGCATCCAGACACGTCCCCGACCGGGCGCGCGCCGGCGCATGCTACCATCGCGCTCTGATTCGTATCCGCGCACCGGAGAGCGTTGAGAATGACCGTCGCGCCGTCTTCAGTTGACCATGCCTCGTCCGACTTCCTCGAAGAATCCCCCAAACTCCGCGAGCTTCGCGAGGGAGTTCGCGCCGTCTGCGCTCGCTTCCCCGATGAGTACTGGCGGGAGTTGGACCCCAACCGCGAGTATCCGGAAGCATTCGTCCGAGCCATGACCGAGGCGGGTTGGCTCGGCGCGCTGATTCCACGCGAGTATGGTGGACTCGGTCTGGGACTGTCCGAGTCGGCGGTGATCCTGGAGGAAGTCAACCGGCAGGGCGGCAATGCCGGCCCGGCCCATGCCCAGATGTACATCATGGGCACGCTCCTCAAGCACGGCAGCCACGATCAGAAAGAGCGCTATCTGCCGGCGATCGCCGACGGCACCCTCCGGTTGCAAGCGTTCGGCGTCACCGAGCCCGACGCCGGAACCGACACAACCCGGATCACCACGACAGCAGCCCGGCAGGGCGATCGCTACGTCATCTCGGGGCGCAAGATCTACATTTCCCGCGTCCAGCACTCAGACCTGATGCTCTTGCTTGCACGCACGTCGCCGCGCGACGAGGCGCGCCCGGCCGACGGGATGAGCGTCTTCCTGGTCGACCTTCGCGAAGCGGGTGATGCCATCAAGCTCCGTCGCCTGCGGATGCTAATGAACAACGAGACGAACGAGGTCGAGATCGACGGCCTGGAGGTACCGGCCGAGAACCTGGTCGGGATCGAGGGGCAAGGTTTCCGGCAGATCATCGACGGTTGGAATGCCGAACGGATCCTGATCGCCGCCGAGTGCGTCGGCGACGGCCGCTGGTTCGTCGAGCGCGCTGCCCGCTACGCCTCCGAGCGCGTCGTCTTCGGCCGGCCGATCGGCGCGAACCAGGGGGTGCAGTTCCCGATCGCCGCCGCCCACGCCCAGGTCGAAGCCGCCGACCTGGTCCGGCAACGCGCGTCGGCACGCTTCGACGCCGGCTTGCCCTGCGGACCCGACGCCAACCTCGCCAAATACCTCGCGGCCGAGGCGAGCTGGGCCGCCGCGAATGCCTGCGTCGACACCTTCGGCGGCAACGGCTTCAACAGCGAGTACGACGTCGAGCGGAAGTTCCGCGAGACGCGGCTATACCGGGTGGCGCCCATCTCGAACAACCTCGTCCTCGCCTACATCGGGCAGCGGGTGCTAGGGATGCCGCGGAGCTATTGACCCGGAGACACGGAAAGTGAGCAATCATCGGTGGACTCAAGCATGGCCCGCCTTATCTTCGCGAGGTGACCAGCGAAATCCCAAGTGGAAACGCGCAAATCGCACAGCACCCGATCTCCACCAAGGGGCGATGATGGAAACAGCGGTGAGGTGAGTACGACGTGGAGAGGACGAGCAGCTCATGACCGACACCTTTAACCCCGGCGGACCGCTCGCCGGCATTCGCGTGCTGGCACTCGAGCAGGCGGTTGCAGGTCCGCTTTGCACGCGTCATCTGGCCGATCTTGGCGCGGACGTGATCAAGGTCGAGCGGCCGGATGGGGGCGACTTCGCCCGGCGCTACGACACCACGGTGAAGGGACTCTCCTCGTATTTCGTCTGGTTGAATCGGGGGAAACGGTCGCTGTCGCTCGACTTGAAGCATCCGGCGGCGGCGGAGATCCTTGAGCGGTTGATCGCGCGGTCGGATGTGTTAGTGCAGAACTACGCGCCGGGAGCGATCGACCGGCTCGGGCTGGCACCAGCGACTCTGCGAGAGCGGTATCCGTCGCTCATCGTCTGCTCGATCTCGGGGTATGGGAGCGGCGGACCGTACGAGTTCCGCAAGGCGTTCGATCTTCTGCTGCAGGGGGAGACCGGGGTGGTCGCGACGACCGGGACCGGGGATCAACTCGCGAAGGTCGGAATCTCGGTTGGCGACGTCGGAGCCGGGGTGTACGGGGCGATGTCGGTCCTGGCTGCCCTCTACGAGCGGCGGGAGACGGGCCAGGGGCGACTCGTCGAGACGTCGCTCTTCGACGCCCTCTCGGAGTGGATGGGCTACCCGGCCTATTACACGCTCTACGGTGGGTCACCGCCGGCGCGGGCGGGGGTTCGCCACGCCACGGTCGTCCCGTACGGCTCGTATCGCTGTGGCGATGGGCAGGCCGTACTCCTGGCGGTGCAGACCGAAGCGCAGTGGGCGAGTTTCTGCCGGGTCGTCTGCGAGCATCCGGAGTGGGAGCGCGATCCGCGCTTCGCCACCTCCTCTGACCGCCGGATCAACCGCGACGTCCTCGAATCGGCGATCGAGGAGGCGTTCGCGGCTCACACACGGTCCGAGATCACCCGCCGGATCGAAGCGGCCGACATCCCCTTCGGCGACGTCAACGAAGTCTCCCAGTTTCTCGAGCACCCGCAGCTCGCCGGGCGAGACCGCTGGCGCGAGGTCGATTCCCCCGCCGGGCCGCTCCGCGCGATCCTGCCGCCGATGGGGCTCGAGGGATTCGAGCTGAGAATGGACGCCATCCCGGA
>JAXDKI010000489.1:0-4994 GCA_034667245.1 Thermomicrobiales bacterium | reverse complement strand
GGTAGCCGTCATCGTCCCCCGCCCAGCCGATACCCTCATGCCTGCATCGCGGCGAGATAGCTCAGTTGGTAGAGCACACGACTGAAAATCGTGGTGTCCCCGGTTCGAGTCCGGGTCTCGCCATCGGGTTTTTGGCTCTAGGCCGACGCTCAGCGCGGCTCGGTTGCGCGGAGTGAAGCTGAGTCATTGGGCATTGACTGGCGAGTCAATGCCCAATGGCGGGTCGAATTGGCCCGATCCGGGTCCGCGGAGCGCCGGCGGGGATCCTTGATTTGGCTCTCCAGCTACGTTCGCGGTCGACTCGGTCGAAGGACAACACGACTCGTAATCAAGGTGGCTTTCGATCGAGACTCGTTCACCGCCACGCTGGGGCGGGTTGTCGGCGCGTCACGTGCGGCACGTTGCGACGCGGAGCCGGTTGCCATCCGGGTCCACGAGTTCGCACTCGCGGCCTGCGAGTCCGTCCTCGTCGACCAGGAATCCCGAACTCCCCAGACACTGCGTCGATGTCCCTGACGTACCGGTGGATCAGGGTGTCCGGCCCTGCGTCGCCCTCATGCTCTGACCGGTAGGCCGGACATTGCCTCGAGCCACGGACACGAAATAGGGAAAGCCAGCGTTGCCTCGATCCGTCCGACGGGATCGACGGTGGTCGGCGGCAGCGGGGCAAGCAGCAGCCACGCGCGATCGTCATCTGAAGCGAGGACGCCCGGAGCGGTCGAGCCCGCCAAGGCTCCGATGGCACGGGTGACAGCGGGCTCGGCGCGGAAGTGGTCGCAACTCGCCTTGAACCAGAAGTCTGCCCCGTCCGTGAGTGGCAGCCGCAGGACGGCCGAGAGGCTCCAGACGCGAACCGGCACGGGATCCGCTCCGCGAACCAGGTTCAGGACGCGAAGCTGATCGTCGATCCAGTCTTCGACCTGCTGCAGCCAGCCCTTCCGAAACCAGGGCGGCCGGCGCGCGGGCCAGGACTCGTCGCCGACGTGCTCCGCGATCGACCTCTCGATCTCGGCCCGTACCACGGCCGGTAGGTCCGCGATGTCGACGATCGGCGCCTGCGCCCAATCCGGATCCTGAGGTCGCCGCGCGCCACCGAACACGCTCACGTGAAACGGCGGCTGAGTGAACCGCACGTTGGCCCGAGCGGCATACCCGGTGCCAGCCCGTCCACCAGAACGAGCGCGTCAGTCGCGCCGGAAGCCGCGAAGGGCTCGATGCTCACGCCCGAACCATGGCATCACGACCACCTCACTCACCGTCCAACATCGGCCTTGAGACCGATGTGCTCTGACCCTGTGCGCGTTAGCGTGGTCGACATGGTGAGCGTCATCAGACGAGCATGGGGGTCGATCGAGTCGCACGCCACGCTCGCTGACGCCGGTCTCGCGTTACTGTTGCTGGTAGCCGCTTTGGTGGCGTCGGATCTGTTGTACGTCGACGCGGTGGCACACGACGCGTCGTTTCGGACCCCCAGTTCGTTGGGCTTGGTGATCGGCCTAAGCGCCGCGATCCTGCCTCTCGGCGTTCGTCGGCGGACCCCGCTTGGGGCGCTTGCCGCCTGCACGATCGGCTTTCTCATCTCGCGGATCGCGTTCGGTTCAGATGAGACCGCGATCACGTCGATCGTGCTGTCGCTTGCGGTCTACAGCGCCGCGATTCATGGAGACGAGCGCTGGCGCACTTGGGTCTGTGGTGCGTGCCTGGTCGCCGTCATGGCCCAGGTGTCATACGAGGCCACCACCGATATCCCGGCCGATATGCCGACGATGCTGCCGGTCGCCCTCTTGACGCTCGTACTCTTGAACTTCGCGCTCTATTGCGCGATGTGGGCTCTCGGAAGTGCGCTCGGTTCACGCAGGCGGCGCGCGCAGGAGTTGCTGGAACGCACGGTCGAACTCGAGCACGAGCGTGAGGCGAACGCCAGCCGAGCCGTCTTCGACGAGCGGGTGCGGATCGCGCGCGAGCTGCATGACGTCGTCGCTCACCACGTCAGCATGATGGGCGTTCAGGCCGGGGCTGCGCGTGTCGTGCTTGGCCGGGACCCTGCGAAGGCCAAGGACGCGCTGGCGTCCATCGAGGCCTCCAGTCGGCAGGCGGTCGTCGAGCTCCACGGGCTGCTCGGTTTCCTGCGTCGGGATGGCGACGCCGATCATCTCGCGCCGCAGCCTGGCCTTGACGAGCTCGCGACGCTGGCTGCATCGATGAGCGACTCGGCGCTGACCGTCGAGGTCTCCGTCGAAGGCGCGCAGCGCCCGCTGGCCCCGACGGTCGACGTGTCGGCGTACCGGATCGTGCAGGAGGCGTTGACCAACACGCTCAAGCACGCAGGTGCTTCGCGCGCTGAAGTGAGCCTGCACTACCGGCCCGGCGCGCTCGACCTCGAGATCACCGACGACGGCCGCGGCAACGGCGTCTCGCCGAGTGGGCCCGGAGGGCTCGGGCTGATCGGGATGCGAGAGCGGGCGGGGCTACACGGCGGCGAGCTCAGCGCCGGCCCCGTCGCAGGCGGCGGGTATGCCGTGCGGGTGACCCTGCCCGTGTCCGTAGGCGCCGTATGAGCATCCGGGTGCTGCTGGCTGACGATCAGGCGATGGTGCGCACCGGCTTTCGCATGATCCTCGAGTCCGAGCCCGACATCGAGGTGGTGGGCGAGGCGGCCAACGGCGAGCAGGCCACCGACTCGACGCGGCGCCTGCGTCCGGACATCGTGCTGATGGACATCCAGATGCCCGGCGAGGACGGGCTCAGCGCGACCCGTCGCATCACGAAGAGCGCCAACCTGACAAGCCGCGTCGTGATCCTCACCACCTTCGAGCGCGACGAGTACGTCTTCGACGCGCTGCGCTCCGGAGCGAGCGGCTTCCTGCTCAAGAACGCGCCGCCGGAGGAACTCGTCCACGCCGTGCGCGTCGTCGCGGCCGGCGACGCGCTGCTCGCACCGTCAGTCACGCGACGGATCATCGAGCAGTTCTCCCAACGCCCGGCCAAGCCCGAACTCGGCACTCAACTGGAGTCCCTGACACAGCGCGAGCGCGAGGTGCTCGTGATGCTCGCGCGCGGCAAAAGCAACGCCGAGCTGGCCGCATGCCTGTTCGTCAGCGAGGGCACGGTCAAGACTCACGTCTCGAGCGTCCTGTCCAAGCTCTGCCTGCGCGACCGAGTGCAGGCCGTCGTCCTGGCCTACGAGAGCGGACTCGTCACACCCGGCGCCTGACGGCGCCTCTGTCATTTGGCAGAGACGCCGCAAGAAAGATCCGCACTCTGGAGGACCGCGGACGAGACGGCTGGGCGATGCCGTGAGGCCACGGCTCCCAGACACTGACCACAGGTAATCCGCACCGACCTGAGGGGCAGCGATGACCACGTCCAGTATCACTTTGAGCAGGCCCGCCCTCGCCATAGGCGGACATCGGTTGGTACTAGCGATCTGCGGTCTGGCGCTCTTCATCGTCGCGTACCCAGCGAACAACGGCCTCCTGATCGCCTTCGTCCCCGTGGCGATCGGGCTTCCCCTCCTGCTGGCCGCCTCCCGTGCATTGGCCGCCCGGCGCGATGGAGTGGAGTACGGACTTCTCCGTCACCCGCTGCACCGAGACCTCCGCTGGCACCTCGGGCAAGGCGTGAACGTCTGGCTGTTCGCCGCGCTACTCGGCGCCGCGATCACGGCGGGAACGGTCGAGTCCGGCCGCCTCGCGCTCTCCTCGACCGCGTTCGATGCCGTTCACATCGGCCTGTGGCTCGGCCTGATCCTGATGGCCGCACTGGCCCTCGTTCCGCTGCGACGAGTTCACATCGCGACCAACATCCTCGTGATCGTGCTGTCTGGCTTCCTGGTCGTGCAGCTCGGACGCATCGCGCTCGTGCCACCGACCGCCGCCGTCGTCCTCGACTCACCGGTGCACGGAGACTGGTTCGTCGCATCCGGCGGACGCAGCGCACTGACGAACCACCACTACGCCACGTACCCCGCGGAGAGCCACGCGATCGACCTCGTGCAGCTCGGTGCGAACCAGCAGACGCACGCCGGTCAGTCGCTGTCCTCCTACGCCGGCTTTGGCGAAGCGGTCTATGCGCCGGCCGACGGCGAGATCATCGACGTCCGTAACAGCAGCCCTGACGAGCCGATCGGTCAGAAGGGCGGGCTCGCGAACCAACTGGTGCTCGACATCGGCAACGACCGCTACGTCGTGATGGCGCATCTCAAGCAGTACAGCGTTCGGGTCCACGTCGGCGACCGTGTGCGCCGTGGCCAACCGCTGGCACAGGTGGGCAACTCGGGTGAGTCCGACGAACCTCACCTCCACATGCACGTCCAGAACCGGGCCTACGACTACACCGGCGACTCGAGCAACCTGTTCACCTATCCCATGACCTTCCGCGACGTCCGGGTCACATCCAGCGGCATCTGGCCGCGCGCGGACGCCGGCGAACTCCGCAGCGGAGACCGCATTCGGCCGTTCGCGAAAGAGGTGGCATCGATTGGGCAGTGAGCACCCGCTCGCTGCCCAAACCGCACCCAATCGGATGCAATCGGCGGACATCTCGCCCGTCCAATCCCAATCCGACGATCCCGTTTTGCAGAGATTTCCGTCGGATCTAGCCAAAAGCGTCGTTGCCTGAAAATCGTGGTGTCCCCGGTTCGAGTCCGGGTCTCGCCATACGCCCCTGGTCACGCGTCCATGTCCCCACCGGGGACGCCCTCCGGACGCTCCGCCTCGGTGTGGTCGACCAGCGCCTCGGCGAACTGGCGCCCGCGATGCGCTACGTCTCGTCGTCGGCGAGCGTCGGGCGTCGGAGCCAGGCCTGGATCTCGACGGTCGCGAGCAACGGCACGCCGTCGGTCCGGTAGCCCAGCACAGGCAGGCCGTCGTCGGCGATCGCGTGCATGACCCAATCGATGTCGATGTCCAGCCAGGCCGCGACGGCGTCTGGCTCGAGCACGGATGCAGCCGGCGGTCTGGTCATCGTGTCGGGACTCCGAACGACCCCCAGAC
>JAXDKI010000488.1:0-8425 GCA_034667245.1 Thermomicrobiales bacterium | reverse complement strand
GAGATGGACCGCTGTGGGTTGGGGGACACGGCGAGCTCCCTTCTGGGCGCATCCGCGTGCGCGCGAAACTGCGCTACCCCCGAACCAGGGGCAGATACCGGCCGAAGTCGGCCTCCGTCACCAGCTTGCCCAGTTTCTGGTACTCGCGCTTGATCGCGCGCACCACCTGGGCCATCCCGATCGACGTGCCATCCTCAGCGGCAAGGAATGCGGCGAGGAGGGCGATGTTGCGTATGTTACCGCCCGTGACTTTGAATTGCTTGGCGAGGAAGGTCAGATCCACGTCTCCCGCCAGCGGCGCCTCGGGTGGGAAGACTTTCTGCCAGATCCGGAGCCGGTCCGGTTCCTCCGGGAATGGGAACTCGATCGTCATGTGCATCCGCCGGATGAAGGCGTCGTCGATGTTCTTCCGGAGATTCGTCGCCAGGATGACGACGCCGTCGTACTCCTCCATCTTCTGCAGCAGGTAGCCCACCTCGATATTGGCGTAGCGGTCGTGCGCATCTTTGACCTCCGATCGTTTGCCGAAGATGGCGTCCGCTTCGTCGAAGAAGAGGATCGCGTTTGCCTCCTTCGCCGCGATGAAGATCAAGTCAAGGTTTTTCTCGGTCTCGCCGATGTACTTGCTGACCAGCGTCGAGAGGTCGACCTTGTAGAGCTCCAGCCCGAGGTCGGCGGCGACGATCTCGGCCGCCATCGTCTTACCGGTACCCGAAGGCCCCGCAAAGAGCGTATTCAACCCCTTCCCCATCGCCAGGTGCCGGTCGAACCCCCACTCCTCGAGGACCATCCGGCGATGACGCATCTGGGCGCAGATCTCTCGCATCTGGCCCATGTGGTCGGCGGGGAGGACGATGTCGTCCCAGTCGTACGTCGTCGTGATCTTCTGCGCCAGACTGTCGAGCTTGCCACTCGACTGTCCCCGGCAGGCGGCGTAGAGGTGCTCCGGCCGTACCTTGTCCCCATCCCAGGAGGTCAACGCCCTCGCCATCGCGACGGCGTCCCGGATCTGACCCGGACTGAGGCGGAAGGTGCCGGCGAGTGCGTCCACCGTCTCCTCGTCGGGCGCCTCGCCGTCGAGATGGAGCCGCCAGATCTGCGCCCGCTCCGAGAAGGTCGGCGGCGGCAGGACCACCCGCAGGAAGCGACTCCGCCGCAGGGCACCGCGCGCCTCCCAGGGTTGATCGAGCGGGAGGAACGAGCGACCACCGCGGTCGCCATGCTCGTCGATCGCGGCGAGGACGGCGGGGCGCCAGGGCGAAGGCTCCTTGCCTTGGAGAAGTCGGTCGATCCCATGCCAGAGGATCGCCGCACCCTGCAGCGTCCCCTCGCGCAACACCCGACGGATCACGTCCTCGGGTCGCAGATCGGTTTCGACGAGCCGGCCAAGATCGACCGTCAGCATCGACGTGCCGGACTCGGAGCAGACCCCCTCGGCAACCGCGTGGCGACCACTGCCGTATGGCCCCTGCAGCGCCAGGACGAAGCGCCCGGCCGGATCGGCAAGCCCGTGGCGCAGCTGCTCCGCCAGACCGGCCGGCAGCACCAACTCGTCAAGCCGACGCGTCGGCCGGCTCAGCGTCACGAACGCCGCAAGCTGCGGGTCGACGGCGGAGTGCCCCAGAATCTGGGCGACGATCCCGTCGTCCAACTTGATCGCCCGCGCGAGGAGCGGCCCCTGACGCTGCCCATCGTCGAAGACGTCGATCAAGCGATGGTGCAGCAGCGGCGCCTCGGCGGCGAAGGCCGTCCGCCGCTCGACCCTCTCCGCCGGATCGGTCACCAACAGGCGGAGGGCGAGATCGACCGTCGGGCGCTTGCGTGTGACGTCGTCCTGAACATAGGCGTAGAGCCGCTCGTACCGGAGGTCGAGCTCCGGCGCGAGCGTCAACAGCAGGGTATCCCGCGCGAACGCATCGAGCCCAAAGAGGCGACCGAGACGAAGCAGCGGTGACTCCCTGCCCAACTGCGCCGCAGCCCGCGCCTGGTGCTCGATCTCAGCGCGCTCGGCGTCGAGGTTCGCCCGGTGCCGCGCGAGCTCGTCGCTCAGGACGGGCGGTTCGGCGGTGAGGACTTCGACCTCGGCGTCGGGCACATAAAGCCCCCGATACTCGTCGTCGGCAAGCGTCCCATACGTCGACCGCGTAACCGCCACCTGCCAAACCAGGAGACGGTGCAGCCATGGCAGCAGCGCCGCCAGGTACGGATCGCCGGACGGCATCGTCTCGGGCTGCCAGGCGTCCCAGGCACCGACGAGTGGGGTGGACTGACCGGGTGGGGCGATGGCAGTCATGGCGACGGCGATCCGTGAAATCGATGAAACCCGCCCGATCTATGGGCAGGCAGCAAGGGGACAAGACGACCAACCATCGCGTGAACTTGGCCGATGCTAGCACCGAGGGCAACGAGCGTCAAACCGGAGCGGATGGCGCGGCAGGTCCGGTCGCGTGACATGTGAACGCGGTGTCAGTCCTGACCTTCGGATAAGCGATCGATTCTTCAGTCGTGGTCGGCGCACTCGTCCCGGTCCTCTGCTTGGCATGATGCCTCGTCGGATGATACGGGAAAGCCGCCGGCACCCCATTCCCAGTCTCGCCAAGCCGCCGAGACGGAGCCTCATCGGCACTTAAGTATCGGCCCCCAATACGAACGTCCTGCCGTCGACCGCGACTTCTTGGCCATAATCGACGGCGGGGTAGTTCTAGTACTATCCGGCTAGCCTAATCAGCGAGGGAATGATCCCTCCAACCGATGCCGCCGGAGGACCGACACCATGGACTGGCCCCGCCTGACCAGCACCGCCACCGAAACCCTGCCCGACCATACGCTTGTCGTCGACGTGCTGCACGAGTTGCGCTCGCCGCTGACGGTCGTCGGGGGACGGGTCTTCCAGCTTAAGCAGCAACTTCGGCGGGGCGACGCCGATCCGGCCCAGCTCGTCGCCAAACTCGACGAGATCACCAAGGCAACCAACCTGATGGCGGCGGCCCTGGAGCAACTCGCAGCACGTGCTGCCTACGCGAGCTGAATCGTCCCTCAGGCAGTGGACGCCGCGGCCGAGCGGCGAAACCCCTCCGCCGCCTCCCCGAGCGTCGTGAACCGCACCTCCTCGTGCCCCGCCATGTAGTCGACCAGACGCTCCAACATCAGCAGCCGGTGCCCGCGACCGATCACCTGCGGATGCATCGTCAGCGTGTAGAGCCCGCCCGGCACGTCCCGATACATGAAGTCGAACTCGCCTCGCCAGATCTCCTCTACCTTCGAGGGCGCCGATAGGCCCGGACTGATCCGCCCACCGAGCGACAGATATTCGAAGTGCGGCCAGTCGTCGAGGATCCAGCTCACCGGTAATTCGACGAGATCGACTGGTTGCCCGAAGAGATAGGGACCGTCCGCCTGGATCACATCCCCAAGGCGGCACCAGTGCGGCTCGAAATCCTTGCCCATCAACGAACTCTCATACCGGAACCCGTGCTTCAAGAGCAATTCGATCGTGTAGGGGCTGTTGTCCCAGGCTGGGGAGCGATACCCGACGGGTCGCACCCCCGCCACCTTGTCGAGCGCTTCGAGCCCGCGCAGCAGGACCTGCTCCTCCCGCTCCCGCGACTCCAACGCGCACGGATTCTCGTGCAGGTACCCGTGGTGCCCGACCTCGTGCCCGGCCGCCACGATCGCCCGCAACGACTCCGGATACGTCTCCGCCGTGTGCCCTGTCACGAAAAACGTCGCCCGGATCCCTCGCTGCTCCAGCAACCGTAGGATCCGCTCAACCCCGACCACTCCGAACTCCCCGCGCGAGATCATGCTCGGCGAGGTCGCCGCGAACGGCCCGATCCAGATCGAGATCGCATCGAAGTCGAACGTCAGACAGACAGTCGCGCGGGGATTCGTCATCGCTCCCTCCAAGGTCGATCGGCGTCACTCCTCGGCCATCAGTGTACCGAGACAACGCCTCCGTCACTCTTCGCCGCCCGCCATCATCAACTCCAGGTGTCGCCGCACCGCCGGCCACTCGCACGCGATGATGCTGTAGTAGGCGGAGTCGCGGTAGCTCCCGTCCGGCATGATCGTGTGGTTGCGGAGGATCCCCTCGAACTGGGCGCCGATTCGCTCGATTGCTCGGCGCGACGTGAAGTTGAGCCGGTGCGTCTTGAGCTGCACTCGGATCGCCCCTAACGTTTCGAAGCAATGTCGGAGCAGGAGATGCTTGCATTCCGTGTTGATCCCCGTCCGCTGCGCATCCCGGCCGAGCCACGTCCAGCCGATCTCGATTCCCCGGTCCTTCGATCGAATGTCGAACAGACTCGTGCTCCCGACCGCCCGCCCACTCGCCCGATCGACGATCGCGAAGCGGAGCACCGTTCCCGCCTCCCGGTCCGCAATCGAGCCGTCGATCCAGGTCCGCATCGACTCCGTCGAGGAGGGATCGAGCGGGATATACCGCCAGATCGCCCGGTCGCCGGCGGCGACGACCAAATCGTCCGCGTGCTCGTGACCAATCGGCTCCAACCGTACCCGACGCCCTTCAAGCGTCACCGGCTCGACCACCATCGACTCCACCACATCATCCTCCCTGCAAGCGACGTGCGCCGGGCGCTGTCCATCTGCTGAAAGCGTACCGGACGGGACGCCATACCCACAGAGCCACTCCGATCACGCCGCGCCTGACCACTTGAAGAACATCAGGATCTCTCTCGTGCGAGGAGTCGCCACACTACTTCCCTGTGTATAGCTGCTACGACATGGAGAGTGCTGATGATAGACTGCCGAAATGTCGGTTCGTGATACGGGATTGGTCCAAGGAGAACGATGTGTCCCCGAGCCATCCAATTCGTGTCGGCGTCCAGGTCAAACCCCAGCATGCCTCGTACTCCCAAATGCGCGACGCCTGGATCCGGGCCGAAGACCTCGGCGTCGACACGCTCTTCAATTGGGACCACTTCTTCCCGCTCTCCGGCGATGCCGATGGCAAGCACTTCGAGTGCTGGACCCTCCTCGCCGCGATGGCCGAGGTTACCGAGCGCGTCCAACTCGGCGCCCTCGTCACCTGCAATTCCTATCGCAATCCGAACCTCCTCGCCGATATGGCCCGCACGGTGGATCACATTGCCGATGGCCGGCTAATCCTTGGGATCGGCAGCGGGTGGTTCCAGCGCGACTACGACGAGTACGGCTACGACTTCAAAACGGTGCCCGACCGCTTACGCGATCTCGACGCCGCGCTGCCGGTCATCCGTGACCGCCTCGGCAAACTCAATCCCGGCCCAGTCACCGGTCACCTGCCGATCTTGATCGGTGGTGGCGGCGAGAAGGTCACTTTGCGCATCACCGCTCAGCACGCCGACATCTGGAACGGCTCCGGCGACCCCGACCAAGCCGGCAGGAAGAGCCGCATCCTCGACGATTGGTGCGCGAAGGTCGGCCGCAACCCTGCCCAGATCGAGCGCTCAGTCTCCCTCAACGCCGAGCAGATCCAGCGCGCCGACGACTACATTGCCAACGGCATCACCCACCTGATCCACGGAGTCGGCGGTCCAGACTACGACCTGGGACCGATCCGCGAGCTGATCCAGTGGCGCGACGCGCGCCGTTCTCAGAGGAGCACGTCATGAGCAACAACCCGTGCCTCGACGAAGAGATCCGCCTCCTCCGCAACCTCCGCGCCGTCCGCAACTTCCGGTCCGACCCGGTGCCACAAACCGTCCTTGATGACATCTTTGAGGTCACCCGCTGGACCGGCAGCGCCAAGAATCTCCAGCCCTGGGAGCTGATCGTCATTCGCGAGCGCGCGACGCTCGACCGGCTTGCCGCCCTTGACGGTTACGTCAGGCATCTTACCGGTGCTCCGCTCGGGATCGTGCTCGTCATGGACGGTCACAATCCCGAGTTCGCCGCCTACGACGAGGGTAGGTTGGCCGAACGGATCATGCTCGTCGCCGCCGCGCACGGTCTCGGCTCCTGCATCGGCTGGTGGAGCGAGAGTGCACGGAACGAAGCGCGAGTTCTGCTCGGCGTTCCCGACGATCGCATCGTCCGCACCGTCCTCTCCATCGGCTATCCCGACGAGGCGCGGCGCGCCCGGCCGAAGAATCCCGAGGCACGCAAGCCGATCTCAGAGTTCGTCCATCATGAGCGCTTCGCATAACCGCGGCATCGCCGGCTCTTCCGCCGCCTCCGGCGGGCACCGGCTGATCGTGCAGCCACCGCATCACCTGGACGAAACGTCCCTCCTCGCCGCCGCCGGCGAGACGGGCGAAGCGCGGATCGGACCTGGATGAGCGGTCGCGGAACGATGCGCGAAGTGACGGAGACTGCCGCCACGACGTCCGCCGACAGGAGCGCCGTCATCTCGCTCGGTCTCCTCGGCGCGCTCGCCTTTCTCGTCTCGGCCGACGCCCGGGTTATGGACCCACTCCTCCCCGTCATCGCCGCCGATTTCCGCACCTCGATCGCCGGTGCCGGGCTGGTCGTGACCGGCTACACCATCCCGTACGGTCTCTTCCAACTCCTCTATGGTCCGCTTGGCGATCGCGCCGGCAAGCTGCGCGTCATGGGCGCGGCCCTCGCCGTCTTCGCCGTCGGCACCGCCGCCTGCGGCCTCGCGTCCTCCCTGCCGCTGCTCGTCTTTCTCCGCTTCCTGACCGGGATGACTGCGGCGGCAATCATCCCCCTCACCCTCGCCTACATCGGCGACAACTACCCGTACCGTGATCGCCAGGCCGCGATCGGCCGATACCTGACCGCGATCGCGCTCGGCCAGATCCTCGGCACCAGTCTCGGCGGCACCGTGGCCGACGTCATCAGCTGGCGCTCGATCTTCCTTGCCTACGGTTTGGCGTCGCTGGCGCTGGCGGCGGTCTTTTGGCGCGCAACACGCACGGAGTCGACCACGGACCCGCTAACTCCCACGGCCCGCGGACCGTTGATCTCCGTGTTGCCCTATCGCCGGCTGCTCCGCCAACCGATGCCACGCCGCGTACTTGCTGCCGTCTTCGTCGAGGGATTCTGTTTCTCCGGCGGTTTCGTTTACCTCGGTGCCTCGCTCCGCGACCGCTTCGATCTCGCCTACGCCGCCATCGGCGCCATCCTGGCCGGTTTCGGCGTCGGCGCGCTCATCTACAGCCGAGCCGTCCCCCATCTCCTGGGCCGCCTCGGGGAGCGGGGCTTGGTCCTGCTCGGCGGATCGCTGGTCGGCACCTGCCTGATAGGACTTGCCACGATCGACGGCTGGCTGCCGGCCATTCCCCTGGTCGTCGTGACGGGAATCGGCTTCTACGCCATCCATGGCACGCTGCAGACCAAGGCAACCGAGCTCGCCCCCGGCGCCCGCGGCACCGCCGTCTCGGCCTTCGCCTTCTGCCTCTTCGTCGGCCAGGGTTTGGGAGCCGCCGCCTTCGGTCGCCTCGTCGAGCGAACGGGCTACGACACCGCGTTCGTCGTCTCCGGTCTCACCGTCGCGGCACTCGCGGCGGTCTTCGCGACGCGCGTCCTGCGCCCATCGTCGGTCATGACCTGACGCCGGCGGCGGTTGGTATCGTCGGTGCTGACCGCTAGTACTACAGCGACAGTTATGTGCCGAGGGGATCGGCCTCCTGGTCCAGGGCGGCGAGGATGCGTTGCCAGATGCCGGCCTTGCGCCAGCGGGAGTAGCGGCTGTGGACGGTTTCCCAGGGGCCGAAGCGCGGGGGGAGGGCGCGCCAGGGGGACCCAGTCCGCACGACCCAGAGGATGCCGGCCACGATGGTGCGGTGGTCGTGGTTGGGGCGGCCGGCCGGGGGGCGCTGCGGTGGCAAGAGCGGGGCGATGCGCGCCCAGCGCCCGTCGGTCAGTTCGAGGGGACCGGCGGGCAGGGTCTGGACGGGCGGGTCGGCGGTCGCCGGTGGCTGCCGGCGGGCGCGCCGGGCGGCGTGGCAGCGCTTGGCAGGCGCCTGGTGGTGCCGACGAAAGAACGACCAGGCGAGACGCGCGTCGCACCGCTCCGGCGATTCGGCCAGCGCCAGGAGCAAGCGGCGGACCTCCGGGACCGTCAGGGGGAGCAGATCGGCTGGCCCCCCCTTTTTTCTCCTCCCCGTTGGCGCGGGAACGGACCACTTCGAGGTAGGCGTGGGCGAGCAGCGCCAGGGTGATGTGGCGATACCAGGCGATCCATTTCCGCACCTCGTAGTGGTCGAACCCGACGGCGCCTTTGGCGTCCGCGAAGCCCTCCTCGATCGCCCAGCGCGTCCCCGCGGCGCGGACCATCGCCGCGACGGGCGTCGCCGCCGGCCCGAACGCGCGGTAGTAGGCGCACTCGGTCGGGTCGCTCAGGCTGCGGCGCGCGAGCAGCCAGCGGGCCGTGCCCGGCGCGCCTTCGTGGGGCAAGCGGACGCAGGCCCAGTCGGAGCGCCGCTCGCCCTGGCTCCCGGCGCCGGCCGACAGGGTCGCC
>JAXDKI010000487.1:0-21540 GCA_034667245.1 Thermomicrobiales bacterium | reverse complement strand
TGCCAGACGATCGGTCCATGCAAAGGAATCTGGAGTTCGGCGATGCAGAGACCGAGATGCGGGAACAACTGCGCGGTCTTGCGGGCACGCCGTAGCGTGTCATAGACAGAAATACCGGTCCAGAGGCGTTGGCCTCGACCGATTTTTCGCGCGGACGCTTACCTTTCTCTGCATGCGACGTAAAGTCGGATCGGGTGGGCGGGTTGGTCTGGGAGACTCGGGAGAACCGCCGAGTAGGCTGGTCCAGCTTCCCGCTCCCTTCTACCCTTTCCACCGATCGAATCTCGCCGCCACTATCTCACTTCGTCCAATCCGCCTTCGTCACGACCGGGAGTTGGAGGGCACGTTCGCGCTCAAGGTCGAGGTTGCCGATGTGGAGGGAGAGGGGGGACTGGACCCATTTGTAGATCGATTGGATGAAGAGGCGGGCGAACTTCTCGACGTAGCCGGCGAGGGTCTCTTCGGGGATCTCGGGGAACATGACGGCGAGGGCCTGTTGGACCTCGCAGGGGACGAGTTTCTCACCGGCGAAGAGGTAAAAGCAGGCGTCGAGGACCGGGAAGGGCATCAGCTCGGCTTCGCCGGATTGGTTGGGAGCGAGCTCGGGGCCGGCGGGTTTGGCGAGGACGGCTTTGATCCCCTCGTAGCCGTGCTTTTCGGAGAGGTAGTCGAGCAGGTACATGACAACGGTCTTCGGGACGTTGGCGAGGACGGCGAGGGCGCCCATCAGGTCGCCGCCGATGGTGGTGTAGCCGACGGCCTTTTCGGTCATGTTGCCGGTCTGGAGGAAGAGACCGGCGGAGGAGTTCGACCAGTTCCACATCCGCTGGGCGCGGAGGCGGGCCTGGATGTTCTGCTCGGTGATCGGGGTGACTGCTTGACCTTCGTCGAGCATCTGGGTGACGACGTCCCGCTCGCGCTCGAACGCCTCGTCGATCGAGATGATCTCCAGCGGCACGCCGAGCTCGGCGCAGATCGTCTCGGCGCCTTTGCGGGTCTCGGCGGACGAGAAGCGGGACGGTTGATAGAAGGCGCGGAGGAGTTGCCCGGGGTTGTCGGGGTGGACGCGGGAGGCGTAGCGGTGGGCGATCAGGAGAGTTAGAAGCGAGTCGCGGCCGCCGGAGAGGGAGACGCCGATCTGTTTGAAGACGCCGATCTTCTCGAAGTAGTCGCCGATGCCGAGGGAGAGGGCGTCGAGGATCTCCTCGCAGAGTTCCTCGCGGGGCGAGCGCGGCGTGCTCGGTGCGGGGAGGAAGAAGCTGCGGTGGGACGGGACCGGGTAGGTGAGGGTGGCGCGGCCTTCGGCGGTGGAGAATTCGGTGGCCGGGATGTCGACGGTGCGCGGGAGGGGGTTGAGGCGGACGTAGGTTTCCTGGTCGTCGCGCCAGGTGGTGTTTTCGGTCCGAAGGCGTGAGGTGCGGTCGAGATCGACGACGGCGGTGGCGATACCCTCGCGCCAGCGGGGGGCTTCGAGCATCAGCTTGCCATTCTGGTTGACGTAGCCGCCGCCGTCGAAGATGAGGCCGTCGTTGGCGCCGACGAGGTTGACGTAGGCAATGGTGCACTGGTGGTCGGAGGCGCGGGTGGAGATCAGCTCGCGGCGGGTCTGGACGATGCCGATGCGGAAGACGGAGGACGAGACGTTGGTGACAAGCTCGGCGCCGGCGTAGGTGCGGCGCCGCATCGGACCGTCCGGGCTCCAGATGTCTTCGCAGACCTCGGCGGCCATGGTTCCGAAGTCGAAGCGGAAGAGGTGATCGCCGAAGGGGATGCCGCGGTGCTCCTCGTCCTGGAGGGGGAGACCGCGGGACATGGTGCGGCCTTCGTAGTAGATGCTGTAGGTGGGAAGTTTCTGCTTCGGGACGAGACCGACGATGCGGCCTCCGGCGACGACGGCATTGCAGTTGTAACGCAGCCCCTGGTGGACGATGGCGACGCCGACGGAGAAGACGGAGGGGAGATCGGCGGTCGCACGGGCAAACCGCTCCAGCTCGTCCCACTGGCGATCGACGAAGCCCTGCCACTGGATGAGGTCTTCGGGCGGGTAGCCGCCGACGACCTGCTCGGGAAAGACGCCGACGGTGACGTTCTCCGCGGCCATCTGCCGCGCCTGATTGAGGACGCGATCGACGTTGGCGCCGAGTGCGCCGACGGTGGCGTTAACGCTGCCGAGACCGATCTTGATGAGCCGCACGGTGGTGTTCCTCGCCGTATCCCGCGTCCTCGGAGCGATGCTCGCCCCGCTGCCGCGGAGGATGTCACAGACGGTGCGGCGGGGCAAGAATGGGAGGGTTGGCACGTTACCTCACGGGATGTGGCGGCCATCTCACCCGGCACCGGAAGTGCCGGGCGCTCATCAACATAAGCCGGCTGGAAGCTGGCTGCCAATTTTCACGTCCTGCTCACGCCGCCTGCGTGATCCCGCGTAAAATCCTCCGGCAAGCGAACAATGGCTCGACAGGGAGGATCGCGAGATGGCTGGGACTGTGCCGTTCCCGAGGGGCATTTTTGCGCCGATGTGTACGCCGTTTGTCGACGGTGAGGTCGATCTGTTGCGGGCGCGGCGGCATGCGGTGGAGCTGGTGCGGCAGGGGTCGCATGGGATTCTGGTGGCGGGGAGTGGGGGCGAGTTTATCGCGATGTCGTTGGAGGAGCGGAAGCGGCTGGCGGAGGCGGTGGTCGACGAGTTGGGCGGGCGGGCGCCGGTGAATGTCTGCGTGGCGACGTACGGGACGGCGGAGGCGGTCGAGCTGGCGCGGCACGCGCAGGCGATCGGGGCGGATGCGGTGATGGTGATCGCGCCCTACTTCATGCGACCGCACCGGGAGGCGGTGCGGCGGCACTTCAGCGCGATCCGGGAAGCGATCGATCTGCCGTTCATGCTCTACAACACGCCGTCGACGAGCGGTGTCGACATCACGCTCGACGATGCGGCGCGGCTGGTCGACGAGGGGATCTTTCAGGCGTTCAAGCAGTCGTTCCCCGACTCGCATCATGTGCGCGACGCCAAGGCGATGCTCGGCGATCGGGCGGCGGTCTTTTGCGGGCACGACGGGTCGGCGTTCGAGGCGCTGGTGATGGGGGCGGACGGCTGGACCTCGGTGCTGCCGACGGTCTGCACGGCACGGGCGCGGCGACTCTGGGACGGGGTGCAGGCGAACGAGCCGGTGCACGAGCTCGCGGCGCAGTGGCGGGAGGTGCTGCCGCTGGTGCGGCTGGTCTTCTTCGAGTCGGGGCACGTCGCGGGGGCACCGCACTGGCTGGAGATCTACAAGACGGCGGCGAACATGGTCGGGCACGACGTCGGCGCGCCACGACCGCCGTTCGAGCTGCTCAAGGGAGAGGACGAGGCGCGGTTGCGCGGCATCCTCAGCAAGCTGGACGTGCTCAGCCACGCCGTCGCGGATTGAGGATTCCCATGAAGATCACGGCGGTGACGACGGCGGTCGTTCAGGCGAACTTCGACTACACGTATGTTCGCGTCCACACGGACGAGGGGGTCCACGGGACGGGCGAATGCTTCCCGGCGCCGGGGTTGACGCGGATGCTCGCGGAGTTCGGCGATCTGCTGATCGGGCGCGATCCGCGGCAGATCACTCCCCTCTGGAAGTTGTTGATGGCGGCGATCTCGGGCTCGGGGTCGAGCAGCGGGTCCGGGATCGCCTACAACGCGATCTCGGGGATCGAGGCGGCGCTCTGGGACCTGAACGGGAAACTCCTGGGGACGCCGGTGGTGCGGTTGCTCGGTGGAGCGTTTCGGGAGACGGTCGACGTCTACGCCGATCTCCACGCCGGGGGCGAACTGGCGAGTCTGACGCCGACCATGCGCTACCGGCGGCCGTTCTGGCTGACGGAGAGTGGGGAGACCGAATTCGGGGGCCTGTACTGGGAGGTGGCGGAGGACGAGGCGGCGACGGCGGATGGGATGATCGCCCGGGCACGGGAGGCGGTCGCGGCTGGGTTCCGGTACATGAAGTTCGACCTGGATGTCTTCACGGATCAGCGGGAGGCGGCGCATCGCGGGGTGACGCGGGAGGATCTGCGGCGGTTGGGCGAGCAGACGATGGCGCTGCGCGAGGCGGTTGGCGACGACGTCGGGATCGGGTTCGACTGCCATTGGCGGTTCGACGTGCCGTCGGCGCTGGCGGTCGCCCAGGCGGTGGCGCCGGCGGTACCGATGTGGCTGGAGGATCCGGTGCCGCCGGAGCCGGCGACGCACGCGGAGGTGGCGCGCAACAGCCCGGTGCCGATCGCGACGGGGGAGAACACCTACCTGATGGAGGGATTCGCGGCGCTGATGGAGCATCGGAGCGCGCACATCCTGACGCCGGACGTGCAGAAGGCGGGCGGGATCGGGGAGACGCTGCGGATCGGAGAGATGGCGGCGCGAAACTTCCTGCCGGTCGCGCCGCACTGCATCGCCAGCCCGCTCGGGCTGCTGGGGGCGGTTCACGTCTGCGCGGCGCTGAGCAACGTGATCTGCCTCGAATTCCACGGGACCGACGTGCCGTTCTGGAACGACCTGGTCGGTGGTGAACAGCCGATCATTTCCGGCGGGAAAGTGCGGGTGCCGGAGGGGCCGGGGATCGGCGTGGAGTTGGACCTGGACGTGGTCCGGCGCTATGCGGCGCCCGGTGAGCCGGTTTTTGGGGAGCCGCCGGTGCGGTAAAAAGGGTCCAGCGGCGCCGAAACTCGGAAAGAGGTCCTTCGCTGCGCTCAGGATGACTAGTTGGGGGCGCGAGGGACCTCTTTTTTGAGCGACGCCTATGCTCCTAGCGGCTAGCGGCTAGCGGCTTCGGTACGCGATGAGGCGGGGACGAGGAGGACGGGTGCTGGGCCGGTGCGAATGAGCTTCTCGGCGGTGCTGCCGAGGAGCCAGCGACGGACGCCGCTCCGGCCGTGGCTCGACATGACGATCAGGTCCCCGGACTCGGTCGCGTCTTCGATAGCGGTGACCGGGGGACCCTCCGTCACCACGGTCGTCACCGCGACGCCGCCGGCTTCGACCTCCCTGGCCGCTTCGTCCAGGTTGGTGCGAGCGGCGGTCGTGAGCTCGTCCTCGATCTCGGTGTAGACCTCGGCGGAGAAGCCGTCGACGCCGACGGGTACCGGCATCACGAGCGCGGACGGGTTGATCGCCTGGAGCAGGTGGACCGGGACGCGTAGCTGGGTCGCGATGGCGGTGGCCACCGGTAGCGCCTCCGCCGCGAGGGGCGAGCCGTCCAGCGGGACGAGGACGCGTCGAATCTCGATGGGGTGGACCTCCTGCTCGTCGCCAACGGGCCGCACCATCAACACGGGAACCACGGAGGAGCGGGCGACGCGATCGGCGACGCTGCCGAACGCGAGACGGGCAAGGGCGCCGCGGCCATGGCTGGCCATCACGATCAACCCACACCCCAGGCCTTCGGTCGCGGCCAGAATCTCCTCCGCCGGGTCGCCGGTCGTAACCTCGTAGCGCGGTGCGGTGCTGAGAACCGAACCCCAGCGGCTCGCGGTGTCACGTAGGGCCACTTGGGTTTCGGCGTGCTCGATTTGGTCGACTTCCTCGGCCGGTGTCTTGATCTCTCCGCTCAACGACCGGATGGGTTCCGGGTCGGGAGCCACGTGAAAGAAGACGAGCTCGCCGCCGCCTCCGACGAGGGCCGCGGCATAGGGGATTGCCTGCTCGGCCAGGTATGAGCCGTCGAGCGGAACGAGGATTCGGGTCGGGCTGGCCGCGGATTGCGTTGTCTCGGACAAGGTGTGCTCCTTTCGCGCTCGATGCGCTGCGCCGCCGGAACGGTGTGCCGGCGAACGGTTCTCCACGTCGGCAGCATACGACGGGTCCGGGGAGTCTGTCGTGGCGTCTCGACGGAGCGGGCAGACGGCAGCGGGCAGCAGGCAGAGGAGCACGACGTGTTCTGCGCTCTGCCCTCTGCCGTCTGCCGTCTCGCGTGGCGAAACCATTGGCACTGGGGGTGCGTACTTATAAATGACGCTCAATCGCGCGGGGGGCGTGAACGCGTCGGATGCTGACCTGGGTAGAACCCGAGTACCGAGGTCCGCCTGCGGGGGAGGCAATCATGAGCGAACAAGGTGTGCGGTCGGGACGGCGGCGACTCCGCCCCGTATCGCTGGTGGCGCTGGTCGCAGTTCTCGCGACCGCCGCGCTCGCCGTGTCCGTCGCGCCGCGTGGCGTGGGTGCGGCCGATTTCTCGACGGGCGATTCGGTCGTCGTCGATACGGACTTCCTGAACCTGCGGGAAGATTTCGGGACGGACGCCGAGGTGGTGACCGTGCTCGAGAACGGGGCGACCGCGACGGTCGCCGGTGGACCGGAAGAGGCAGACGGCTACAGCTGGTACGAGCTCGACGTCGAAGACGGCTCGGTCGGGTGGGCTGCCAGCGACTTCCTGGCACTCGCGGCGGCCGAGGATCCCGGCTTCTCGGAAGGTGATGCGGTAGTGGTCGTCGGCAGCTCCTTGAACCTACGTGCCGAGGCCGGGCTGACCGCCGACGTCGTCGACGTGATGGCGGACGGTTCGGCGGCGACGGTGCTGAGCGGCCCCGTGACGGCCGATGGACTGCCCTGGTACGAACTTGACACGGAAGACTACGGGCAGGGCTGGAGTGCTGCCGGTTTCCTGGCGCCGGCGGACGATGCCCCAAGTGCTGACACGTTCCCGGATGGCGCAACGCTGGTGGTCCAAACGGGCGACGGCAGCACTCTGAACCTGCGCGAAGAGCCGAGCATCGACGCCGACGTGGTCGACGAGCTGCCCGATGGTTCCAGTGTGGTCGTCCTCTACGGACCGGAGAGTGCGGACGGCTACGACTGGTACGAGCTCAACACCGATCTCGGGGTGGGTTGGAGCGCCGACGAATTCCTCGCCTATCCGGCCGAGTCGATCGCGGTCGGCGACACCGTGACGGTCGTGGACGGCACCCTCAATCTCCGCGACGACGCCGGGCTCGACGCCGACGTGCTCGACACGCTGCCCGACGGAACGGTGCTCGAGGTGAGCGACGGACCGGTCAGCGCCGACGGCTGGACCTGGTTTGAGGTTTCCAACGAGGATGTCGGGCCGGGTTGGGTCGCGGGCGAATTCCTCGTGGTCGAGACGGCCGGTGGCCAAACCCTGGTGGCCGAGGCGGCCGCTGAGGAGGAGACCCCGACCACCACGGAGACTGCCACGGTCACCACGACGGCAACGGCAATAGCGCCGGCTTCTTCGTCGCCGGCGGCAACCTAGACGATCCCTCTCAACGGCGCGTTTCGATAGTGTGTGACGATGGCACCGCCCGGCTTCGCTGAAGCCGGGCGGTGTTCGTTTGTAACGTACGGCGGCGTGCCAGGATGAATCTGATCGGTTCGTGAAAGTGGCACGGCGGTTTCTTTCCCAAGTGGTTCTCGCGGTTCGTTGGGCATGGGCGGTACGCTCTCCACTGATCTGGTTGACACGTCTTTGTCTGGCCGAACCTGCGAGGAGTTGAGATGACCGCGCCGACGACCGATTCCGCGATGTACCAGACGATGCACCGGCAGCCGGACGATCTGCGCCGGGTCCTTGACGTGGGGTGGGGACCGGCGCGGGAGGCGGCTGATCTCCTCGCGGGGGCGAAGCGGGTCTTCGTGACCGGGGTCGGGACGAGTTACCACGCCTCTCTCGTCGGCGCCTGGCTGTTGCGGGCGGCGGGGGCCGATGCGCGGGCGGTGCTCTCGTTCGACTTCGCAACCTACCCCGAGAGTGTCGGGGTAGGTGCGGATGACGCCGTGATCGTGATGGCGCACACGGGGGTCAAGACGTACTCCGGCGTCGCGATGCGGCGGGCGAGCGAGGCCGGGGCGACCGTGCTATCGGTCGGGAGTCTGGCGGCGGAGCATCCGGGGTCGAGGTTGGTGCTGCGGACGGTCGAGCGGGAGAAATCGGCGGCATACACGTCGTCGCACCTGACGGCGATGACGGTGCTGGCGCAGGTGGCGACCGAGCTCGGCGAGCGGCGGGGAGCGGCGGGGGTCGACGGATTCCACGGGGCGCTGGAGCGGTTGCCGGATCGGGTGGCGGGGGTGTTGTCCCGCGAGGACGAGGTGCGACCGATCGCGAGGGAGGCGGTGAACCGCCGGGTCTACGCGGCGGGGGCGGGGCCGAACGAGGCGACGGCGACCGAGTTGGTGATCAAGGCGCGCGAGGCAGCCTACGGGCACGTCGATGGCCTGGCGATCGAGCAGTTCCTGCACGGGCCGATGGTCGCCGTCAATGCGGACGACCTCGCCGTGCTCGTCAACGTGGCGGGAGCGGCCGCGGCGCGGGTCGCGCAGATCGCGGAGGTTCTCGACGCGGTGGGGGCGAAGCTCTGGCTCGTGGGGCAACCGGTGCCGGCGGTGCCGGCAGCGAGTGTCTTCGCGTTGCCGGAAACACCCGAGATGATCTCTCCGCTGCTGGCGGTGATACCGATGCAGATCCTGGCGTACCAGATGGCGGTCGAGAAGGGTCTTAACCCCGACACCTTCCGGCGCGATAATCCGGTCTACAAGGACGCCTTCGGTCTCTTGACATTGTAACGATGCGCCGCCGGGAGGATCATGAACGCCCAATTGACAGCCGGTCTCGCCGTCCTCGACGAGATGTATGACGCTCTGATCGAATTGGTTCGGCACACGGAGGACGACGCGCTGAACTGGTCACCACCGGTGCCGGAGGCCAACTCGATTGCGGCGCTGACCAGGCACATCGCCGGGTCGATCGACGCCTGGTTGACCCGCGCCCTCGGCGAGCCGCTCCAGCGGGACCGCGAGGCCGAGTTTCGGTTCCGCGGAACCGCGCAGGAGTTGACCAACCTCCTCGGCGAGTCGCGCGCCAAATACCGTGACCAGTTCGAGCGCCTGGACGCGATTGACCCGGCCGCGATTCGCCTCTACAAGCGCCTTGGCCACGAGGAGGAGTCGGCGCTGACGGTGGCGTGGTGCATCGAGCACGCTCTCGTCCACGCTGCCGAGCACTGGGGGCAGATTCAGCTCAACCGGCAGTTGTACGCTGTGCGGTAGCCGTCAGCCGTCAGCCGTCAGCCGTCAGCCGTCAGCCGTCAGCCGTCAGCCGTCAGCCGTCAGCCGTCAGCCGTCAAAGAAATGAGTGTGTTGTACAACCCGATAGGGTGGCGTGGTGCTGCCACAGGGATGCCATCGATCCCCTTGTGCCCGGCCGATCGACGCCGTACCGTAAAGCATTCGAACACCTCTGACACGGCTCGGCCCGCGCCAGCTCCGCCTGGTCAACCGATCCGTCTGGAGAGGGAAGCGCAGTTGCCCGGGTTCCACCGTGGACGGGGCCGCAGTATCGCGGCGTGGCTCGAGGATCCGTACTGCGCGGTGGACGGCGAGATCGCCGCGGTCTATGGGCGACTCGTGGATGAGCTCCGCGGGGCAGGCGCGCGGATCGATGAGGGCGTCCGTCCGGTCCCGCTGGCCGAAGGTCACGACGTTGCCCAACGCCTGATCCAGGGCGCGATGTCGCGGTGGCTGCCGGACGAGGCGTTCCAGTCGCTCCTCGAGCGGCGGCTGCCGCGCCGGCCGACGATAACACGCCGCCCGTACGATGGGCCCGCCACATCACGCAACGGGCGCGGGAACACCAGTTCGCGGCGGAGCACCGGCTCCGGCTGAAGGCGGCGTGGGCCAACTTCTTCCGCGACCACGACGTGCTCCTGTGCCCGGTCACGCCGACCCCGGCGATTCCTCACGACCAGAATCCCGACATCGACGCCCGGACCGTTACGGTGAACGGCGCGACCCGCCCGTACGGCGACCAGTGGGCCTGGTTGCAAGCGGTCGGCGTTGTTCACCTCCCGGTGGCCGTGACTCCCGTGGGGCGCACGTCGGCAGGGCTGCCTGTCGGCATCCAGATCGTTGCCCCGCACCTCGAAGATCGCACCGCGATCGACGTTGCCGCTCGCATCGCCGACATCGTCGGAGGGTTCCAGGCGCCGCCCGGTTTCTGAGTCGGCGGGTCGACCCCGGATGAACAGGTGGCGACCGTCGGTCGTCCGCACGAACGGTCGACGAGGGCCGTCCCGAACGAATCGATCCTGTCGGCACGCTGCTACTCCTCGATGTCCCGATTTGCCGCCATGATGGCCTCCGCGACCTCCCACACCTGGGGCAGCGATGTCTCGACCTGCTCGCCGCGCTGCCGAAGGTCGGCGGACGAGGTGATGCCGAGGTCGGCGAGCAGGCGCCGAAAGCCGGGAGCGAACCGTTCCTGCACCTCCACCGATGCGTCGTGGTGGAGCACCTTCTGGCAGCGGGCATAGGTGGCGACCAGCCAGAAGACGGCCTCGCGGTGGAAGCCGCGGGCGATCAGCTCCCGACTGCCGTCGATCGCAATGGGGCGGGCGAGGTCGCTAATGTCCGAGGCGAAGAAGAACGGGGTCTTGATGACGGTCTTGGCGGCGTCGAAGGCGTCGGCGAGGGCGGCAAGGTGGTGCTCGACGTGTGCCCGGCTCATCCCGGCGCACCCCAGCAACTCCAGGAGGGGCTCGTAGGCATCGAGGCGACCGTCGTCCGCCAAGAGCTCTCGCGCCGCGAGATAGCGACGCCGCACCGTGGGGTTCCTCAGACCGGCGACGAGCAAGACGTGGGTCGTGACGCCCGCCGCGAAAAGCCAGGCGGTCACCCGGTCGTGGAAGGGGTCCGACTCGTTCGCCGACCGGAGGTGCTTCAAGACGTTGTTCCTGGCGTGTTCGCACCGCCGACGAACCCACCGGCGCTTGGCGTAGTCCCGGGCCACGGCCTCCTGGAGGGTGGTCAGCCGACCCGATGGATCGGCGATGACGCTCGCGGTGTGAAAACTACCGGCCAGTTGGTAGTTGCCCAAGACGAGGTCGGGCGAGTGGAGCTGCGCGCTCGGCAGGTAGGAGACTTCGAGCAGGACGTCTCGGTAGATGAACTTGCCGGGCTTCTCCGGTGGGTCGGTGTCGGCGAGGACGACCACGACGTCGAGATCGGAGGTGGCGGGGAGGGTGGCGTCGTCCGGAAGCCAGTTCGCCGAGCCGTGGAAGAAGGCGCCGCTGAAGCTCGGTGCGTGGGCGGCCTCCTCGGTCACCCAACGTCGGGCCACGGCTTTGGCATGGTTGACGATCAAGATGACCTCGCAGATAGGCAGCGTACGGACGGGATCGGAAGGTTTGGCGGGGTAGCAGGACAGGGTAGGCTCGTGACCGCGAGCGGCACGCGGGACAGCGCTACGCCACCTCCCAAGCGGGATCGCCGACGCCCGAAAACGAGATTGGGGGCAGCGGAAACCGCCGCCCCCAATCCTGGTCGCCATCGCGTGGGACCAGTCGAGCATCGAGCAGCGAGGAGAATCGTACTCGCTACCCGCTCCTCCGTTAGAGCTTGCCGGCGTCCTTCAGCGTCTGGATGGTATCGGCGGCGGCGTCGGCGAGCTCGGCGTCGACGTCCTCGAAGACGGTCGCTGCCTCCTCGTTGTTGATCGTGATCCGCTCCAGCCCCTTGCCGATGATCTGGTCGCCGTTCGGCACGAAGACGCGCGCGGCGTCCTGCGGCTTGGTCAGCGGCAGCTGGTCGACAGCGACCTTGAAGTTCGGGTTCTCGGCAAAGAACGCCTGCATCTCCTCGCTCGTGACCGCCGACTTGCGGACCGGCATGTACCCGGTGTTCTGCGACCACCAGGTCGTGCCTTCGGTCGAGGTGACGTACTCGATAAACTTGAAGGCCGCCTCTTGCTTCTCCTTGGGCGAGTTGGCCAGGATCGCAAGACCAGCTCCGCCGGTGCAGCAGCCGAACTGCTTCTCCTCCCGCAGGAAGGCGGTCCGCCACTCGAATTTGTCGCCGATGTTGGCCTTGCGGGCGGCCAGACCGCCGGTCGAGGCCATCATCGCGGCGGCCAGCTCGTTTTCGAAGTCGGTCTCCGGCGCGTCCGGGGTGCCGGCCCAGCCGGCCTGGACGGAGGCGCGGTAGTACTCGCCGGCGGCGACGGTTCCCTCGTTGGTCATCGTCATCTGGAAGTCGGGGGTTGAGTACTGCCCGCCGAAGGCCCAGGTCACGCCCTGGAAGAGCCAGGCGATGTAGGAGGCGCCGCTCGGGTGGACGAACGCCTTTCGGTCGCCGTCGACCAGAGACGGGGCGATGGCGGCGAACTCGGACCAGGTCTTCGGCAGTTCGGTGATGCCGGCAGCGTCGAACATCGTCTTGTTGTAGTAGAAGAGCGGGGTGGAGCGGGCGAAGGGAAGCCACCAGTAGGTGTCGTCGCGGAAGCCCTCGACGATCAGGGAATCCTGGAAGTCGGCGACGTCGACCTTGTTGGCGGTGATGAAGTCGTTCAACGGGGCGAGGGCGTTCGCCACGTAGAACTTGAACCACCAGACGTCGGAGAAGAGGGCGACGTCCGGCGCCTGACCGCCGGCCAGCGCCGCGGTCACCTTCTGGGCCAGCTCCTCGTAGTTGTTCTGGCTCTCGTAGGTGAGCTTCACGTCGGTCTGGGAGTCGTTGAACATCTGGACGATCTCGGTCTCGCGCTCGCCGAGCGCGGACGCGAAGGCGCCCCAGTAGAGCACCTCGATCGGTCCGGTCTGCTTAAGGACGGCCGGCGCCGCGAAACTGCTCCGCTTGCTCCCGATCGTCAAGGCGCCGGCCGCTCCCGCGCCGGCCGCGCCCTTGAGGATCGACCGCCGCGAGATCCTGGTCATAGTCATCGATCGCTCTCCCTTCTTACTCGACCGGCCGCACCGCCGTTGGTGGGCCGAATCGCCCCGGGCGCACTCCGCAGCACGCCCGCATTGGCGCTATTGGTGATAACCGGCGGCACTAGCCGGCAACAGAGCGATGCGTGGATCGCCCCCCTGACCTTCTGACTCCCGACTCCCTGTCATCCCTTCGTCGCCCCGGCCGTGATGCCTTCGATGATGTGGCGCTGGGCCCAGAGGTAGACGACGAGCAGCGGGGCGATGACGAAGATGGTGCCGGCCATGACGACGCCCCAGTTGGTATTGCCTTCGTTGTCGAAGAACTTGGCGATGCCGACCGTGATCGGCCGCATTCGCTCCTCGTTGGTGACGATCAGCGGCCAGAGGTAGTCGTTCCACTTGGCGACCATCGAGATCAGCGCGAAGGTCACCAGCACCGGCCGGGCCATCGGCAGGACCATGTCCCAGAGCGTCCGCATGTGACCGGCCCCGTCCACCTTCGCCGCATCCAGGACCTCGCGCGGCAGCCCCAAGAACGCCTGACGCAGCAGGAAGGTCCCGTAGGCGACGGCCGCGCCGGGCAGAATGATGCCCTGGTACGTGTTGACCCAGTTCGGCAGGCCTAACTCCGGCATCGTCTTACCGAGGAAGATGTAGTTGGGGAGGACGGTGACCTGGGCCGGGACCATCAGGGCCGCGAGGATCAGGATGAAGACCAGGTTCTTGTGGGGGAAGCGGAGGAAGGCCAGGGCGTAGGCGGAGAGCGTGGCGTTAATCAATTCGAGCGTCATGCCGATCAGGGTGATGATGAGCGAGTTGACGTAGAAGCGCTCGAACGGCGCGGCGTCCCACGCCTCACGGAAGTTGACCCAGGCGTTCTCGACGTCGCGCCAACTCGTCCAGCGCAACGCTTCCGGCCACCAGATCGGCGGGAAGGTGGTGATCTCCTGGCGGGCCTTGAAGGCGCCGATCGCCATCCAGAAGAGGGGCGCGCCGATGGCGACGCAGAGGAGGATCATTGCGGCGTAGCCGGCGATCCGCCCGAGCCGGCGTTGGGCGCGGAGCGAGATCAGTGGCTTAGCGGCGCGACCGTCCACGGGCGAGCTAACCGCCATAATGGACCCTCCGTTCGGCGTAGCGCAGTTGGATCAAGGTGACCGTCAGCATGATCACGAAGAGGATCAGGCTGGCGGCGGCGGCGCGACCGGCGTTGAAGGCGACGAAACCCTGCTCGTAGGTGTAGTAGATCAGGGTATTGGTCGCGTCGACCGGTCCGCCTTCGGTCATGACCTGGATGATGTCGAAGGCCTGGAAGGTGTTGAGGATCGAGGTCACCAGCAGAAAGAAGCTGATCGGCGAGAGCATCGGCAGGGTGACGTTGCGGAAGCGGTTGAAAGCCCCGGCACCGTCGACCTTCGCCGCCTCGTAGAGGTCCTTTGGGATCGTCTGGAGTCCGGCCAGGAAGATGACGGCGGCAAAACCGACGTTCTTCCAGATGTAGACGATGATGACTGCGATCATCGCCCAGGTAGTGTCGCGCAGCCAGGTCGGCGAGGGGATGCCGAACGGGTCGAGCACCTGGCGCATCATGCCGTAGCGCGGGTCGAAGATGTAGACCCAGACGATCGAGATGGCGGCGCCGGAGAGGAGGGTCGGGGCGAAGACGACGGCCCGCGCGCCGTCCCGCATCCGTAGCGGCTGGTTGAGGAGCAGCGCGATCAAGAGTCCGAGGAAGAGGGAGCCGCCGACCGCACCTCCCGTGAAAATGAAGGTGTTCTTCAGGACCGTCCGGAAGGCGCTATCGGACAGCAGGTACGTGTAGTTACCCAGCCCGACCCAGGTCTTGGTCGGCGAGATCATGTCCCAGCGGACGAGGCTGAGGTAGCCGCTGTAGATCAGCGGCCAGTAGGTGAAGATCCCGAAGAGGATCAGGTTCGGGGCAACGAAGAGCAGAAAGAGGAGCGACTCGGAGCGGGCCGCCCGGCGCGCACCCGTCCGCCCCTTGACGGCCGGACGCGTCGACTCCTGAGCCGCGGTCGCGGATATCGGCGAACTTTCGAGCATCGCATCCCCCGTTGACCGCACGCCCACTCTCGTGCGGCGTTGCTCGGTGACCCCATCGTCACCGGTTGGTCGGCCTGGCCGATCAAGGGAGCATTAACGTCAGCTGCGCTCGTGTCGAAACCGGTACGCCGGACTGCTCGATTCATTAACATCCTACCAGACTCCACCCGCTCCGATGGGCAGGGTGCCCAGCCGGGTGATGGGACCAGTGTGTGCCCGAATCGTAAGCTGGTCGTCTCGGAAACGGCCCAGAGCCTTGCAAAAAGGGCCGTCGTGTTCAAGAGGATCGGGAGCCAGGCCAGCCCCGAAAGAAGGCAATCAGGTCGTCGCCCACGACGCGATGAGAGGGTTGTCGGTCTCGTTGCCGGGAGCGCCCCAAATCGAGGAACGCCTGCGCCTCGGGTCAGGGATCGGCCGCCTGGATCGGTTCATCCCGCCATGCTACCCCACCAGTGTGGGCACGGGCGAACAGCTGACCGCACCGACGCACCACAACACTCCGGGACGCGCGGAGTGGGACGAAGGTGGCGATCGGGGTGCTGGCGATCGGCGTTCCAGGGTCTCCTCAGCTTGAGTGACGCCGTCTCCTCCTTTTGGAGGAGGCGGGGACGGGCCGTGGAGGCGATGATGGAGCGGGAAGGGGTCGGGAGGACGCGGGGACATGGCAGGGACGCAGCAGTGGTACCGAGTGGTCTACTTCGTCGGCGGTAAGGTGCACGGGCTCGGCCGGGTACTCGACATGACGCCGAGCCGCTACAGTCTCGATCCGTTCCGCAGCCGGTTGCTGCTGGCCGGGATCACCGGGGGCCATCTCGCCCTCGTCAACGAGCGGACGGGGGTGGTCGCCGCCCGTCGCCCCGTGGGCCCACGCCCACGGGGATAAGCCCAAGCACCGGCGCCCATCCGTCCGGCGTCGTTCTCACAACCCCGACTTGGTCGGATGGGCCGCGGTGGTCGGGTAGGCCCGGTTACCCTGCCGGTTGCCGGCGCTCCGTCAGATCGGCCAGGAACATGGCGGGCGGGACGAAGAACGGGTTCTCGTAGAGCATCCTGCTGACGACCGCCATCGGGTGGGTGCGGAGGATGTCGAGCACGACGTCGCCGCCGACTTCGGCGGCGCGGTAGACGCAGATGACCGGGTCCCGGTATTCGGGCAGGACGTAGTTCGCCCGCGCCTCGTACTCGATCAGGTCGCCCGATCCCGGGCAGCCCGTCGCCGCCCAGGCCATGTTCGCGATCGCGCGGACGCGAGGGGCGTCCGCTGGCCGGTCCGCGCCCAAGAGCGCTCGACATCGGCTCGTAGTCTGAGGCGCAATAACTGAATGCTCAGCGTCGCCCGAGCAATCGTCGCTTGCTGCTGTCTGCCAGGCCCGCTTGGAGCCGATCCCGGTCCAGCCATGCTGGATGAGGGATCGTCAGCGGTGCCCGGATGCAGACGAGGCCGGTGCAATGGCTCTGGATCGCGGCCTCTGCCATCAGGTAGCCGTGGTTCTCGAGCGCGTTCATCTCGTCCTCGGAGAAGGAGTCCAAGTCGGTGCGGACCTCGGAGATGACGGCGTCGACGAGGTCCTCCGGATATCCCTCGGTGCGCGCCGGGTAGTGGCTCGTGACTCCGCCGATCCCCCAGTAGGCGCCCTTAAACTCCTTCCGGACGTAGCCGGCGATCAGCCAGCGGCGTCGCAGGCTGCGCGATTGGCGGTCGGCGATCGAGGCGTAGCGCATCAGGCGCCAGAAGATGCCCCGATCGTGCTCGCCTTCGAAGACCGCGCCACCGTCGGAAACGAGGATGGTTTCGTGGTCTTTCCAGACCGGCTCCAGGCCCATGTTGTCGTAGACCCCGCCGTCGCTGAGCCGGATGCGGGAGAGAAGGTCGGCGCGGTCCGGCTTCTGGTACGTGCCGCGATGGCGAAAATCGGTCGCGGGCAGACCGACCGGCAGCGGTCCGAAGAGTGGGGGAGCGCAGGAGGAGGCGGCAACAGCGCGGGCGGCAGGCCAGTCGTCGGGGACGGGCCGGACGTAGCCAGCCTGATAATCGCCGAGCCGGCCCCTACCGTCTTCGAACTGCGCCGAGTCGAAGACCCAGTTGACCCCGAAGGTCATGTCGGTCGCGCAGAAGACGAACCGAGGGTGCGTGGGCAACTCCCCGAAGCGTTCGGGGATCAGGTGGCGCTCGTACGCGTCGGCGAGCGCCCGGACGGCGGTGCTGCTGTCGGTCCAATTCCAGGGGAGCAATCGCTTCGCCAGCGACCTCGTGCGGATGTTGCGACGGACCAGGGTGCGAAGGGGCTCGGCGACTGCGCGGTCCCAGTCGGGGACGGCCTCGCCGGGTTGCGGCCATCCCGCCGCCTGCCGGGCGAGCAGGGCGGCGGTGATGCTGCCCCCGGAAACGGAGGTAAAGGTGTCGATGCGCGTCAGGATTCCGAGCTCGTTCAACCGGCGCAGGGCACCGAGGTGGAAGAGCGCCGCGCGGTAGCCGCCACCGGAGAGGCAGAGGGCGGTGCCGCGTCGCCGAGACGTCGGGAGCGGTAGGACCTCCTCGGCCACTCGCTCGGTGACGGAACTCTCCGGTTCGCCTGTGGTTGCTGTCGGGTCTGTCATCATCTGGCACCTCCGGGGTGAAGGGAGTTCAGCGTCGCCTGTCGATCCCGATACTCGACCGACCACATCCAAACAATCGAAGAGAGAAAGAGCCCCGAGAACTGACGAGAGGGGAGGAATCCCGCTCACCGTCCCGTCTTACCTATGGCCGAGGCGGCCATTCTACGTGCCGTCGAGGCTGTCCGCCGTCATTCATTCTCACGACGTCCGATCCGGTTGCACCCATCCGGCCACGCTCGCGGATCGGCGACCCGGCTTTCCCGCTCAGCACCGGTGTTCTACGATGTACCACGCGGTAGCCTCACGACGCCGCGAATCGTCAACGCGTGCGATCGACCATCACCAAGGATGTGCCCTGTGGCGACGACGTCGAACCTGGAATTCCCCCTCGTCGGTGCCGGTGGCGAGCCGGTCGATCTCTGGCGGACGCTGAATTCGCACGGGGTGGCCAGCCTCCCGCCGATGCGGTTGGACGAGGAGGCGCGGACGTTGGCAGTGACGCTTGCGTTGCCGGGGTTCGCGGCGCGAACGGTAACGATCGGGGCGGGGAGAACAGGCTACGGTGCAGTGGCGGTCGAAGGGCGGCCGCCAAGCGCGGTGGAGGCGGCGGAGATCCTGGCGGGGGTCCGGCACGTCTTGCGGCTCGACCAGGACCTATCGCCGTTCTACGCGCTGGCGGCGACCGATCCGGATCTGAGCTGGGCGACGCGTGGAGCGGGGCGGATGACGCGCTGCGCGACGGTCTTCGAGGACGTGGTGAAGACGGTCTGCACGACGAACTGCACCTGGTCGGCAACGGTAAGGATGGTGAGCGCCCTGGTCGAGCACCTCGGGGAACGGGCGGTCGACGCGCCGGAGACGGGACCGTGTGGGCGCACTTTCCCGACTCCCGCGGCAATGGCGAGCGCCGACGAGGAGTTCTACAAGGGGATCGTCCGCTGCGGCTATCGTGGGCGCTATCTCCAGGCGCTGGCGCGCTCGGTTGCCGACGGGACACTGGATCTGGAGGCATTGGGGCAGGCGACACCCGAGGAGTTACCGGACGACGACCTGGCGAAGCAACTGCTAGCCCTCCCCGGTGTCGGGCCGTACGCGGCGGCGCACATCATGATGATGCTCGGCCGATCCTCCCGGCCGATCCTCGACTCCTGGACGCGGCCGAAGTACGCGCGCCTGCTCGGGCGGGAAACGGTGCCGGACGCGGAGATCCTGGCGCGATTCCGGCCGTATGGGCAATTCGCCGGTCTGGCGTTTTGGTTGTTCGTGACGCGGGACTGGATCGAGGACTGATGCCGGGCAAGACGATCGTTTCTGCTTGACAGCTGACACGCCCCCGGTCAATCTGGCGCGCGATTGTGGCGTCCGGGGCTTGACCGGGCGGGCTGATGAACCGGAGAGGACCATTCAGTTGATGAGACATCTCGCACAGCTGCTTCCGCTGGCCGCGCTTGCCCTGGCGGCGATGCCGCTCGCCGCGGGGGGTGGTAGTAAGGACGAGGAGAGCGACACCAAAGGAGGGAAGGAGCCGGCACCGGCGGAACCGCCAAAGGCACCGGAGCCGCCGGAAGAGCCTCCGGTCGTGACGAGGCACGAGGTCAGGGTCGGCGAGCGGACGTTGCGGTACGACGTGACGACCGGGATGATGCCGATCAAAAACGAGAAGGGCGAGACCGAGGCGCGCCTCTTCTTCATGGCGTACACGCTGGAGGCGCCGGAGGGAACGAAAGACCGGCCGCTCATGTTCTCGTTCAACGGCGGGCCGGGGTCGTCGTCCGTCTGGCTACATCTCGGAGGGTTGGCGCCGCGGCGGGTGCGGATGCTCGACGACGGAGCGATGCCGGCGCCGCCGTTCCGGTTGGAGGAGAACGAGCATACCTGGCTGGAGCAGACCGACCTGGTTTTCGTCGACCCCGTCGATACGGGCTACAGCCGCGCCACGACGCCGGAGCTGGCCAAGAAGTTCAGCGGGGTGGAGAAGGACCTGGAGTCGGTCGGGGAGTTCATCCGGCTGTACCTGTCGCGGTACGGGCGGTGGGCATCTCCCCTCTTCCTCGTCGGCGAGAGCTACGGGACGTTTCGGGCGGCGGGCCTGTCGGGGTTGCTGATCGAGAAGGGGATCGCGTTCAGCGGGATCGTCCTCGTCTCCAGTGTCCTCGATCTGCTGACGCTGCGGTTCGACGTCGGCAACGACTTGCCGTACGTCCTCTTCCTCCCGACCTACGCGGCGACCGCGTGGCGGCACGGACGGCTGCCGGCCGATCTCCAGGGGCGAGAGTTGGCCGATGTCCTCGCGGAGGTGGAGGACTGGGCGGCGGGCGACTACACGGTGGCGCTGGCGAAGGGGGCCGGCCTGACCGGTGAGGAGCGGGCGGCGACCGTCGAGCGACTGGCGCGGTACACGGGATTGTCTCATCGTTATGTCGAGCAGAGCAATCTGCGGATTCAGATCCACCGGTTCTGCAAGGAGCTGCTCCGCGACGAGGGGCGGACGGTCGGTCGGTTGGACAGCCGCTACACCGGATTCGATGCCCTCGGCGTGACGGAGCGACCGGACTTCGATCCGAGTCTGAGCGCCATCCGGCCGCCGTATACGGCGATGCTCAACGACTACGTCGGCACGGAGCTGGGGTACAAGACGGACGCGGAGTACCACATCCTGCGCAGTCTCGACTGGGACTGGGGATCGGCGGGCGAGGGCTACGCGAAGACGGCGGAAGCGCTGAGCAGCGCCTTCGCGAAGAATCCCTATCTGCACCTCTTCATCGCCTCGGGCTACTACGATCTAGCGACGCCCTACTTCGCGACGAAGTACACCCTCAACCATCTGGCGCTCGACGAGCCGACGAGGGCGAACATCCACACGGAGGATTACCCGGTGGGGCACATGGTCTATCTGGAGAAGGCCGTCCTCGCCAAGCTGAAAACCGACGTCGCGGCCTTCATCGCGGACGCACTGGCGAGCGAGGGGAAGCCGCTACAGGGATAGAAGGCATCGCCGCGAGTGAATTCTGGGTAGGGGAGGACCCTGTGTCCTCCCGCGATCGACGGGCGCGGCGATCGTTGCGGACGCGGGTGTCCATCAGCGGCGGGAGCGCGCGGGGCGCTCCCCTACCCCGTTGGCGGCTCTGTCCGGATGTGGTCGAGTTGTCCTGTCTTGGTGGGCATCCGCACCGTGAAGTCGTATTCGACCTCGGTATTGCCTGATAGGAATGGCCCGGCGAGGGGATCGACGACCTCGAAGTGTTCCGCGGCGATCCCGGCGATTCGGCGCGCCGGCTCGTGACCCAGCAGATCGACGGCCTTGGCCGGGACGTGCTCGGAGGTCGGGAAGGCGCGATTGCCGAAGGCGGCTTTGAGCAGCATCAGATTGACACGCGCCTCGATGCCGATGCGATCGGCAATCAGGTCCGGAGAGAGCTTGGCGATGGCGTGGCAATCGACCAGGTAATTGGTGGGGCTGCCGAAGAATTTCTGCCAGGGTGCGTTGCCGAAGACCGAGAGCTCGACTCCGCTCTCGAGGTATTCGATCACCTTCCGCATGTAGCGCGACGAGCCGAACAGCCGGTCGTAATCGAACCGGGGATCGACGATGCCGTTGGCGAGCCCGAACTGGGCGTATTCGCCGCACTTGTGGCAGTCGTAGCACCACCGTTCCCCCGGCGCAGCAGCGACGCACATCACGATCTGCTGGAACGCCGCGGGGTACCGCTCGACCAGCATGCGGTAGGAGGTGAAGGTGGTAAAGAGGAGGTTGATGTTGGTCAGGGTGAGGTCGGCGCCCAGTACCCGCCGGTAGTGCGTGCTTTGGGTCGCGAGGATTTCGGGGCGGGACTTGGGATAGCGAAACCAGACCTGGCCGTTGGCCAGGTGCCGGATCGGGTAGGCCGTCCACGGGAAACTGGTCGTGAGGGTCGAGACGCCCCACTCGAGCAAGGCGGGCAAGAGACCGGCGGTGTAGAGCTCGAGATGCGGGCGCATGCGCAGACCCGACTTGTGGTGTTGGGCCAGGTAGTCGGTCCAGGCGCGCTGCGTGACGACGCCGAGCTGCTCGCGGGCCGGACGGAGCATCAGCTCCTCCTGGCGCTGCCCCATGCGTTCCGAGACAAGTTCTCCGGGTCGCTGGGGGGCGACGAACTGGAGGAGGGCAACCTGATCCGCGCCGTAGAGCTCGGAGAAGAGACAGGTGGCGAGGGT
>JAXDKI010000486.1:0-7488 GCA_034667245.1 Thermomicrobiales bacterium | reverse complement strand
CCGCACGAGGTGTCGGGTTCGTCGGTCACGTCGTAGGTGAACGAAAAGTGGGTGGTGCGCGCGGCGACGGGAGCGGCGACGAGCGCGAGGACGGAGAGGACGGCGGCGAGGACGAACGGCGCACGGATGATCATGCGGTGCATCGGGGGGCTCCTTTGCTGGATCGAGGCCGCGTCGTGCTGATCGGTGACGGCGGTCGTTAGGTCGTCGGGGTGGCGGTTCCCGGCGTGCCCGCGGGGGGCGATTCCAGCGCGTAGACCTAGGCATCCTCACCCCCGAAGTAGATGACGCCATCCACCACGGCCGGGGAGGAGGTCACCGCATCGCCCGTGGCGAACGACCAGCGATGTTCCCCGCTGGCAGCGTCGAGGGCGTAGAGGTTGTGATCCCAGCTGCCCATGTAGACGACGTCATCGACGACCGCCGGGGAGGCTTTCACCCGCGGACCCGCGTGGAACAACCAACGCTGCTCCCCGCTGGCGGCGTCGATGGCGTAGACGTCGCCATCAAGACTACCCACGTAGACGACGCCGTCCACCACCGCCGGGGAGCCGTTCACGGGCCCGCCCGCGGTGAACGACCAGCGTTCCGCGATGGGCCGATCGGGATCCGGTCCCGGCCCCGGCATCTCGCCGGTGTGGGCCGGGTTGCCGCGGAACATGGGGACGTCGGTGCCGTCGTCCGCCGCGACCGCGGTGAAAGGGAGCGCCACCAGCGCGAGCACCAGCAGCAGCGCGGGGATGAGCCGGTGAACCATCAGGACACCTCGGCGAGGGGTGCGGTGCGAAACGGACGGAGCGGAGTTCGATGTTGTCATGCGTTGGCTCCTTTTACGGTGTCGGTTCGGTCAGGAATCAGATTGAACTCGACGGTTGATGAGAGCTGATCAATCCGGAGCGCTCCTTTCTCGTGTGACCGCGTGATTGGTCACCGACGGCCCACCAGCCATCGGAGACGCAGGCCTCGGTCTTCGGGCGAGCAGCAAACCCCGTCCGACGATCCTTCCTCGGTCCGCAATGAACGCGTACACTGGAGTAGACGCCGGCGGCGCGAAAAGGATACAGGGGCAAGACGACGGGCCGGGGAACCTCCCGGCCCGTCGCCTCAGTTGATCACTTGACGTGACGACGTGCTACTCGACGAACAGCACGCCGAAGTGGTGATCGGTCACCTCCAGGTTCGCGCCGACGAAGAAGTTGGTGAACCGCGTGTGATGCCTCACACCTGCCCCAACGGCGGCAGGAGGCGGAACTTCTGGAGGCGGGTCACCGGACCGAAGAGGTCGAGCACGTAGACGTTGCCCTGCCCGTCGAGGCCGAGGAAGGCCGGCACCGTGAACTGACCCTCGCCGGCCCCCTCGCTTCCCCAGGCCGCGACGACGCGGTCCGCGGCATCAAGCACCAGCACCTGGTGCGTCTCGGCGTCGGCGACGAAGACGCGCCCCTGCTCGTCGACCTCCACGTCCAGGGGGGCGATCAGGCGTCCGTCTCCGGTCCAGCTCGCCAGGAACGCGCCGTCGTTGTCCCACTGGGCGACGCGCCCATGGGCCGGGTCGGCCACCCAGACGTTGCCGGCGGCGTCGACGTCCATGAACCCCTGGAAGTCGAGCTGGCCCTCGCCGCTGCCGGGGCCGCCGAACTTGACCAGGAACGAGCCGTCGGCGGCGAACTTCTGGACGTCGTTGCGGTTGTCGTCGTCGACGAAGACGTTGCCGGCGGCGTCGACCGCCACGTCGATGGGGCTGACGAACCGGCCGTCGCCCCCGCCGAAGCCGCCCCAGGCGCCGAGGAAGGTCCGGTCCGCCGCGAAGTGCTGGACGCGCCGGTTGCCGGTGTCGGCGACGTAGAAGGAGCCGTCCGGGGCGAAGGCGACCGCGCCGAAGGCGTCGCCGTTGTCGCGCGTGAAGTTGAACCGCCCGTCGCCGGAGCCGGGCGTGCCCCAAGTCTCGACGAACGTTCCGTCCGGGGCGAAGATCTGGAAGACGTTGCGGGTGGAGTCGGCCACCCAGACGCGGCCGTCGGGGGCGACGGTCGGGTCCGCGGCCCCGCCGCCGAACGGCGCGGGGCCGCCGGTGACCTGCCAGACGAACTCGACGGCCCGCTCGGTTGCGACCGGACTCGCGACGATTGTCGGCGAGGCCACGACTCCGTCGGGCGTCGCACCCGTGGCGGGCGTGGCTGCCGTCGCCTCACCCGATCCGCCGATCGCGTAGACGATCCCGAAACTCGTCGAGACGTAGAGCACGCCGCCTGCAATCGAGGGACCGTTGTCGACCTCGCCGTCGACGGCGAACCGCCATCGCTCGGCGCCGGTCGTGCGATCGAGCGCGTAGAGGGTGCGATCGTGACTTACGGCATAGACCACCCCGTCCGCCACCGCCGGGGTCGCCAGAATCCGGTCGCCGGTCGCGAACGTCCAGCGGACCTTGCCGGTCGCCGCGTCGAGCGCGTAGACCAGCCCGTCGAGACCGCCGGTGTAGACCGTCCCGTCGGCGAACGCGGGCGCCCTCGCCCCGTCGCCCAACGGGTTACGCCAGTGTTCGGTCCCCGTCGCCAGGTCGAAGGCGTAGAGGACACCCGCCTGAGCGACGATGACCGCCCCCTCCCCGATCGTCGGCGTCGTTGTCCGCTCGCTCGGATCGCCGCCCTCGAACCGCCAGCGCTCCGTACCGCCGGCAGCGTCGACGACAAACAGGCGACCGTCCTCGCTGCCGATGGCGACCAATCCGCCGGCCACGGCCGGGGAGCGGGTGAGCGCGACCCCGGCCGCGAAGTGCCAGCGTTCCCGGCCGTCGGTCACATCGATTGCGTAGAGGTTGCCGTCGTCGCCGCCGATGTAGAGCAGCTCATCGACCACCGCCGGCGTCGAAAACGGCGAGACCGGCGAGGCAAAGCGCCACACCTCGGCCCCGGTGGCGGCATCGACGGCGACCAGCGTTCCCTTCACACTCGCGATGAAGACACGCCCACCGGCGACCGTCGGGGTGATCTCTAGCGAGCCGTCACCCTGGTAGCGCCATTGTTCGCTCCCGGTCGCCGCGTCGAGGGCGGTCAGCAGCCCATCGCCACTTCCGCTGTAGGCGACCCCGGCCACGATCGCCGGCGAGCGAAACGCCGGCCCGCCGAGCTGGACGCGCCAGATTTCGACCGGCGAACCCACCGGGCCTTCGGCGGTCGCACCGGTTCGCGCCGGATCGCCCCGGTACATCGGCCAGTCCGCCGATCCCGTTGCATCCTGGGCAGAGACCCCGGCGCCAGGTCCGGCGACGAACCCGGCAATCAGTAGCAAGGTCAGCACGAGTCTGACTGGTGCAATTCCACACATGGCGACAGCACTCCTACCCTGCAATAAGCCCCAGGGATCGGCCTTGGCGCCTATGACCAACCAGGCGTCATCGTCCGACGGCACAAGCGCCATCGGCAATTCCGGTGCTGGTGGTCGGGCGAACAGCAGACCCCGCATGAGGTTCCTTCCTGGGACCGCAATGGATGCGTTCATAGGGATATACGCTGGCGGCACGAAAAGGATACAAGGGCACGTGAACCGGAAGGACAGACCGACCGGGTCGCGACGGGGAGGTGATCGCGTGGCCGCCGTCCCGAGCGGTGACCGGCGTGCCGACCCCTCCGACAAGAGGACCCCCCACAACTGTCCTCATAATCCGGACGGAGAATGGGCGTTCTGCCGAGGGTTCGCCGCTGCCTCTGGTGAACGGCCAGCACGACGGACCGAGGATGGTCCCCGACCCGTCGTCGCGATCGGTCGCGGTGGTTGTTAGGCCGCCGGGGTGCCGGAGGTCGGCACGTTGACCGCCTCGAACTCGTCGACCCAAAAGTCGATCAAGTACCGGTCCCCCGCCTTGGCGAAGATCAGGTAGTCGGCCCCGTACTTGGCGTCCCGGCCGAACTGGATGACGGCCCCGACCCGCCCGTCGGGCAGGACCCGGACCGCGGAGACGGCGAAGATGTAATACGTCTCGTCGAGCGACGCGGGTCGCTTGCCGGAAGCGATGAAGTCAAGGAAGCCGTCGTCGGCGTGGGCGTAGTCTTCGGCGAACCCGGCCTCGGTGTAGAGGTTGGCGTTGTTGAGCCACTTGCCGGCGTTGACGCAGGCGCCGTACTCCATGATGGTGGCGGTCACCGCCTCGACCGTGGCCGGGTCGGCCGGGGAGCCGATCTGGTCGGCCGGCGTGACGAACAGGTCGGCGAGGGGCACCGGGGTCGCGGCGGTCGGCGTGCCGCGCAGGGCCAGGTAGCGCTCCTTGGGGACCGACGCGGCGTGGCAGAGGGCGGGGTCGGGCGGGCCGGGCGGCGTCGTGACCCAGGGGATGGCCGCCGGCGTGGCGTCCTGGGCGGAGGCGATGGGGGTGAGGCCGGCGGCGGCGAGGGCGAACGCGGAACGGGTGAGATGGTGGATCATCCTGGACCCTCCTGATGTGAGGCGCGACCGGTGGCCGCGGGCGGCCAAAGCCAGACCGAGGCTGCCGGCGCCGAGCCCGGCGAGCGCGGTGCGGCGGGAAACGGACGGAACAGGGTTCGACGTCGTCACCAGTTGACTCCTCGTTGGGGGGCGGTACGGTCATGTGTCGGACGGACCAAGACGGTCGCTCGGCGTCCGGGTTCGGGTGGCGTCCCGGGACGGCGGGCACCCCGGCCCGATCGCACGGTGGTCGACTTAGGCCGTCGCGCCGGGGCCGATCGCCGCCGTCAGAGCCCGGCAGAAGGCGTCCTCGCTCGGGTGGGATCCGTGCGAGAAGAAGATCTCCTGGGAGATGAGGAAGGCGTCTTCGGACGCCGCGTTGGGGTTGATGACGATATGGGCGGAGACGGGGCCGTGGTCCCGCAGCAGCACCCGGCCGTCCGGACCGCGCAGCGTCCCGGAACCCACCGTGGTTGAGTCGAGCGACAGGTACCCGGTCGCCGGGTCCTCGACGGTGTTGCTGTTCTTGAACACGGTCTGGAACGACTGGGTCGCGCTCAGCCCGTTCACCAAGTTGGTATAGGTGCGGACGCCGCCCTGGGTGAGGTCGACCCGGTCGTCGTGGAAGCGAAACACGTTCTTGCCGACGTCGTGGATCTGCACCGCGAAGTCGCAGGGGGCCTCGGTGAAGGTGAAGTCGAAGGTCTCGGAGAAGGTGGTCGTGCGCGCGGCGACGGGAGCGGCGACGAGCGCGAGGACGGAGAGGACGGCGGCGAGGACGAACGGCGCACGGACGATCATGCGGTGCATCGGGGGGCTCCTTTGCCTAGTTGCGACCGCGTTGGCGACTCGGCGCACGTGTCGGTCGTTACGAGGTCGGCGTGGCGGCGGGTGTGGCCGCGGGACTCGGTTCGGGGAACAGCGCCGGCAGGGCGTCGGCGAAGGCGCACTCGTCGCGGTGGTAGAAGGTCACCTCGCCGACGACGGTGTCGAGGACGAGCGTCCGTTCGCCGGCGGCGTCGTAGCGCGGCCACGCCGGCACCCCGGGCCCGTTCGGGTCGCCCGTCTTGGCGAAGTTGGTCCAGGCGTCGGTCATCCGGGCAGAGAGGTCCTCCTCCGCGGGCGTGAAGACGTACGGGGACGGGGCGGGGCCGAGGCCGTTGATGAGTCGCACCACCCTGATCCCGTTCGGGTCGTGCCACAGCACCGCTTCGTCCGCGATGTGGATCGCCCGCAGCTTGGCCACGTCCGGATCGTTCTCGATTTGGTGGGTATACAGGTAGCGCCAGACTGGCCCGTCCGCGGCCAGCGCCAGGCGCCGGGTCGGGCAGGCAAAGGTGGCGTCGGTGTAGAGGGCGACGGTTGCCCACAGTGGGGAGTCGTAGCGATCCGGCGGGTAGAGGGCGCGCGCGGTGTCCCCACGCTCCGGGCCGACGAGGGCGTCGGTATCGCGGATCCACTCCGCCGTCCCGTAGGGACTCCCGGCGCCGACCGCCGGGACGGCGACCCCGGCCTCCTCGCGGCTGGAGCCGACCAGGAGCGGGATCGTCGGGTGCTGTTCCCCGATCAACTCCAACGGGGAGCGGGGCAGCACCGCGCCCCCCGTCCACGGCTGGAGGTCGTGGAGGCCGAAGGCGAGGACGAGGTCCTCCGCGGACGCGGCGCGCAGGCAGGCGGCGATGTCGGACGCCGCCGCGCAGCCGACGGCGTCCGCCACGGACAGGCCGAACGCCTCGGCCCCGGCGATGGGGACGCCCTCCGGCCAGGTCGCGGTCGGCAGCGCCGCCTGCCGGAAGAGCCCGCGCGCCAGCGGCGAGGCGACGAGGGCGAATCCGTCCGCCGACCCGGCGGAATAGCCGGACAGGGTGACGTTGGCCGGGTCGCCGCCGAAGGCCGCGATGCTGTCGCGGACCCAACCGAACGCGGCGATCTGGTCGAGCAGTCCGTACTCGCCCGACGGCCCGCCGCCCTCCGCCGAGAGGGCCGGGTGGCCGGCGTAGCCGAAGACGCCGAGGCGCGCGGCGACCGTGACCATGATCACCCCGCGGGCGACGAACCCGTCGGCGTTGGTGAACGGACCGCCCACGAGGTTGCTGCCCCCGTGCAGGTAGACCATGACGGGCAGCCCCGCCCCGGCCGGCGCGTCTGCCGGCACGAACACGTTCAGGTAGAGGCAGTCCTCACGGCCGGTGATTCCTCCATCGGGACCCATGTTCACCTGCGCGCACACCTCGGCGAACTGGGTGGCGTCGCGGACGCCCTGCCAGGGGTCGACGGGCGCGGGAGGACGCCAACGGCGATCCCCGACCGGGGCGGCGGCGTAGGGCACCCCCCGCCATTCGGTGGTCGCCCCGTTGGCGACGCCGCCCAGCGCGCCGCTGGGCGTGTGCACCACGAGGGCGCCATTGCCGTCGGCAGGCGTGGCGAGCGGGGTGGCGTCCTGGGCGGCCGCGAGGGCAGGGGCGGCCAAGAGCAGCGCGAGCACGGGGAGCAGGAGTCGATACGGGGACATGATGGTCCTCCCGTCTGGCGAGCCGATGGACGGCCCGCGACGATGGCTCCGTCGACGGTGGCGACGTTCGGAGATGCGCCAGCGTCGCACGAACGGTCGGATGGTGCGTTACGCGGTCGGGGTGGCAGCGGCGGGCGTCGCCGGCGGGAAGCCGTCCGATGCCACACCGATGCGGGTCGCCGTCACCGGCGCACCGCCGCTGAGGACCGTGACGACGTTCCCTGCCGGATCGCGGATGGTGATCGTCGAGGCCGGGTCGGCGTCGACGAAGGTCTGCCCGTCCTCGCTCACCATCGGGTGGCCGTGGACGGTGGCGGTGCCGAGGTAGGCCCCGTTCGCGTCGGAGAGCACCTGAACGGCCGTGAACTGGATGCTGCGCTCGCCGGTGGGCTCCCACGACCCCACCCAGCCGCTGTGGAACACGACGCCTTGGGGCCCGGCCTGGGAGACTGGCCACCCCAACACGACGCGTCCGTCGGCGGTGTAGAGGGACGGGCTAGCGACCGCCGGGTCGCCCGGTGCCTGCGGCACCAGGGCGAGCCAGGTGCCGACGATCG
>JAXDKI010000485.1:0-13426 GCA_034667245.1 Thermomicrobiales bacterium | reverse complement strand
TGGTGCCACTTGTCGGCAGTTCACGACGTGAGACAGCACAAGCCTTACGACCACACAGGCGGGGCTGTGGCGACGTTTTTTCCAACAGGCTTGGCCCCTATCGAGACTGGGAGCAGGGCCACGCGGTAGGCGGCGGGTTCCCGCCGTCACTCACCGAGCGCTCGGGCACGCCCCCGGCGTGTCGCCGTGGCGCATGTGCGCGTTCCAGGTCACGCTGCCAGGGATGGCCTCCAGCGTCCTGAGGCCCTTGTGGCAGAACGGCTTCAGTTCTGGTCGCGGCGTCGCGGTCGAGCGCGGGGTATCGGTGGGCGCCCCGGTTGGCACCTCGGTCGGGCGAGGGGTCTTCGTTGGCGCGGTCGTCGGACGGGGCGTTGGGGTACGCGTCGGTGCATTGGTCGGACGCGGCGTCGCGGTGTGCGTCGGCGCGGTCGTCGGTGTCCGCGTCGGCATGGCGGTCGGATGGGGCGTCGGGGTGCGCGTCGGCGTGGCGGTCGTTGTGTCGCCGCAGACGCGGGCCTCCGTGTCTGGCTCGCCCCCGAAGACCTGCGCCCAGTACCAGCGGTACCCGACGCCGTCGGTGTCCTCGTAGCGGCTGATGCCGACCCAGCGGGCGCCCGCGTTCAGCATATTGTCGCGGTGGCCCGCCGACCCTGCCCACGCCTCAAACGCCGACCGCGCCGACTCCTGTCCCGCCGCGATGTTTTCGCCGGCAGGGTTCTGGTAGCCGTGTGCGCGCGCCCGGTCGACGAAGCTACTACCGTCCGAGCCGGTGTGGCTAAAGAAGTCGTTCGCGGCCATGTCCATGTTGTGATGCTCGGCCGCCGCGCCGAGGCGTTGCCCCAGGCGCAGCGGCTGGAGGCCGTGTTGCACCCGGAGTTCGTTGACCAGCCGGAGGTTCTCGATCTCGGCCGGCTCGGCGCAGAACGCGTCGGCACCGATGGCGGACGCGCCACGGGGAACGAGTTGCCCGGTCGGCCCCATGGAGGGCACTAGGAGCACGACGAGCGTTATCGCTGACAGGAACCGAAACACCCTGGTCTTCATCTGTCCCCCGATGCCCTTCACAGGTCTTGCGCGCCGCACGGCGCGCCGTTCACATCTAATAATAAGCCATACTATTACATATAAGTAGCTTTATGATTAGGTATGAGTACCGCAAAAAGTTACTGTTATAGGACTTAATTCGGCATCGTCGTATCTTGATAGGCTAGGTATGATAGTCCCTGTGAGACGGTTTTTTTCCTATAGCTGTTCATGCCTACCGGTCTAGGTACACCATCCCGGATGAGCCGACTTGCTTCCCATGACTGTTTTCATGACAAATCACATTGGGCAGTGCCAACTTGCCGATGGTCGGCTTCGAAACGGTGCATCAGGGCGCGCCTCGTCACCGCGGCGAAAGGGAATGACCCGTGCTTCAAAAAGGGACTTTGTGAGAGGGATGTCGCGCAGCCCCTGCTACACCCAGTCCGTCTCCTCCCCGCGCGAGGCGCCGGCACATCAAGGCGCCCCAGGACGCGCGGAGAGCGCGAGTGGTTCGGGGACCGGGGTCGGTGCGAGCGTCTGGTGGGGCCGAAACGGTAGGGACAGGAGGGGCAAGCACGAGAGCCACAGCACGGTTCGCCCGCCCCCCTGCCGATCGGCCTATCACGTTCTCCTCCATTCGGAGGACCGCCGCTCCGTCCGCGTGAAGGATGACCACCCGGGCCGCAACGGCGATGATGGCGTGCATGGGATCGGGAGGAGAGGGCATGGCAGAAGCGCAGCACTGGTACCGAGTGGTCTATTTCGACGGCGCTAGGATACGCGGGCTTGGCCGCGTGCCCGACGTGGCGCCAAACCGTCACGCGCTCGATCTTTTCCGCAGCCGGCTGCTGCTGGCCGGGATCACCGGGGGCGAACTCGCCTTGGTCGACGAGGCGACGGGGCAGGTCGTCGCCCGACGGAGAGTGCGCGACCACCGCCGGCGTGGGTGAGCCGGCCCCGTCGCCTCGTCGATGTCGGCGGCGATGCGACAGGAGGCGGGGCATGGCGGGCACGGGGAGGTCCTACCTGGTGGTCTTCCGGGGCGAGGCGGGGGTGCGCGTCCTCGGTCGCCTCCGCCGGCGCGACGCCGCGCCGAACCGCCGGGCGCTTGACCTGTTCGTGAGCCGGCTGCTGCTGGAGGGGGCGGAGGGCGGCGAGGTGGTCCTCGTCGACGACGAGACAGGCGAGGACCTGGCCCGGCGCTTCGTGCCGCAGGGCCGACGCGGGTGAGCCCACGGCGCTGGTCCCTCGCCCCTGACCGCCGGTCCCGGATCTGCGCTAGGGTGCCGGCCGCGGTAGCCATCGGTGAAGGACCAGTCGAGCCCGTTGACGCCGCGGACTCGCCCGTCGCGAACAACATGGCGCGTGCCCAGCGGGATCAGCCGAGACGGAAACGGTCGCGAGGGCTACGGAGCCGTCGCCAACCGATCGCTCTTTCTGGGGCCTCCGGGCGCGCCTGAGAGGGCAGGAGAGGACTGCCAAAGCGAAAACATCACGTTTTCGCCAGCGCCGACGATCGTGAGGCATTGGGGACGCGTTTCCGCCCGTAGAGAAGATGACGCGGGGGCGTGACGGTCCAGACGATCACGGCGCGTTCTCGCCTTATCCACCGATGCGTCGCGCAACTCGCGTCGCCGACGGCAACGTCTGAGCGCACCTCCCCTAAGACGGCCACTCCGGGCGCGTTTTATGGTTATCCCTTCGCGCCACGAGATCTGGTCACCCTCCAACCGATACAGCGGTCAGACCCCTGGATTGGTTGCACCGACGCACGGACTGCCTTTAGTCGCGCTGGCGACGGAAACATCGGCCCCGCGGCATTGTCATCAGGCGGCCGTGGGGTCGTATCCTCCAAAGGAAGGATGGCCAACTCCGCCAGAATGACGAGCCAGAGGGAGGGCAGATGGATACCGGCGGCGCTATGGTGGGGGCGCCGCCGGTCGGCTCCGGAGACTCCCAACCCCTCGGAGCCGTGCCGGCCCCGGCGCGCGCCCTCTGCCCCGATCGGCGAGGGCGCCGTCTCGTCCAGGAGACGCACGCCCAACACAACAAAACGCCGACGAGTTCGGCGCTTGCGCGCTTGCCCCATCGGCGTCTGTCCACCACGTCCGTCGTGCTGGCTTGCGCCCGCGACGCCCGAGGAGGATGTCACACTAAACCCAGTTCCTGCTTCCGTCAAGAGCTAGGCACCCCGCACTCCGACCCGAAGGCCAGGGCGGCCGGTCGACCTCGAGATCGGCCGGGGCGTCTTCCACGGGCAGGCCCCGCTCCTGCCAGGCGTTGAAGCCGCCGTCCAGCTGCGCCAGCGCAACGTCATCCGTAGCTGGCGCCGCATCAAGAAGACAGACCGGCTCGCGCGCGCCAACTCCCAGAACACCCGCCGCACCGCCGCGAGTCTCAGGCTCTCGGGGGAATCCCAGTAAGCGTCGTGCAGGAAGTACTCGGGCGTAGCCTGCTACCACAACCGCCGGCACCAACGGCCACCTCTTCCCCGAGGCGTTGGATCGGGCCGCCGACGCCACGGTGCGGGAACTCGCTGGGTAGCCCGGTGCTAGTATGGACAAGAGTGTGGTCAGAAACGACTCCAGCCCCAAGGAACCATGCTCCCTGGGGCCGATTTTCGTGGGGTGCCTTACGGGGCTCGAACCCGTGACCTCCGGTTCCACAGACCGGCGCTCTGCCGATTGAGCTAAAGGCACCATGAGATGAGAACGCGAAGGGAGAGTAAGCCGAGTTCTGTTCCTGATGATCATCTCTCTCGGTCCCAAAGGGACCGGTCGCCGGATCGCCCGGCGACTGCTCTCGACTTTCGGCCTCGGCGAGCAACCTGATAACGGCCGGGTCGGAGATTGCTGCGGGGAGGATTGCCCTTTTCACCCGGCGCTCCGCCGTTCTGTGGAACGGCGAGCCCGGTTCGGTCTCTGTTGCTCTCACGCGGTTGCCCGCGTGCCAGTCTGGACTGTCGGCGTTGGGACGCCGCCCCGGCTTTCACCGGGCACCCTCGCTCTGTGCAGCTCGGACTTTCCTCTAGCCCGGTTGGGCCAGCGATCATCCTTCCGCTCGCGTTCTCGGTTGTCAATGTACGGGCCCGTCCGGAGACGGGCCACTTCCCGTGCAACTGATTCGAGAACCAGTGATCCGGGAACAACTGGGTCAGCGACCCGGTGCCGAAGGGGAGATTTGAACTCCCACGGGTTTACACCCACTACGCCCTGAACGTAGCGCGTCTGCCGGTTCCGCCACTTCGGCGCGGTGCCCCGGACGGGGTCCGGTTGGGGAGCCGACCCGGGGACTCGAACCCCGGACCTGCTGTTTACGAAACAGCTGCTCTACCAACTGAGCTAGGCCGGCACGCCAGCACCCCTAACTCCGGAGCGTACAAAGTATATCACCGAGCCGGCTCCCGTCGCAATCCGCATTGGCACCTCACCGGCGGCATCGGGGCCGAAAGCACCGCCCTAACTCCATTTTTGGGACAGGCTGTTGGGAACGCCCGGGAAAGTCGCTATGGTATCGTTGCTCGTTGTACGGCTCGGCGATATCGCGGGCAGCAAGGCGACCGCACCCGGAATGGGATGAGCCAGGAGGACGTCGAGGCGCCGTGGCGCAACGCAGACCGCAGCCACCGCGGACGCGGCCGGCAACCAACCCCAAGCGCTCGCTTCGTCGCCGGCTTGGACGGATGAACCGGGCACAACTCGCGTTCTCAGTCCTGGCTCTGCTTGTGGTCTTCTCGCTCATCGTCGGGGCGATCGGCGCCGCGATCGTCGACGGCCTGACGAACCCCAGCAACGACGACGGGCCCATCTCCTTCGACCCCAATAGTGCCAATGGGCCCGACGAGTACGAGGAGTCGCTCCGAAAGGAAGTCGCCGACAACCCGAACGACGCGGCCGCTTTGGCGAGTTTGGCAAACTATCTTGCACAGACCGGCCGCCTGAGCGAGGCGATCGAATGGTACGAGAAGTCGCTCGCGATCGACCCGGAGAATTGGGACGTCCGCCTCGACTTTGCACGCTCGCTCGCGGACGGCGGTAAACGCACCGACGCCGAGTTTCAGTTCAAGAAGATCCTCGCCGGGCAATCGGAGAATGCGCAGGCCCACTATTACCTGGCCGAGCTCTACCGAAACTGGGTTCCGCCGCGCACCCCGGAGGCCGCCGCCGAGTATCGGCGGACGATCGAGGTCGGTCCCGGAACCTACGTGGCCGAGTTGTCAGCGCAGGCGCTCACGGAACTCGGCTTTGCGACACCTGGTGCGGCGGCAACACCGCAAGTACCGATAGTGGAGGCGACACCATGAGCGAAACGACCACGAAGCCGGTTATCAGTCCCGATCTGCTTGCGATTCTCGTTTGCCCGATCGACAAACAAGAATTGCGGCTGGAAGGGAGCCGGCTCATCTGCACGTCCTGTGGACGGAGCTACCCGATCGAAGATGGCATTCCCAACATGCTCGTCGACGACGGCGCCTAACGAACAGACGTTCGGGCCGCGGGGTATACTCAACTCATGACCGACGCTCGCCTCGCCCCACGTGTCCAGACGCAATCCCGCGAACAGCAGCGGGTGGTAACACCACGCACCCGGGGCGAAGACGCGCAGATCGAACGGAGCCTGCGGCCACGCCGGCTGGAGGAGTACATCGGCCAAGAGCGCGTCAAGTCGAGCCTGTCGATCTTTATGGAGGCAGCGAAACGGCGCGGCGAGACTCTGGACCATACGCTCTTCTACGGTCCACCGGGGCTCGGCAAGACGACCCTGGCCTCGATCATCGCGGCCGAGATGGGAGTCAGTCTCCGCGTGACGTCGGGTCCCGCAATCGAGCGGGCCGGTGACCTCGTCTCGATCCTGACGAACCTCAAAGCTGGCGACGTGCTCTTCATCGACGAGATCCATCGCCTCAATCGCATCGTCGAGGAGGTGCTCTATCCAGCGATGGAGGACTTTGCGGTCGACATCGTAATCGGCAAGGGTCCTGCGGCGCGCACGATGCGGATCAACCTGCCGCGCTTTACGCTCGTCGGCGCGACGACCCGTCTCGCCCTGCTGACCGGACCGCTCCGTGACCGATTCGGTTCCGTCATGCGGCTCGACTTCTACGATCTGCCGGCGACGCAGGAGATCGTCACGCGCTCGGCGGCGATCCTCCAGGTGCCGATCGCGGAATCGGGTGCGCACGCGATCGCGTTGCGCTCGAGGGGGACGCCGCGGGTTGCCAACCGGCTCCTAAAGCGCGTCCGCGACTTCGCAGAGGTGCACGGGGCCGGGGACATCACCGAGGAGACAGCGGACGCCGCGCTGGCGATGCTCGACGTGGACGAGTTGGGGTTGGACGACGTGGATCGCAGGATCCTGCGGGCGATCGTCGACAAGTTCGACGGCGGACCGGTCGGGATCGAGACGCTGGCCGCGGCAACGAGCGAAGAGACCGATACGATCATGGACGTCTACGAACCGTATCTCATCCAACTCGGTTTCCTGCAGCGAACGCCGCGAGGGCGTATCGTGACTCGCCGGGGCTATGAGCACCTGAAGACGCCGCCGCCGGCATCGCTGGACGCGCATCAGCAGTCATTTCTGCAAGAGCTTTGATGACGGATCCGTCGCTCGATCTGCTGGTCTCCGACTTCGACTACGATCTGCCCCCCGAGTTGATCGCCCAAACGCCGTTGCCGGAGCGCGACCAGTCACGGCTGCTGGTGCTCGACCGCATGTCCGGCAAGATCAGTCATGCCGCCATTCGCGACCTTCCAAACTGGCTGCGTCCCGGCGACCTCGTCGTCGCGAACAACAGTCGCGTCATTCCCGCCCGACTGCATGCCCGGCGCGCCGGGACCGGTGGCCGGGTCGAGCTGCTCCTCCTTCAACAGGGGGACGACGGTACTTGGAGTGCGCTCGCGCGCCCGGCCCGTCGGTTGCACGCCGGCGACCGGCTTTTGTTGGTTGGTCGAGACGCCGGTCGCAACTCCGAAGGAACGGTCGAGATCGTCGAGAGGGTCGGCGAGGGACTCGTAAAGGTGCGATTCGCGGACGGAGCTGACGATCGGCTCGACGAGTTCGGTACCGTCCCGCTGCCACCGTACATCCACGCCGCGCTCTCCGAACCCGAACGCTACCAGACAACCTATGCACGCATCCCTGGATCCGCCGCCGCACCGACGGCGGGGTTGCACATCACGCCTGACCTACGAGACGCCTTGCGCGCCCGAGGAGTTGGCTGGGCCGAGGTGACGCTGCACATCGGGCTGGACACCTTTCGCCCGGTGACGGTCGACCGGGTCGCTGAGCACCACATCCACTCCGAATGGTGCACGGTGTCGGACGAGGTCGCCGGCCTGATCGCGGCGACGCGGGCAGCCGGTGGGCGTGCGATCGCGTTAGGAACGACGGCGGCGCGGACGCTCGAAACGCTGGGTCACCGGTGGCACGAGGACGCGCCGCGCGGCTTCGGAGGAGCCACCGACATCTTCATCACTCCGGGCTACGAGTGGCGCATCGTCGACGGGATCCTGACGAACTTCCATCTCCCCCGCTCTACCCTGCTGATGATGATCAGCGCGTTTGCCGGTCGCGATCCAGTCCTGGCGGCCTACCGAGAGGCAATCGAGCGCCGCTACCGGTTCTTCTCATTTGGCGACGCGATGCTGATCGTGTAGGGTTGGTATCCGAGATGTTCGCTGTGGGTTCATGTTTCGCGAGGTGGCGGATGGGTGTGGCCGTGTGGCGAATAGTGTCTCGGTGGGCGAAGAAGGGGACCGCGGCGCGGATCGTTGTCTTGGTGTTGCTGACGTCCTTGGTCCTCGCCGGTTGTGGATCGAAGGACGATTCCGAATCGACCGACGCGACTTTGACCGCACCCGCCGAGGGTGTCGCCGCCGACGCCGACGTGGCGAGTGGATGCTGGAAGGCCGCTGACCGCGTCAAGACGTCAGGCAGCGGGAATGCGGCGACGCAGCCTCTCCAGTGGAAGCAATCGCCGGCGATGGTCGTCGATCCCAAGAAGCGCTACACGGCGACGCTGACGACGAACAAAGGCGCCTTCGAAGTCGAGTTCTTCCCCGAGGACGCCCCAAAGACGGTCAACAGTTTCGTCTGCCTGGCGAAGGCCGGCTACTACGAGAACACCCCGTTTCATCGGATCCTCGCCGGCTTCGTCATCCAGGGGGGTGATCCGACCGGCACAGGCGGAGGTGGCCCCGGTTACAAGTTCGAGAACGAGCCGATCAAGAAGACCTACGAATTGGGCACGCTCGCCATGGCGAACGCGGGTGCCAACACGAACGGCAGCCAATTTTTCGTCATCGTCGGGGATGCGGGGCGCCAGCTCCCGAAGCAGTACACGATCTTCGGGAAGGTGATCTCGGGGATGGACGTCGTGAACACCATCGCTCAGACGCGCACCAAGGCGAATGAACGGGGAGAGGAGTCGGTACCGCTGGAACCGATCGTGCTGCAGAAAGTAACGATCGCCGAAGGATAGGCCGCGGGGACCCGCGGCACTTCACTGGGGCGAAGGTGTGGAAGTTCCACGAGGGGTAGCAGCCGCGCTACGGCGGCGAAGCGCGCGACTTGACGCGCAAGGAGGCACGATGTCGGCTCAGCAGCAATGGAGCAAGCCACCGGCGATGGAGATCGATCCGGCAAAGCGATACACCGGGACGGTCGAAACGAACAAGGGGAGTTTCGAGGTCGAATTCTATCCGGATGACGCGCCGAAGACGGTGAACAACTTCGTCTTCCTGGCGCGGGCCGGTTATTACGACAACACGCCCGTCCACCGGATCATCGACGGCTTCGTCATCCAGGGTGGTGATCCGACCGGGACCGGCCGCGGCGGACCCGGCTACAAATTCGAAGACGAGCCGATCAAGCGGAACTACGAACTGGGCACGCTGGCGATGGCGAACGCGGGTCCGAACACCAACGGCAGCCAGTTCTTCGTCATCGTCGGGGACTCAGGGCGTCAGTTGCCGAAGAACTACACCATCTTCGGCAAGGTGACGTCGGGCATGGATGTCGTCAACACGATCGCCAAGACGCCGACGAAGAGCAGCGCCCACGGCGAGCGATCCACGCCGGCGGAGCCGATTACGCTCCAGAAGGTGACGATTTCCGAGGCATAGTGCCGTCACCGCGCGGACCTCTACAGACGCAAGAACGAGCGCTGGGATGGCTTCCCAGCGCTCGTCTCGTTGGCAGTATCGGTCGGAACGGGCTCAGGCCGCCTCGCGCAGATCGTCGCAGACCGCCTCGTACTCGCGCAAGAGGTCGATCCAGAATGACTCCCAGGCGGAGACGTCGGCGCCGGTCGTGATCGCCTGGTCGATCCGGCGATAGCCGTCGTCGAGACGACGCGCGAGGGACAGCCGACGCCGGTCCAGACCCTGGTTATCTCCAGTGCCGTCGGCGACGGTAAGTCGCAGTAACTCGTTCAAGACCATCCTCCTCTCAGCCCCAACGCCGCCGACCATCCCGCCACGCCCGAGTCCGTCGATTAAGAGGCCAGTTCGGTGGCCGGCCGCCGCGTCTGGAGGCGGTCGATAAAGGCCGAAGCGTCGCGGCGGTCCAGTTCGGCAACCGTCGCCTTGCCATAGACGCGCTCGATCTCGCCGTTCAGCTCGTCGTCGGACAGACCCTTCTCCCGTGCGATTGCCTGAATGAACTTGAGCTGCCGCGGGGTCACCGGCTGGTTGAGGCTGGCGACTCGGCGTTCGCCGCCGTCACTCTGCCCCTCGGCCATGCGGCGGCCTCGGGTCGAGGCGAAGTCGATCGGCGAATCGACGACCGCGCCCTGCGTGGCGCCGAAGTCGAAGTCGGGGCAGAACTGGGTGCCGAACCCGAGCGCGGCCAGCGCCCGCCCCAGCGCCTTGGTCTCCGCCTTTTCCAGGTAGTCGCGGAAGTCGTTGTAGCCCTCACTGCCCCAACCGGTCGCGGATCCGCCGCCCGGGATCGTGACCCGAGCCCGGAAGACAGCCATCTGATCGTCATGACTGACGAGCTCGGTATCGATTGCCGCGTCCGGGTGCGCCTCGCGCAGCCAGACCAAGCGCCACTTGACTTCCAGATAGTCCGAGGCACCGACCTTGGTCAGGTAGCGACTCGGATCGAAATTGCTCTGCTGCGCCATCGCTGAGGACCTCCTCGTCAGTACTGACGAACAAATGTTCTGACTGAATTGTACGTCGTCATTTGGCAGGTGTCAAGTTGGCAAGGGCACCCGTCGAGGCGGCGAAACCCTGCGTCGGCGAAACGGTATGCTATAATGCGGGAAAGTGTACGGACACTCATCGACGGAAGGGATGAGCGGGTGAAGGTCTCCTGCCTCCAAGAGAATCTGCAACGAGCGCTGGCCCAGGTTTCGCGCGCAGTGGCAACGAAAACCGCCCTGCCGGTGCTGAGCAACGTGTTGCTCACGACCGACGACGGCCGGCTCAAGATCGCGGCGACAAACCTGGAAATCGGCATCACGACCTGGATCGGCGCATCGATCGAAGACGAAGGTCGGATCACCGTCGACGCTCGCCTGTTGTCCGAGTTTGTCAACACCTTGCCGGCCGACGCCGTTCAACTTTCGTCCGACCCGGTGCGGTCGTCGCTTCTCGTGCAGTGCGGTCGCGACAAAGCGGCGATCAACGGGATCGACGCCGACGATTTCCCGGTCATTCCAACGGTCGGCGGCGAGGCCTTTTCGGCATCGGTCGATCCCCAGGTCTTTCGCGAGATGATCGCCCAGGTCGAGTTCGCGGCGGCGAGCGACGACAGCCGGCCGGTCCTGGCGGGCGTCCTCTGCCGGTTCGAGGACCAGACGCTGACGCTGGCAGCGGCCGATGGGTTCCGACTCGCGGTTCGCGAGGGTGCCCTGACCGAGACCGTGCCGTCGCGGCTCGACGTGATCGTCCCGGCACGTGCGCTCCGGGAGTTGGCACGGATCGTCGGCGACTCGACCGAACCGGTGAAGCTGGCAATCACCCCGAATCAGAGCCAGTTACTCGCGCGCGTCGGCGAGACGGAGTTCCTGTCGCGTCTCATCGAAGGGACGTTCCCGGACTTCCGGCAGATCGTGCCCCGCGAGTTCTCGACCCGAGTCGAGCTCGGCCGCGAAGCGTTCATGAATGCCGTGCGCCGCGCCAGCTACTTCGCCCGCGACAACAACGACGTCATTCGCCTGATCGTCCGCCCGGGCGACGACGACGTGATGCCCGGCACGATCGAGATCACAGCGACCGCCGCCGAGCGTGGTAACAGCCAATCGTACGTCGATTCGTCGGTGAGCGGACCGGAACTGCAGATCGCATTCAACGCGCGCTATCTCACGGACGTGCTTGGCGTCGTCAAGCAAGGCCAGGTCGTGCTCGGTATGAACGGAGCCAACCAAGCCGGCATCGTCCGCCCGGCCGGCTCGGAAGACTATACGCACGTGATCATGCCGATGGTTATCGGCGCTCATTAGGCCCGAGCGGCTCCCCGCGCCGCTCGCTCCTGCCCCCGCAGATGCAACTTCGCCGCCTCCTCCTCGAAGAATTCCGCCTCTATCACCACCTGGAACTCGAACTCGGCCCCGCTGGGCTGGCGCTGCATGGTGCCAACGCCAGCGGCAAATCGACGCTCCTTGAGGCGATCGCGATGCTGGCGACGACGCGTTCGGCACGGAGTGGCGGCGAGCGAGAGGTGATCAACTGGCGGAGCGGCCAGGAACTCGGCTTTCCTCCGTTCGCCCGTGTCCGCGGTCACGTCGAACGCCTCGACGACGAGGTCGACGTCGAGATCGCGCTCCAACTCGACGCCGGCGGAAGCGGCCAACTCCAAAAGGCGATTCGCCTCAACGGCCGCAACGTCAGGGCCATGGACGCCGTAGGCTCCCTGAAGACGGTCCTTTTCGCCCCAGAGGACGTCGCACTCGTCTCCGGTTCACCCTCGGGTCGCCGGCGCTATCTCGATCTCATGATCTCGCAGGTCGATGGCCGCTATCTGCGGGCCCTTTCTCGCTACAATCGGATCCTCGAGCAGCGCAACAGCCTCTTGAAGTCGCTCGGTCGGGAGGGCGTGAGCGCGAACTCCCCAACCGCCGCGGCTCAGCTCGCCTTCTGGGACGAGGAACTAGTCGCCTTCGGTTCGCGTTTGGTTGCACGGCGGATGCTCTCGATCCGCAGTCTCGCGGCCCACGCCGCCGAGCGCTTCGCTACCTTCGGCGACGAGCGGGTACTGGCGGTCGAATTCCGACCGAGCATCGACGATCCATCGTGCCGCGCCACCGCGGAGAGCGGAGACCCGGACTCCACGCAAGCCGTGATTGCCCGCGCGTTCTCGGAGCAGCTGCAGGAGCTTCGGCGAGACGAAATGCGTCGCGGTGTCAGTCTCGTCGGCCCCCACCGCGACGACTTCTCGATCGCGATTGACGGCATGGACGTCGGGACTTTCGGGTCGCGCGGACAGCAGCGCCTGGCGGTCGTCGCGCTCAAACTGGCCGAGACCGACGTCATGATGGAGGAGTCCGGGGAGCGACCGGTCATTCTACTCGACGACGTCCTTTCGGAGCTGGATCCCAGGCGCCGGGACGACCTGACGCAGGCCGTCGTCGCGCTCGATGCCCAGGTTGTGGTGACGGCAACCGACGTCGAAACGATCGACCGCTCACCGCTGTCCGCTTTGCCCCGCGCCGAGGTGACCCAAGGGGCGATTCGCACCTGATAGCTCGTGTTCGCCCGATCCGGCTCGGGGTGAGGTAACGAGGCGCACACCACGCGCTGAGGCGGGGCACGCTGACACGGCTTTGGCGCAAAGTCGCCCGAAGCCGGTCGCGTCAGCGCGAGATGCGCGCGACCCCGGTCAGGTCTGCAACCTCGACCGGGGTCGCACGCATCGGGCGTGTGTAGCCTGTGAGCGCGGAGCGATTGCCCCGCACGAAGCTACGGTGTCAAGTTGAACCAGTCGCAGGTGACTGTCGTGCCGTCCTGGACCCTGATGTTGATGACGCCGTTGTAGACCGTCACGCCGCCCAGGATATCGCCCTTGCCGTGGTTGCCCGCCGAGGAGCAGAAGACGAACGCCCCATCCTTGGTGATGGCAGCGACCTCTTCTTCCACCTGAACGCTAACCCTACCGGTCGCGACAGTCGAGAGCGCTAGCGTCAGCCGACCCTGCGCGTTGATCGTGCCCGCAACGAAGCCTCCACCGGCGTCCCCTTGGAATGCGACGCCTTCCTTCGCGTGGGCACGATTATGGCACGCCGTGAAGTAGTCTCCCTTTGTGTTGGCCGGGCACGTGAAAGCGTGGATATTCAACGTGATGCCCTGGGGCACCGGCCGGACAAGGTTGTACCAGTCGCAAACGACGTGCTCGCCCGCGCGGATCCGGATGAAGATGGAGCCGCCAACGCGCGTATCGTTGTACAGAACCC
>JAXDKI010000484.1:0-6112 GCA_034667245.1 Thermomicrobiales bacterium | reverse complement strand
CTGTAGGGGCGCACCGCCGTGCGCCCCTACGATGAAACATTCGCTCCCCGCGCACGTTGCAACGCAACCTCGCCCGCGCGACCGACGAAGACCTTGACCATCTCGCGCCGGTACCACTCGCTACCCTCCGTGTCGGATGGTGGGCGGCACTCCGCGGCGGCAGCCTCACCTGACGCGCGTAGCGTCGCCTCCGTCACCGGCTGACCGTGTAGGACTGCTTCTGCCGCCATGGCCCGCAACGGGGTATCCCCAACGCCGGCGAGACCGATGCGAGCCTCGGCGCAGGTTTGCCCATCTTCCGCTAGCGTCAGGCCGAATCCAACGCCGACAAGGGCGTAATCGACGCCGCGGACGCGGTGCTTGAGATACGCGGTCCCGGTGCGTGGACCGGCTGGCGGAATGTGGATGGCGACCAGCAGCTCGTCCGGGTCGATTGCCGTATCGAGGAAACCGCGAAAGAGCTTGGCTACCGGAAGCCGCCGGCGACCTCCGCGGTGCGCGATCTCGACCTCCGCCCCGAGCGCGATCAGAGCCGCCGGCGGGTCAGCCGCCGGGTCGGCGTGGCAGAGGTTGCCGCCGATCGTCGCCTGCCGCCGGACCGGAGGCGAGGCAACCGCCCCCGCCGCGTCGGCCAGCGCCGGGAAGCTCGTCCGCACCAGCGGCGAGGTCTCGAGCGCGTGCTGCGTGACCATCGCCCCGATCGTCAACCCGCCCTCCGGGGTGGCGGCGAGGTGTGTCAGTTCTGGGATGCGTTTGAGACCGACGAGGTACGTCGGCGCGGCCAATCCCCAGCGTAACAAGATCAGGAGCGATTGCCCGCCGGCGATCGGCTTGGCGCCCTCGCCGTGCTCTGCCAGCATCGCCAACGCTTCCTCGACGCTCTCCGGCGCCAGATAGGCGGCTCGTTGCGCTTCTTCGTAGGTGTCGGCCGGTTCGGCCATGGGGCGTGTCTCCTCCGGGCGGGACGTTACGGGGCCTTACTTGCCGCCAGCACGGCCTCGACGATTTTGCCGTAACCGGTGCAGCGGCAAAGGTTGCCGCTGAGCGCACGTCGGACATCCGCTTCCGACGGATCGGGGTTCTCGTTCAGGAGCGCCCGCGCAGACAGGACCATACCCGGCGTGCAGAAACCGCACTGGACGCCGCCGGTCTCGGCGAAGGCGTGCTGAACGGGATCGAGCTCGCCGTTCTTGGCGAGCCCCTCGATCGTCGTGATCTCGTGTCCCTGCGCCTCGACTGCCAGCGTGAGACAGGAACAGACCGGGGCGCCGTCCAGGAGGACCGTGCAGGCGCCGCACTCGCCCATCCCACAGCCGAACTTGGCCCCAGTAAGCGCCAGACTGTCTCGAAGCACGTCAAGCAGGAAGGCGTCCTCGCTCGCACGCACCCTGCGACTCTTCCCGTTGACTCGCAACGTCATCGGTATGTCCAAACGACCCTCACCCCCAACCCCTCTCCTGCGGAGCGGGAGAGGGGAGCACGTCGTTCTCGACCCGGATGGGTTTTGTAGGTTGAGCCCTGGGTTTCTTACCCAGGGTTACACCCTGAGCCTCGGCAACAAGTCTGCCGCGATTCGCTCGATGGTCGCTTCCGCTTGATCCGACGGGAACGGGAAAAAGACGATCTCGTCCGCCCCAGCCTCAATCAGAGTGCGGACCGCATCCAGGCAGTCGTCCGGTGTTCCGGCGACGGCGACGCGGGCGACGGTGTCGTCGTCGACCAATTCGGTCGGGATACGCGCTTCCTCCCGGTAGACGCGTCCGAGTTCCCGCATCAGGTCGTCCGGGACGCCGGCCTGGATCGAGAGCGCGTTCGCCTGCCCCGCGGTGCCGAGATACTCCGCGATCGGCATACGGACCGCATCCCTTGCCTTCGGCCCATCGGCGTCCATCGCGAAGATAACGTACACCACCAGTTTGTGCGCGGCTGGGTTGCGATCGCTGCGCTCGCAACCAAGGGCGATGTTCTCGCGCGCAAAGCGGAGATATTGCGGACCGGCCAGGACGGAGACGATCGTGCCGTCGCAGACCTCGCCGCTGAGCTGCAGTGCTTTCGGCCCCTCGGCGCCGAGGTAGATCGGCATTTCACTGCGGAGCGGTTCGAAACCGAGGCGGACGTTGTCGAGCTGGAAGTATCGCCCCCGGTAGTTCGAGGTTTGTCCCGAGAACAGTTCTCGGGAAATCTCGACCGCCTCCCGCATTGCCGAGAGCGGGCTGCGGTAGTCGAGGTTCATCTGCCGCATCCAGTATCGGACACCGGCCCCGTAACCCAGGAGGATGCGGCCATTGGCGATCTGGTCGAGCGCTCCCACCTCCATCACGGTCAGCGCCGGGTGTCGGGCGAGCGGCGTAAGGATCCCGAGCCCGATCGTCAGATTCTTCGTCCGCTCGGCGACCGCCGTCGCCGTCGCGATTCCACCCTGGTAGAAATAGTCCTCCCCTAGCCAGCACGAATCGAACCCGAGTTGGTCGGCCAGCATCGCTCCGCCGAGCGCCCGCTGCAACGGAAAGTTCCCGCTGAACAGGACGCCGTATTTCACGTCGCTGAATCGGCTTGGCATTGACGGTCCCTGTGGTCCCCGGCACTGCAGTGCCGGCCGAGGCCACGAAGCCCCTTCGGGGCTAACACGATTCGGTGCCGTCCGTCTAGCCCCGAAGGGGCTTCGTGGCCTCAGCCCAGGGTTTCAACCCTGGGTAATTCTCCGGACGGATCGTAGGCGCGCTGCCTGCCACGCCCCTACGGCGTTATCCGATCCTCAACCTCCATCACGCCGAACCCAACCCTGGGTAATCTGTTACTCCTTCGTCACGATCCAGTACCGCGGGGCCTCGTCGGTGTTCCAGTTGACGCTCTTGATGTTCTTGCGAGCGGCGACGACGTCGTTCTTCTTGTAGAGGAACGCCCACGGTGCCTCGTCGACGATGATCTGCTGCGCCTGCTTGGAGAGCTGCTCGCGCTTGGCGAGGTCGGTCTCGTAGAGGGCCAACATGATGATGTCGTCGACCTGCTTGTTGTTGTAGCGGGCGCCGTTGGTGGCCGTGCTCACCGACAGGAAGTTCCAATAGAGGTGGTAGATCGGGTCGTTGATCCAGGAGTACCACTCGCCGAGGGCGGCCTGGAGTTGACCGGCGACGAACTTGTCGAGGTACTCCGTCTCCGTCATCTTCGTGATCTTGACGTTGACGCCCGCTTCCTGCAGCCCCGACTGGATCCAGACGGCGTCCTGCTCGAACTCGGGGAAGATTGGGCGGACCGCCAGTTCGAACTCAAGATTCGTCACACCGGCCGTCGCCAGCAACTCCTTCGCCTTGGCCGGGCCACCGTCGTAGGCCCAGAACGACTCGTCGCTCGTCGGCATCCCCGGTGGAATTGGACTCTTCAGCGGCTCCGCGAACCCGAACATCACCTGGTCGATCAGCGTCTGGTAGGGGATGGCATGGCAAACGGCGCGGCGTACGTCCGGGTTGTCGAACGGCGGGATGGTGTTGTTCATCTGCATGAACTGGACTCGCGGCACCCGGAAGTCGTAGAGGGTGACGTCCGGGTTGTCGCGGAGCGCGCCGAGATCCTTCGGTAGCAGGTGGAAGGCGACGTCGATGTCGCCGTTCTGGAGGAGACTGAGACGCTCCTGCGGGTTGGGAATCATCCGGTTGATGACGCCGACGTTCTTGAGCGCGTCCTTGTTCCAGTAGTTCGGGTTGGGGTCGAAATCCCACTCCACGCCCGGCGTCCACTTCGACATGACGTAGGGACCGGAACCGAGCGCGTTCTGCTGGAACCAGGTCGCCGCGGTCGGGTCGTCGGCCGTCGCGTGCTCCTCGATCGCCTTGGCGCTCATGATGTCGAGGACGTTGACCGCGATCATCTTCAGGGCGAAGACGGTCGGCTTGTCGAGCGTGAGGATGACGGTGTAGTCGTCGGTCACCTGAATTTGGTCCGGTCGCGAAACGGTCATCAGACCGAAGACGAGTTTCGAATAGACCGAGGTGTCGGAGACGCCGCGGTCCCAACTCGCCTTGACGTCGTTTGCCGTCATCGGCGTACCGTCGCTGAAGACCACATCCTTGCGTAGCTTGAACGTGATCGTCTTTTGGTCCGGCGAGACCTCCCACGACTCCAGCAGCCAGGGGAGCAGCTTCCAGTTGCCGGGACTCTCCTCGACCGGCTTGAGCCCTCCGGTTTCGACCTCGTGGTACTCGTAGCCGAAGAGGTTGTCATAGAGGTTGGCGACGGCGTAGTACCCGGGAATCGACTTGAAGTAGTGGAGGTCGATGGTATCGACGTCGCCGTTGTCGGCGGTGACGATCTTGCCCGTCGCCTGCGCCGAGACGAGGTTCGCCCGGTTGCCCGACCCCGGCGCCGCGCTCACACCCGTCCCGAGTGCGGCACCTGCGACAGCGACACCGAGCGCCGTCACCAGCTGGCGCCGGTTCAGTCGCCACGGTTGGTCGCCGTACATGTGGAGGAGTGTCAACTCGGCATCGTCCGCTACTGGTAGATCGATAGGGGTGGTCTTGTTGCTACCCATGATTCCCTCCTCGTCACGGAATAGACAAACCGTTCAGGCTGAGAGATTGGTTCGAGAGACCACCGTTATCTTCTCACACCATCGCCGTCCGGTGCATAGAGCAGACACGCCGCCCGGTGCCCGCCGGGTCCGACCTCGAAGAACGGGATCGTTCCGACGCGGTGTGAGGGTTGCACATAGGGGCAGCGATCGGCGAGCGGGCAGCCGACCGGGGGAGCGGTCAGATGAGGGGTTTCACCGGGGAGGACGATCCGTTGGCGTTCATGGCGCCGCGTCGGATCGGGGATCGGGACGGCTGAGAGGAGCGCCTGCGTATAGGGGTGCTTGGGGTTGGTGAAAATCTCCTCGACCGGTCCTTCCTCGACGATCGTGCCGAGGTACATCACGATCACCCGGCTGCAAAGCGATCGGACCGTGCTCAGGTCGTGGGAGATGAAGAGGTAGGTCATCCCAAGTTCGCCCTGGAGGCGTCGCAGCAGATCGATGATCTGGATCCGGATCGACATGTCCAGTGAAGATGTCGGTTCGTCGAGGACGACGAAGTCGGGTCGCGTTGCGATCGCCCGCGCGATCCCGACCCGCTGCTTCTGCCCGCCCGACAACTGGTGTGGTCGCCGCCCAAGGAGGCGACGGTCCAGGTTCACCAGATCCATCAATTCGCCCAGTTGTCCGTCGAGGCTCCCATTCCGGACGACGCCATGGAGCTTGAGCGGTTCGCTCAGCGTCTGCTTCACCGTCAGCCGCGGGTTGAGCGACATCGTCGGGTCCTGAAAGACCATCTGGATGCGACTGCGTAGTGGCCGGAACTCACCTTCGCCGAGCTTCGTCACGTCCTGACCGCGGAAAACGATCTGCCCCTCGCTCGGGTCGATCAGCCGCACCAGACACTTCGCGACCGTCGACTTCCCCGACCCGCTCTCGCCGACCAGCGCGACCGCCTCCCCGGCCTCGACCTGGAACGAAACACCGTTGACCGCATACACGCGCCCACCATGGGCCGAGAAGATCTTCCTCAGACCCCGTACGTCGATCAAAGGATTGGCCACGGCACCGCCGTTGGATTCGATCACGTCGAAGCTCCCGCAACGATGGGGGCACCGACCTCCGTCACATGGCAGAGCACGACGTGCTCCGGCCCAACCTCGACAAGTTCCGGCGTCGAAACACCTTTTGCCGCCCAAGAATCGACCGACACCGCCCGGTAGTGCCTGCCTTCGATCTCCAGCACCGTCTCGGGTGAGACCTGCATCGTTTCCCTCGTCAGGTCGAACGGCTGGTCTGGACGGAGCAACGCGCCGAGGAGACGGATCGTGTATGGATGGCGCGGCCGGGCAAAGAGCTCCGCGACGGGGGCGATCTCGACGACGCGACCTGCTTGCATCACCGCAACCCGGTGGCACGTTTCGGCGACGACCCCAAGGTCGTGCGTGATCAGGAGCACCGACATCCCGGCCTCAGCCTGGACCTCTTGGATGAGGTCGAAGATCTGCGCCTGGATGGTGACGTCGAGACCGGTCGTCGGTTCGTCCGCGATGAGCAGCTCCGGGCCGCAGGCAACCATCATCCCGATCATCACCCGCTGTG
>JAXDKI010000483.1:0-7853 GCA_034667245.1 Thermomicrobiales bacterium | reverse complement strand
CGGGCAGGGACCCGCGGGGGGGGGCGATGCGTCGTTGAGCTTTGTGACGTGGGTCGTGGACGACAGCGGCGGCCGTGGACCGGACTCCACGGCCACGCCGTGAGGCTTTAGAACGCGATCGCGCGCTGCTTGAGGGCGGGGCCGGCAATCAGCCGCTGGCGGAAGCAGGGGACTCCTCCTCCAGGCGGTGGTACTGGCGCATCACCTCTTGCAACCGGTCGAGGGGAATCGCGTACGACGTCCGTCCGTTGACGCCGACGGTCGTGGTCGCCATGCAGAGCGCGTTGACGATGGCTTCCTGGGTGGCGTCGGCCACGGCCGCGAACAGGTCGCTGATGGCGTCGTTGGGGAGCATCCGGACGTCGACGGCCTCGACGACGCCACGTGGATCGAGACCGTGGTTGGCGGTCGAGAACGCCAGGAAGAGGTCGCCGCTGCCGTTATCGCCGTTGCCGCCGACGCGGGCCAGTCCGATCGTGGCTCGCTGAGCAAGGCGCTGGCATTGGTGGGGCAAGAGCGGGGCATTGGTCGCGACGATGATGACGATCGATCCGTCACCCTGCGGTTCCCCTCGAGGCGACGGCACTTCGCTGAGGGGAATCTCCCGCCCGACCGGGACGCCGTCGACGTGGAGGTGAGCCCGCCAGCCGTAGTTGGCCTGGACGAGGACGCCGACGGTCCAGCCGCCCCCCTCCGGGGGCAAGACGCGCGAGGAGGTTCCAGTGCCTCCCTTGAACTCGTGGCAGTTCATCCCCGTGCCACCGCCGACGCAGCCCTCGGCGACCGGCCCGCTCGCCGCGGCCGCGAGCGCCTGATCGACGTGCTCCGGTTTGACGTGGAACCCGTGCATGTCGTTGAGCCAGAGGTCGCTCGTTTCCGTTACGACCGGCAATCGCCAGGGCATCGAACGCGCGTCCTGCCAGTGCGCGACGTCGTGGGCGATGAGGGCGTCGCGGACGACGCCGACGCTGTGGGTATTGGTGATGCCGATCGGCGTCGTCAGGAGGCCCGACTCCTCCACCCAGGAGATCCCCGTCATCTCGCCGGCCCCGTTCAACCGGTGGAAGCCGGCAAAGAGCGGGTCAGTCGCGACGCCCGCACGCGGGACGATGACGGTGACACCGGTCCGAACCGGCCCGTGACCGATGACGAGTGGTCCGTTGCCCGACACGAGTGTGGTGTGCCCCACCAGGACGCCCTCGACGTCGGTGATGGCATTCCACCGACCGGGATTGAACGGGCCGATGCGAATGCCGAGGTCGCGCGCCCGGACGCGCACCGCCGAAGTTCCCAAACGATCAGCCGTTCTCATTGCCACCCTCAGCAGCGAACGATCGATGTGTCAGTCCGGCGCGGACGCATCCTACCGTGAAAAGAATCTTCACGCCCGTGTGAGCCGATTGACCACAAAGCGAGCCCAGCATATACTCCCCAGCAGGTGTTCCTTCGACAAATGCGCGATGAAAGCCTCACGGCGGTCTGTACCCACGGCTGCTGCAGCGGCCGGGATCGCAAACTTAAAGGAGAGTGTAGGATGACCCCGATCTCCGACACGCTGCTGAGTCGACGGCGATTCGTGCACGGGAGCGCCGCGCTCTCCGCGGCGTTGGCCATGGGCTTTCCGGCGTTCGCCGCCGTGCGCCGCGCCGAGGCCGCAGGCGAGCAGACGCTCCGCCTGGCCTGCGAGGAACCGGAGACGTTCGACACCGGGACAATCGGAGGCGGCATCGGCATTCAGTGGGCCAACCACCTGTTCGAGGGGCTGACCCGTTACGATTGGGAGAACCAGCAGGTCGTTCCCGGCGCCGCGAAGAGTTGGGACATCTCCGCCGACAACCTGACCTACACCTTCCACCTGAACGAAGGGATGCTCTGGAGCGACGGCTCGCCGGTCACCGCCGGTGACTTCGAATACGCGATCAAGCGCAACCTCGAACCGGGTCTCGCCGGTCCGCTCGCCACGTTTCTCTACCCGCTGAAAGGCGCCGAGGATTTCTTCACCGGGGCGACGACCGACCCGGCGACGATCGCGGTGACGGCGAAAGACGACCTGACGTTGGAGATGACGCTCAACGCGGTCACCCCCTACTGGTTGATCCTGCTCTCGCTTTGGACGTGCGTGCCGATCAACAAGAAGTCGATTGACGCCGGCGGCGTCCAGTGGACCGAACCGGGGACGATCATCAGCAACGGCCGCTACAAGATGGAGTCGTGGGAGCACGACCAGAGTATGGTCCTCGTCCAGAACGAGAACTACCACGGCGAAAAACCGACGATCACCCGCATCGAGTACACGATCTTCGAGAACCCGCCCGAGCAGGCGTTGACCGCCTTCCAGACGGGCGACGTCGACCTCGCCCAGGTGACGGTCGCCAACTTCGACTTCGTCTCGAACGACCCCGAACTTAGTCCGCTCCAGTACCACCAGGCCGTCTCCGGCACCTGGCAGTTGCGGCTCGACATGGGGAACACGGCCTCCGCCCTCGCCGACGTCAACGTCCGCAAGGCGCTCTACCTGGCGATCGATCGCGACGTGCTGACGCAGACGGTCCTCAAGGGCTACATGACACCGGCCTACGTACTGCTGCCGCCGGACGTCCCGTCCTACAACCCGGAGGTCCGCCTGCAGGGGACGATCGAAGACGCGAAGAAGTACCTGGCCGACGCGGGCTTCGCCAACGGCGAGGGCTTTCCGGGGCTGCAACTCGGCTTCGCGGCGGCGCAGGAGAACGCGCAGCTCGTCTCCGAGGCGATCATCCAGATGTGGAAGGACACCCTCGGGATCACCAACGCCCAGGCGTTCGCCGTTCCGTCCGACTGGCGGACGCGGATCCGGACCGAGAATTACGACATGTACCTCGGCCAGTGGGTGACCGACTTCCCCGATCCCTACGAGTGGCACAACGTCATCTTCGAGGGCGACGCCTGGCAGTCGAAGTGGAAGGATCAGACCTACCTCGACTTGGTCAAGGCGGCCAACGTCGAGGTCGATCCCGCCAAGCGGCTCCAGATGTTCTCCGACGCCGAGAAGTACATGATCCAGGACCAGATGGCGACGATTCCGCTCTACACCGTCGGTCGCCTCTGGGTCATCCAACCCTGGGTCCAGAATCTGAAGCTTTCGCCGTACGACGGTCCGCTGCTGAACATCGACGACGTGACGATCGCGGATCACTAACCGCCCTCTCCCGATCCCTCTCCCGACCGCGGGAGAGGGATCGGGAGAGGGCTCAGGGGGTGAGGGCTGCAAGGCGATCCCCCCAAAACCAAACGTCATGCGTACCTTCCTCATCCGGCGACTCTTGAGCTTCTTTCCGACGATGCTGCTCTTCTACACACTCGTCTTTGTGCTGATCCAACTGACGCCCGGCAACCCCTGGGACACCTCTGAGAAGCCGTTCCGGCGTGAAGTGTTGCAGGCGCTGGAGGAGAAGTACCATTACAACGATCCGGTCTGGAAGCAGTACGTTGACTACCTGGAACGCGTCTTCTTCCACTTCGACTTCGGGCCGAGCTACAAGCGGAACGTCGATGCGAACGAGATTGTCGAGCGGTATTTTCCTGTCTCGCTCCAGCTCGGTGCCGTCGCCTTCGCGATTGCGGTGGTCTGTGGTGTCGGGCTGGGCGTCGTCTCGGCGATCAAACAGAACACGTTGACCGATCACCTGGCGATGCTCTTCTCCGTGATCGGCGTCGCGACCCCAAGTTTCGTCGTGATCACCCTGATGGTGATTTTCCTGGCCGTCAATCTCGGCTGGTTGCCGGCCTTCGGCTGGGACGGCGTCTTCAGCACGAAGATCATCATTCCGGCGATCGCGCTCTCCCTGGGACCGATGGCGGTGATTGCGCGTTACACGCGCGCCTCGATGCTCGAGACGATCCGGATGGACTTCGTGCGGACCGCTCGCGCGAAGGGGCTGGCCGAGCGACCGATCATGGTACGCCATGCCCTCCGAAACGCCCTCATTCCCGTCGTCACGGTCTCCGGCCTAGCCCTGGCCGATCTCATCACCGGGTCGTTTTTCGTCGAGGCGATCTACGGCGTCCCCGGCATCGGGCGGTACTTCGTCAGTACCGTCGCCGACAAGGATTACCCGGTCCTGATGGCCGTCACCCTCCTCTTCGCCGCATTGATCTGGTTGATGAACTTCCTCGCCGACGTCACATACGCGCTGATCGATCCACGGGTGAAGGTGAGCTGATGGCCGCGACACTCGCCACCGGCGTCGGCCTCCCCGCCCGGCGCATCCGGCACGAAGCGCGCGGGTTCTGGCTGGAGGCCTGGAGCCGGTTGCGGCTCAACCGGGCGGCGATGGCGGGGCTCTTCGCCATCCTCGTCCTTATCGCGTTGGCCATCCTTGCGCCGCTGTTGACGCCGTACGACTATGCCGACGGCGACCTCCTGACGGGAACCCAGGGTCCGAGCCGCGACCACCTCCTCGGCACCGACGAACTGGGGCGCGACATCTTCACACGGCTCCTGTATGGGGCACGCGTCTCGCTGACGGTCGCCATTGCCGCCCAGATCGTGATCGTCGTCGGCGGCGTCCCGGTCGGCCTGCTGACCGGATACGTCGGCGGCTGGCTCGACATGGGCGTGATGCGGGTCATCGATGCGATCTACGCGCTGCCGAACCTGCTGATTGCGATCCTGATCGTGTCGATGCTGCGCAGCAACATCTCGGCGACCGCCAAGTCGTCGGGCAACTGGTTGACGTCGCTCGATCGCGTGACCGACGGCTTGATCGGCATCTTCATCGTTATGTCGCTCACCCACTGGTTGACGGTCTCGCGGCTCGTCAGAGCGCAGGTGCTTGCGATCAAGGAGCGGGAGCACGTCGAGGCGGCGCGGACCCTCGGCGCGACCGGCCCGCGGATCGTTCGCGTCCACATCATGCCGCACGTGCTGGCGCCGGTGATCATCGCGATCGCGTTCGGGGTCCCGGGTGCGATCATGCTGGAGGCGAGCCTGTCGTTCCTCGGCATCGGTGTCAACCCGCCAACCCCGTCCTGGGGGCTGATGATCTCCGGCGGCATCACCAACATGCGCTCGCACCCACACATGCTGATCTCGCCAGCCCTGGCCCTCGGCGTGACCCTCCTCGCCTTCACCTTTCTCGGCGACGGATTGCGGGACGCGATGGATCCGCATATGAAGCGATAGTCGTCAGTCGTCAGTCGTCACAATCGAGTCGATCACCATACTCGGTCTGAGGACTCACTCAAGGAGCACGGATGCCCTCGACGCCACCGGGGACCTGGACCACGACGCTCACGCCGGCACAAATCGCCAATCAGAGAACTGTCTCCGCGCCGCGTCTGTCGTCGGACGGGCGGACGCTGGCGTTCGCTCTCGAGTTCGACGGGCGGACCGATCTGTTTGTGGTCGGAGATGAGGGCTGGCCGCGCCAGGTCACCGCGGATCATGCCCTGTCCGGCGGGAGCTTCGCCTGGTCGCCCGATGGCCGGCATTTCGTTTTCACGGCCGCGACGGACGGCAAGCTCTGGCTCTGTTCATCTCAGGGAGGACCGGCCCAGCGGTTGACGCACTGCGAGGGACGGCATCACACCCCACGCTTCTCGCCGGACGGACGTTTCGTGAGCTTCGTCTGCGATCGGGTCGATGAAATCGACGTGGTCGTTGTCGCGACGGATGGAAACTGGCAGCGCGTCCTCAAGCACGGGTCCGATTTCCCGATGGATCCGTCGTGGTCGCCCGATAGCAAGCGTGTGATCTGGCACGCCTATCCGAACACGATGATGCCCTGGGATCAGAGCGCCGTCGTCATGGCCGACATCGAGGGCGGAGAGCCTCGAACCATCTCAGCCGCACCGCGCACGGCGTACGCCAACGCGCGCTTCTCGCCGGACGGCAGCCGCATCGTCTGCGTCTGTGACCGCGGCGGCGCGCTCAACGTGACGGAGCTGAGCGCCGACGGCGCGGAGCAGACGACGCTGCACGAGGACCGCTGGGAGCACGGGGAACCCTCGTATTCGCCGGACGGGCGAACCATCGTCTACACCCGCAACGTCGACGGCGACTACACCCTCTGGACGGTGCCGAGTGGTGGCGGTGCGGCGCGGCCGCTGACGGACCGGCCCGGTCGGGCGGCGAGCCCCTCCTGGTCGCCAGACGGCCGATCCGTCGTCTACGCGCACGAGAGCCCCGTCGCGCCTGCGGACGTCTGGGAGGTGGGGCTGGAGTCGGGGCGCACCCGGCAGCGGACGTTCGCGGCGATGGGTGGGATCGCGGCGTCCGACCTCGTGCTGCCCGAGCACGTCGCCTGGACGAGTCCGGACGGGTTCGAGGTGCATGGCTTGCTCTACACGCCGATGGAGATTCGGCCCGGCCAGCACGGCAGTCTAGTGGAGATCCACGGCGGACCGATGAATCAGTCTCGCGCCACCTGGAACGGTCTGCTCCAGTATTTCGTTCAGCGAGGCTGGGTGGTCATCCAGCCGAATTACCGGGGCACCCTCGGGTACGGTCGCGCCTATCGAGAGGCGCTCTTCGGTGAATGGGGCAGGGGCGATCTCGACGACAACCTTGGGGCGATCGACCTTTGCGAGCGGCGCGGCTTGATTCGCTCGGATCGCGTTGTCGCCTGGGGCGGAAGCGCGGGGGGCTACTCGACGCTCGTCTGCCTGACGGGGGTGCCGGACCGCTTCGCGGCTGGCGTCGCCCTCTTCGGTCTCTACGACCTCTACACCTTCGGTCTCGAGACACATCGCTATGAACGCTTTTATGTCGAGACCATCCTGGGCAGCAGCGCCGACAACTACCCGCTCTGGTACGAGCGGTCGCCGCTCAATTTCGTCGATCGCGTTCGCGCGCCACTGTTGCTCCTGCACGGCGAGCACGACCCGGCCGCACTGCCCGCCCAATCGGAGACGCTGATCCGCGAACTGGAGCGCCACCGCATCGACTACGAGTACGCCTACTATCCCGGCGAAGGTCACGGCTTCCGCAAGGTGGCGACCAACATCGACTACGCCCGGCGGATGGACCGTTTCCTTTGTCAGAAAGTGCTGCGGGCGCCGGAACCCGGACCCCTCGGTACGCTTCCGTATCCACCGATGCCGCTCCTGTGACGGAGGGCATCGCCAGGTGAATTACCTGAACCGATCGCTGCTACTCCAACAACTCCGGTGTCCGATAGAGCGTGCGGCCGCCGACGCGGATCTCCGTCTCGACGAGATACCGCTTCGCCCCCTCCAGGTTCGGTCGCACCCCGAGGCCCGGCCGCTCCGGCAAGCGGACCTGACCGTTGGCGTCGCGCTCCAGATGGTCGAGTGTTGCCTCGATCGCCAGCGACTTCGGCTCGACCGGGTATTCGCAGATCTCGTGCTCAGCCAGCCCCGCGAACGGGTGGAGCGACGCCGCCAATGCCAAGTGAGACGTAAAGGTGTGGTTGACGTAGGTCACTCCCCGCTCGTCGGCGTAGCGGGCAACCTCGTGTGACGGCGTGATGCCGCCGATCCGGCCGGCGTCGATCTGGACGTAACCGATCCCGGCGAAGTCGATCATGTGCTTCGCCATGTAGACGTTGTGCGCCCCCTCGCCACCCGCGAGCTTGACTGGCTCACTCTCGCCGGCCAGCGATTGGTAGGCGGCCAGCGCACCCGAGACGAACGGTTCCTCCAACCAGGTGGTGTGGAACTCCTTGAGCGCCGCCAACCGCAGTCGGGCGCGTGCCACGTCGTCGCGCCAGACGGTGCCGGCATCGACGAGGAAGATACCGTCCGGTCCCAACCCCTCGCGGGCGGCCGCGAGTTGGGCGGCGTCGTCCTCGACGCTCCCCAGGCCGTACGGTCCCCAGCCGAATTTCGCCGCGAGATAGCCGGCGGCGCGG
>JAXDKI010000482.1:0-27386 GCA_034667245.1 Thermomicrobiales bacterium | reverse complement strand
CCGGCACCAATCGCCGGACCGACAATCCGGGTGACGCCGCTCGTCACCTGGGTGATCGACAACGCGGGCACAAGTTGAGCGGGAGGCACCACCGAGGGAATCGCGGCGAGCTCGGCGGGTTGGACGATCGTGGTGCCGATCGAGACGAAGGCGGCGATCGCGGCAATCTGCCAGGTCTCGGTCGAGAGGGGCAGGATCGCCACTCCCGCGGCGCGGGCGAGTGAGGCCCCGATCATGAGCCGTCGCCGATCGAGCCGGTCGGCGAGCAACCCCGCGATCGGCGCCAGGACCGCGCGAGGCAGCATCTGGATGACGAAGATCACGCTCATCAGACCGGCCGACGCGGTGAGTCGGTAGACGAAGAGGGGCAACGCGACCTGGGCAATCGCCTCGCCGACTCGCGCGGACTCGCCGGCGAGCCAAAGCCGGCGAAACGCCGGGATCGCCAGCACCTCCCTGTACCCACCTGCCGCGCGGGTCTCGGTTCGAATCTCTGGCATCATGCTCCCCGGCGGTAAGTTGTTTGCCATTGGTAGAGTGTAGTCGCAGCAGCCCTTACCCCCTGCCGCCACCCAGAGGGTACCCGGCCCGACCGCGGGAGAGGGGAGTGGCTCATATGGGCGGCGCGGAATTCCAGGCAGTACGTCCAGCGGAACGATTTTCCCCTCTCCCGCGGTCGGGCCGGGTACCCTCTGGGTGGCGGCAGGGGGTGAGGGCTGAGATGGCGCTCAATCTGGAATTGAAAGTGCGTTGCGCTCCCGGCGACCTATCAATCGTCCGAGAGCGCGCACAGCAATTCGGCATCGATCGGTTCACTGGCCTCCACCAGGTTGACACCTACTTCGCGGTGGTTCACGGTCGGCTGAAGCTGCGCGAGATCACTCCCTCCAAGGGCGCTCCGTCTGCGGAGCTGATCGCCTATGCCCGTCCGGACCAAGCGGGGCCGCGCTGGAGTTCCTATCGGCGTGTGCCGGTTCCGGCTGCCGACGCTTCGGAGCTGCGCGCCGCGCTGGCCGAGACCGTAGGCGTCGCGGCAGTGGTCACGAAGACGAGGGATGTGGCGATTCTGGGAAGGACGCGGATTCACCTCGACTCGGTTGAGGGATTGGGGGAGTTCGTCGAGCTGGAGACGGTGATCGAGGGGCAGGATGAGGGCGACGCCGCCGAGGAGTTGGCAGAGGTCGCCGACGCGCTCGGGCTGGGTGCGTATGAGAGAATCGCCGGGTCGTATGGGGATCTGGTCGATCGCGGAGAGGGAGGGGTATGAAGGTTGGGTTGATTCTGCCAATCGGCACACAAAAGGACATCGGGCGGACGCTGACCTACCCCGAGATCCGCGATCTGGCGCTTCGGGCGGAGGACGGCGGTCTCGACTCGGTCTGGATTCCCGACCACCTGATCTACCGTTTCCCGGAGCAGCCGCAGATGGGTGTCTGGGAAGCCTGGACGATCACGACCGGCCTGGCCGAGGCGACGAAGCGAATCGAACTGGGGACGTTGGTGATCTGCACCGCGTTCCGCAACCCGGCGGTCCTCGCCAAGATGGCGGTCACGCTCGACGCGGTCAGCGGCGGTCGGCTCATCCTCGGACTCGGTGCTGGCTGGCACGAACCCGAGTTCACGGCCTTCGGCTTCCCCTTCAACCATCTGGTCGATCGCTTCGAGGAGGCGCTCAAGGTGATCGTCCCGCTCGTCCGGGAGGGGAAGGTCGATTTCACCGGTGAGTACGTCTCGGCACCGAACTGCGAGATGGACCCGCGGCCGACGCGCAACATCCCGGTCCTGATCGCCTCGTTCAAACCGCGGATGCTTCAGCTCACCGCCGAGTACGCCGACAGCTGGAACACCGCCTGGCTGGGACACGTCGAAGCGCTGGCAGAACGCAAGGCATCGCTAGACGCGGCTTTCGCCAAGACCGATCGCGATCCATCCACACTTGAGGTCACAGTCGGCGTCAACATCGGTTTCCCGGATCTGATGGAGCTGCCCGAGGCCGCCGCGGATCGGAACAAGTTCATCACCGGCTCGGTCGAGGACGTTGCGGCCGGTCTGCGGGCATATGCGGAAGCGGGCGTCGGTCACGTGATCGCCTGGCTCTATCCACAGAGCGCTGAGGCAATCGATCGCCTGGCCCAAGCAACGAAGTTGGCACGAAGCTGAGGCAACGCTAGACGGCTCGCTACTTCAATGTGTCGACCTTTGGAGCGACCGGGGGGATCCTTCGCTGGCGCTCAGGATGACTGGGGGAGGACGCCCCCTCATGGTCATCCTGAGCTAAGCGAAGGATCTCTCTCCGTTTCGCCCATCATGCGGCTCTGAACCTAGCCAGAGGGGCATACCTCTCTGGGTTCCCTTGTCCTACGTCTCCATACGCTCCATACGTAGGTAGACGTAGCCGCTTCTCCGCCCTGTCGTCCCCCCGAATCGGCATTATGACCGATGCGCCGATCACCGCATCGGCGCAGGATATGAACGTGCCCGACGGTGGTGTCGGTCGGGAATGCGAAGTAGCGTGACAGGTTCGTGACACCTTTGCGGTCGAGTAGAGACATTCTGTTGCAACACTAGCGGCGTGGTCAGACGAGCGGTTCAACAGAAAAGCGTGTTGCGTATCGGTAATGGCTCTGGGATCACCAGGGAGTGGATTGGGGGATACGGTAATGGCCTTCTCTACCTATCATGTGTTGCCGCGAGACATGAGTGTTCCATTCCCGTCCATCCCACGGCCGGGCCGGCGAGCGATCAGTCTGAGTCTGGGGATCGCGTTCATCCTGCTTCTGGTCGATGCAATCGTCCACCCGCGGGCCTTCTTCGACCTCTGGACGATCACGACCGTGCAGCGGTTGGACGGTCCGGGTCTGCATGCCTACTTCGGGGCGATCGAAGGACTGACCAGTTCCGAGGGCGCGATCGCGAGCTGGGGACTGGCGCTGGTGCTCTTCCTCGCCCTCCGCTGGTGGGCGTCCGCCGTAGTGTTGGGGTTGATGCCGATCGGCGGTCTGCTGAACGAGGCCGTCGGTAGACTCCTCGTCGATCGTAGCCGCCCGCACCTGGAAGAGTTGACCCGGACGAGCAGCAACTGGGAGGAGCGTTCCTTCCCGAGCGGGCACGTGATGGGCGCCGTGCTTTTCTACGGCATGTTCTTCGTCATCGCCCGGCGGATCGGGAATCGGGCGCTGCGACTGGGTATCCAGACCTTCAGCGTCGTCGTCATCGCCACGATGGGCATCGAGCGAACCTGGGAAGGCGCACACTGGCCGACCGACGTCCTCGGCGCCTATGCACTCGGCGGGCTGCTGCTCGTCGGTCTGATCGCGGTTTATCAGCGACTCGACGCGGCGACCGCGGGGCTGCCGTTGATCCACGCCACGGCACTGCCGCACGACGAGGAGCGACCGCACGCCCACGCACTGACGAGTCTGGTGCTGTTCGACGAGAAGCACGTCTCGAAGATCTACGCGCCGGGATTCTTGCCACGAGCACTCTACTGGCTCGCCTTCCAGGCACCGTTTCCCTACATCCGCAACCGCGCCGCGCTGAACGCCGCGATGCACCGGCGGAACCTTGCCGCCCAACTGAGCGAGTACTGGTACGGCTCGAGCCGGGTCGCCCGCGTGACCAGCATCGACAGGATCGACGGTCGATACGCGATCACGAGCGAACGCATTGAGGGTACGGCGCCGACGAATCTGTATGTGGCGAAGTCGTTCCTGAACGGGCTGCGCGCTCGCTTCGAAGAGGCTGGGCTGCCGACCTGGCAGATCGATCCCCGCCAACCCCGCGCGGTCGATAACCTGATCGAGACCGATCAGTGCTCGTTCAAGATCGTCGATCTCGAGTCGGGACTCGTCTCGCCGATGGCCTCGCTCAAGACGTGGGGACGGGCGATCCGGCGCGGCATGGCACCGTTCTACGACGACATCTTCTTCGACGTGACCCGCGCCTACGTCGCCCGCCACGAGCAGGCAATGCGCGACGCGAAGGGAGCAACCTGGCTGACCGAGCTTCAGGCGACGATCGACGAGGCCGAGACCGAGACGCTCGCCTGGCACCGATCCGAGCCGCGGGTCTGGAACCGGCTGCTGACCGGGATCGTGACCGGCTTCGGCGTCCGCACCTGGCGGGCCCGGCTGCGGGTCCGCTTCGCGGGGAGCCGGGAGAAGGCGCAGAGCTGGATGGATGGTGCGGTCGCGACCTGGGAGCGCGACGAGCGGATCGGCGCCGCCGAAGCGGCGACGCTGCGGACGCAGATGGCCGAGCCGACGTTCCAGGCGATGCTGCCGTACCTCGGTGCCCACGTGATCGTCAGCATCCCGCTCCGCTTCCCCATCGGCAGCATCGTGCGGCCGCTGATGGTCCTTGGGGCGCTTGGGGTGGCGACCGGCCGGCTGTTCATGCGGCGGATCGACCGCGCGGAGTGGGGGCGCGCCTGGAGCATTCATTCGCCCCTGGTGATCCTGCTCTCGGCAGTGCCCGGTTTCGGCAGCTTCGCCTATCTGGCCGCCAAGCCGGTCCGCGCCAACCGCCTCCTGCTACGGACACTGACCGACGCGGCGGCGAAGAAGGTGCCCTGGAATCTCTACGAGCGGAGCGGCCTGCGGCGATTCATCGCCCGCCCGAGAGCGCTTGAGATTGCGGCGGCTCGCACAAGCGACGAGAGGACGAAGACTTATGAGACCGATCTCGACGAAGGGCCGACATGGGAACTCGCCTGGGCAGCCCGCCCGCGGTCGGCTCGACAGCAGCAGCCGCGCCCGAAGGCGACGATCACGGAGTTGCCCTCTCCGTATCCCTTGGCACACTCCCGGTCGGCGCCCCAGGTCGCCTGACGCAAGGGCCACTTCCTCCCTCACAAGACACGGGGCTCCCCAGATCGGGGAGCCCCGTGCTCTCTGTGAAGGCCTGCCTTCCTTATCGAACCACGTCCGGGAGGAGTTCGATCGGGCTGAAGGAGCCCTTGCTGCGGAAAGCGGTCGCGTGGCCGCGGGGGCATCCCCAGAGTTGACGGCGGAGCGAGCTACCGGCGGCGTCCCTGGTCCATTGCGTCGAGAGGATGACCAGGCGCTTGTGGCAGCGCGGACAGATGGGAGGGCGCTCTTCCTCGACCGGATTGGCATCGACGCCTTCGACGGGCGCCGGTTGCTCTGGGCCGAAATGCCTGGGATCGACTATCAAGACATCGCTCACGGGGTACGCCACTCCGTCTAACTGCTCGGCCCATACGGGGAAGGGCCGTAGCTCAAGGACGATTGTCCGAATGTACCGGTTCCTAATCTTGGCTCGGCCTGACGCGACCTGCGGGGCCGCCGCTGCCACGCTTCGTTGTGACAAGGATGGACTGCCCCGGTCACACCTGCAATTCCCCGCCTTCGCCTTAACGTCCTGTCCGGTGCCGGGCCTTACGGCGACGAAACACGACAGACAAAGGTACCCGAGGTTCCGACCGTACGTTCGCACCCTTTTGGGCTGGTACCGCTCTCCCATTCGGAAGCGGAGGACAAAAAGCGGCCGGGGCGAGTGGACGCTGTCTCGCCCCGGCCGTGTCCAACTAGGCAAGCTGTACCCTGGCTATTGGGCCGCCGGAGAAGGCGTTGCGGCGGGGATTTCACTGCAGTCCGCCACGTAGAGATAGGTCTTGATCTCCGGATCCTCGACGTTGTCGCGGGTGACGACCGAGTAGCCGGTGGTGACAACCTTCTCAGTCGGGGCGGTCTTGGTGTTCAAGTAGTCGGCGGCCATCTTGACCGCCGTGTAACCGATGTCGTACGGATGCTGAGCGATCAGGACGTCGACGATCTCGTTCCTGAGGTCGGCGACCTGCTTCGGTCCAGCATCGAAGCCGACGATTTTGATCTGTCCCTGCTTGCCGGCCTCACGGACGGCGGTCGCGGCGCCTTCGGCACTGAAGAGGTTCGTGCCGAAGATGCCGGCAAGGTCTGGATGCTGCTGGAGCTTAGCGGCGGTCTGGGACGCCGCGGTGGTCGGGTCGTCGTTGTTGAAGTCGAGTCCGACGTATTCGATGTCCGGGAACTCCTTGATCCCTTCCTCGAAACCCTGCACGCGCTGATCGGTCGTCGACGTCCCGGCGACCGTGTTTTGGACGTAGACCTTGCCCTTGTTCCCGATCAGCTCGGCCAGCGCCCGCGCCGCGATCCGGCCACCCTCGACATTGTCCGACGCGATGTTCGCCAGGGCGATGTCGGCCTCGATCTTCGTGTCGACGGTAAAGACGGCAATCCCGGCGTCGATCGCGGCCTGAATCGGTGCGATCATCGCGGTCCGGTCGTTTGGGGCAATCAGGATCGCATCCGGCTTGGCCTGGACAACGGCGTTGAGCAGGGAGGTCTGGATGGTGTGGTCCCACTTCTCCCCGGCCTGCACGTTGAGCTGCGCGCCGGCCTCGTCGGCCGCCCTCTGCGCGCCGCAGGCCATCGAGATGTAGAACTCGTCCGCCGTGACCCCCTGGATCAATGTGATCTTCCACGAACCGCCCTGGGCCGAAACCCGGCTGTTGCCGAAGCAACCGCAGGCGGCCAAACCGGCACCGGCGGCACTCGCCTTCAAAAGGTTGCGCCGCGTGATTCGAGACAGGAACACGCGCATCTCCGTCGCCTCCTTTTTCTCTCGCCGCGATCCGTGCGCACCATTGCACACGTCGCCCAACAGAAGAAGGGCCGAATTTGAACCTCAGTGCCCACACTTATAGCAGCGGCGTAGGGCGATCGCAATTGTCGGGAAGCGCGTCGGCAATCCTTCGCTACAGCTTCTCGTCTGCCTTGCGCCGGCGCTGATCGATGTAGACCGCGCCGACGAGGACCGCACCAATGAGGACCTGCTGCCAGAACGGATCGACACCACCGATGATCAGACCGGTGCGGAGCACCGCCGGGATGAAAGCACCGACGACGGAGCCGATGATCGAGCCGACGCCGCCAAAGAGACTCGTCCCACCGATCACCACCGCCGAGATCGCGTTCAGGTTATCCGCCGAGTGGGTGACAACCGACGCCGTCGCAAAGCGGGCGACATCCATCGCCCCGGCCAGCCCGGCGAGGAAACCACTGAGGGCGTAGACCTTGAGGAGATGGCGGTCGACGTCGATGCCGGCGCGTCGAGCGGCAGCGGCGTTCGAACCGATCGCGAAGGTGTAGCGTCCGAACTGCGTCATCGTCAGGGCAACCACCGCCCAGGCGACGACGACGGCCGTGACGAGGACGAGGATCGGCACATGGTCGCCGAGGATACGTCGGGCGCCCACATACTTCTGCACATCGTACGGCACGCCGGTCACGCTCTGGCCGTTGGAAATGATCTGCGCTAGGCCAAGGGCCATGCCGAGCGTTCCCAGGGTGACGATGAATGGAGGGAGGCGCAGGCGGGTGATCAGCAGTCCGTTGATGATGCCCCAACCGAGTCCACAGAGCACCGCGGCGACGAGACCGATTGGGATGCCGACCTCCTGATTGGGAAAGACGTACTGACGGACTTCCTCCGGTCTTCCCGAGAAACGGGACATGACCTTCGCCCCGACGATCGCCGAGAAAACGAGGACCGAGCTAACAGACAGGTCGATCCCCGCCGTGATGATCACAAACGTCATCCCAACCGCCAGCAGCATGAGTTGGGAGGCATCCAGGGCGATGTTGCGGAAGTTGGTCGCGTCGAAGAACTTCTCGCCGTGCCACACGCTGAAGATGGCGATCAGGCCGAGCAGGACGAGGAAGATGTAGGTCCAGGCGAAGTTGACCCGATCGCGAAGCGAGCGCACGTCGATCGGCCGGGCCGGCGCGGCCGGAGGCGTCTCTACCTTGGCCATCTCAGCGATCCTCTTCCTGTCCGGCTGCCGGCACCGCCGCGCCGGCGCTCATACGCGTCGAGCCGGTCATCAACGAGACCGCGTCGTCGATCGTGTCTCGCTTGGGATCGAGCCAGGCCACGACCTCCCCCAACCGTAGGACGACGATGCGGTCGGCAACCTCGAAGACGTGCGGCATGTTGTGGCTGATGAAGACGACGGGAATACCCGAGTTGCGGACCTCTCGCATCAGATCGAGCACCATCCCCGCCTGGGCGACACCGAGCGCGGCAGTCGGCTCGTCCATGATTACGACCTTGCTCGCCCACATGACCGAGCGCGCCACCGCGACGCCCTGCCGTTGCCCACCAGACAACGTCACCATGCGTCGCTGCGGGTTCGGGACCCGAACCCGCAGTCGTTCCAACTGGGCCGCGGTCTCCTGGCGCATCCGCCGGTTATCGAGGAACCCGAGCTTGCCGAGGATGCCGGGTAGGCGAAGCTCGCGGCCAAGATAGATGTTGGCGACCGCGTCGAGACTGGGTGCGATCGCCAGGTCTTGATAGACCGTCTCGATCCCGAGGGCACGCGCATCGTGGGGTGAGGAGACGTGGATCGGCTGACCCTGGAAAACGATCTCGCCGCTCTCTGGATGGAGAACCCCGGTAAGAACGTTGATCAGCGTCGACTTGCCGGCGCCATTATCACCAATCAAGGCGACGATCTCACCGGGATAGACGGCGAGATCGACGTCGGTCAAGGCGCGGACCGGTCCGAACCACTTATTGATCTTTCGCGCTTCCAGGACGGGTTGTGCGTGATTGCCCCCCATCGATTTTCTCCCGACGGCGGCGGATGAAGGATTGTCGTCCCATGAGTTACGTTTCGATAGGATACCAGGATAGGTAACGGCACGGGCAACACAAACGCCGCCCGGTTCTTGTCGGCGGCTTGTAGCAGAGGGCTACGATTGCGGAGGAGCTCGACGGTCGATGAGGCGAAAAGACCGGGACCCGGCGACGACAGCCTACAGGTATAAAGTCGACCAGCAGGGCAACCATTTCTGTGACGTCCGCATCCTGACCGATCGAGGGGAGGTGATCGATGACACGGTGCTCGACCTTGCAATGGTAGAGGGCGAGCTTATGCCGGTAGCACGGGACGACTCGGCTCACGGCTATCCGCATCGTGATACCCTGGATTGGGACGGGCACGTGGCTGAGAAACTTTGGATGCCCTTGCAGTCGTTATCTGAGGCTCTCAACCACGCCGTAGAAGAGGTCAAGACGCTCTGGCCTGGACACTTCGAAGCATTCTTGCTGAGGAGGCCGCTCCGATGAGCACGACACAGAAACCGATGATTGACCCGCAAACACGAGAGGCGGTCACGCGTAATCTTGAACTTGTCCAGGGATACATTGCGGCACAACTGGAAGACGCCGATAACATGGAGCAAGTCCCCGAAGGGGCGCACACCATTCTGCTTCCCGAAGATGATCCGGAGTGCTTCGAATATAAGCTCCAGTCGGTCATCAGCAGCTTGAGGAGCGGCGCTAACGTCTACGCTCGTCACGTAACCAAAGACGGCCGGCCGAAGTAGCCGGCGATCCAGGTGCGGTTGCGACTGACCGGTCTCTGGCGCAATCCCGACTTCGTCCACCTCTGGGCGGCGCAGACGGTGTCGATTTTCGGGTCGTTGGTGACGCGGACGGCGTTGCCGTTCGTCGCAATTCTGGTCCTCGACGCCAGCCCATTCCAGGTTGCCCTGATCGGGATCGCCGAGTTGTTGCCGGCGTTCCTCGTCGGGCTCGTCGCCGGCGCCTGGGTCGATCGGCTGAAACGGCGCCCGATTTTGATCGCGGCCGACCTCGGACGGGCCGGGCTCGTCCTCACGATCCCGCTCTTCGCGTTCCTCGACGTCCTCCGGATCGAGCACCTCTACGTCGTGGCGGCACTGACCAGCATCCTGACCGTCTTCTTCGACGTCGCCTACCAGTCGTATCTGCCGTCGCTGGTGCGGCGTGACGAGTTGGTCGAGGGAAACAGCAAGCTGACCGCCAGCGCGTCCGTCGCGGAGTTCGGCGCGTTCGGCATCGGTGGTTGGCTGGTGCAGTGGCTGACGGCGCCTTACGCGATCCTCGTCGACGCCGTGACCTTCCTCTGGTCGGCGGTCTTCGTCTCGCGCATCCGCCGGCCTGAGCCTCCACCGGCGACCACTGAAGGGCGGCAACCCATTCTCCGCGAGATCGTGGAGGGGCTGCGCTTCGTCTACCGCAACCCCGTCCTGCGCGCGCTCGGCTCCTCGACCGCCCTCTTCGCACTCTCCGGTCGGATGTTCGGGGCGGTCTTCCTCTTCTACGTCGCGAGCGACCTCGGGTTCAAACCGGGTCTGCTCGGCGTCATCTTCGCGATCGGCGGTGCCACCTCGTTCATCGGCGCGGTCACCACCAGTCGCATCACGCGCCGCCTCGGCATCGGACCGGCGCTGATCGCGGCACTACCGATGATCGCGCTGGGACGGCTTATGGTCGTCGCCGCGGCGGATACTTCGTGGCTGGCGGTCGCGCTCCTGATCGCGCAGCAGTTCGTGAGCGACCCGTTCTGGACGCTTTACGAGATCAGCCACGTCAGCGTACGCCAGGCAAGCACGCCCGATCGCTGGCAAGGGCGGATGAACGCCAGTTTGCAATCCCTTGACTTCGGCGGGATGCTGATCGGTGCCCTCCTTGGTGGGTGGCTCGGCGACGCCATCGGCGCCCGGACGACGCTCCTGATCGCCTCGGTCGCGACACTCCTGGCGGCAATTCCGTTGCTCATCCCCGCCGTGAGGGGGCTTAAGGAGACCGCGGTCACAATGTCCCCGATGGAGGAATTGGTCGAGGAACTCCCGTAAGTCGCCGTCGACCATGGTCGTCAGCGCGACACTGAACTCGCTTCGCGAGTGGCACGGTTTCTGCTGGAAAATAATCGCAACGGTCCAGTTCGCTTCGCTCAGGGGAGCCGATCTGAACCGAATGAGGAGGCCGCGTGTGGCGAAGCTCTTCGCGAAAATATCGAATCGCATCGCAAGTTTTGCGGGACACTACACGGCGTTCGTGTTCGCCCTGCTCATCATCGTCGTCTGGGCGGCGACGGGTCCGCTCTTCGGGTTCTCCAATACCTGGCAACTGGTGATCAACACCGGCACGACGATCGTCACGTTCTTGATGGTCTTCCTCATCCAGAACACCCAGAACCGCGACGCGATGGCAGTCCACCTCAAACTCGACGAGTTGATCCGCTCCATCGCCGAGGCGGACGACGACCTGATGGACGCCGAGGACGAGACTGACGAAGAACTGGCCAAGCTGAAGGCAAAATACCATGCCCTCCGCCGCGAGCACGACGAACTCAAGGGCCACATCGAGCGGTTGACAGATTCGGCGAAGGAGAACGGGCGGGCGGCCGGGGCAACCGCCCGCTAAGTCCCTTTGAGAATCCAGCGATCAGGCCGGCTATTTGTCCGGACGAAGAGAGGTCCTTCACTCCGTTCAGGATGACCAGGGGGAGGCATCCTTCAATCAGGCATCTTGAGCCCCAGCGCAGGACCTCATCTTCTCCGCAATACCACTGGACGCCGAATCTTCCGGCCGGAAATCAATACGTCGCCCGACCGCCGGAAAGGTCGAAGACGGCGCCCGTGGAGAAGGTGACTTCGTCGGAGCAGAGGAAGGCGGCGAGGGCGGCGACCTCGTGTGGCTGACCGACGCGACCCATCGGGATGCGGCTGGTCATGTACTTGATGTGCTCCTCGCTGACCTGCTTGAGGATCTCGGTCTCGATCACGGCCGGGGTGATCGCGTTGACGATGACGCCCTTGGTCGCGACCTCTTTCGCGATCGACTTGGTCAGCCCGATGACACCCGACTTGGCAGCTGAGTACGGGACCGCGTTCGGATTCCCCTCTTTGCCGGCGATCGAGGCGATGTTGACGATCCGGCCGTAGCTCTGGCCGATCATCGTCGGCAGCGCGGCCCGGCAGCCGAGAAAGACACCCGTCAGGTCGATGTCGATGACTTGCTGCCACTCCTCAACCGAGAGTTCCCAAGCCGGTGCCGATCGTCCCGCGATACCCGCGTTGTTGACGAGGATGTCGAGCCGCCCCCACGCCGCCGTGGCCGCGCCGACCGCCGCGTCCCACGATGCCGAAGAGGTTACGTCAAGTCGCTGAGCGAGCGCGCCGGCGCCGATCTCGGCCGCCACCGCCTGCGCCGCCGCCTCGTCGACGTCGGCGATCATCACCCGCGCACCCTCGCGCGCCAAGCGCTCGGCGATCGCTCGCCCGATCCCCCGCGCCGATCCCGTCACGATTCCCGTTTTACCTTCGAAGCGCATCTGTACTCCTCTTGAGTCGTCAGCCGTCAGCCGTCAGCCGTCAGCCGTCAGATCGCGGTAGTTATAGCCTTCGTCCTCGTTACGCAAATCGCCCCCGGCGTTCACAACCAGCACAGAAGTCCGATCGCTAACGACTGATGACTGACGACTGACGACTACCAATCCGCTACCGATCCGTCATCATGCCACAGAACGGGGAGATGGATGGACTTGGCCGGGTGGGCGCGGCTGACCTCGTCGACGAGATCGGTGCCGAGACCCGGCTCGTTCGGGACGTCCACCCAACCGTCTTTGACGACGACGGGATTGACCAGGATCTCGTCGCGCCAGGGCGGGTCGTCCGAGACCCACTCCTGGATGATGAAGTTGGGAGCGACCGCGTCGAGGTGGAGCGAGGCGCGCATGTTGACCGGGCTGAGCGGGTTGTGGGGCGCGAAGCCGCAGTAGTAGACCTCGGCCATTGCCGCGATCTTGCGTCCCTCCATGATGCCGCCGCAGTGGGCGAGATCGGGTTGCAGCACGGCTGCGGCTTGCCGCTCGAGGATGTCGCGGAAGCCCCATTTGGTGAAAAGACGCTCGCCGGTAGCGACCGGGATTCCGCATTCACGGGCGACGGTTTCCATCGTGGCCGCGTTCTCCGGCAGACACGGCTCTTCCAGGAAGAAGATGCCGACGTCTTTGATCGCCTGGCCCATCTGGATCGCCATCGTCGGACTGAGGCGACCGTGGGCGTCGACCATGAGATCAACGTCCGGGCCGACCGCCGCCCGAACCGCCTCCATGATGCCGACGGCGCGGCGGATCGTCGCGACGCCGTCGAGCGGCTTCGTCGGACCGAAGGGGCACAGCTTCATCGCCGAATAGCCGCGCTCCTTGAGGGAGAGGGAACTCTCCGCGATCTCCTCGGCCGTCTCCCCGCGCGGCCCGTTGGCATAGACGCGGATCTTGTCCCGCACGGCGCCGCCGAGCAGTTGATGGACCGGCGCCCCGAGCGATTTGCCGAGGATATCCCAAAGCGCCTGCTCGACGCCGGAGATCGCGGAGTTCATCACCGGTCCGCCCCGGTAAAAGGCGTGCCGGTACATGATCTGCCAGAGGTGCTCGATCCGCCGCGGATCCTGACCCAGGATGTAGTCCTTCAACTCCTCGACGGCGGCGACGATCGTCCGCGCCCGCCCTTCCAGCGTGCCCTCACCGGTACCGGTGATCCCCTCGTCGGTATGGACCCGAACGAAGACCCAGTCCCGTCCACCCCCGAAGACGGGGATCGTCTCGATGTCGCGGATTTTCACACCGCTTCCCTTTCAGATACGAATTCGGTTTCTTCGTAGGGGCGGACCGCCGTGTCCGCCCTTGCCTTGATTGCCCCCAGCCCCGCGGCTATCCCTTCACGCTTCCCGCCGTCAGACCTGCAATGAACTGGCGCGACAGCAGGAGATAAGCCGCCACGACCGGCAGGACGGAGATGGTGACGCTGGCGAAGATGAGACCCCACTCGGTCGAGTAGGTGCCGCGGAAGGCCATGATGCCGACGGGGAGGGTCATCGAGCCCGGTTTGGTGATCAGTATGAAGCCGAGGAAGAAGTCGTTCCACATCCAGACGCCATTGAGGATGACGACCGCGGCGAGGGCGGGGCGGGTCAAAGGGAGCATGATCCGCCAGAAGATCTGGAAATGACTGGCGCCGTCGATGCGGGCGGCGTCTTCGAGGTCCTTCGGCAGGACGCCGAAGAACCCCGTCAGGACGAGCACGCCGAGCGGGATGCCGAAGACGGAGTAGACGAAGATCAACGACCAGAGGCCGCCAAGGAGGTGGAGCTGCCGGAAGGTGATGAAGAGGGGCAGGATGATCAACTGGACCGGCACGACGAGGCCCCCGATAAAGAGCAACCTCAGACCCAGACGCCCCGCGAAGCGGAACCGGCCCAGACCGTAGGCGGCGAGACAGGCGAGGGTGGTGCTGACGAGGACGCCGACGACCGTCGCGAGGACGCTGTTGCGTAACGCGGTCTGGATATTCGCCTCGTCCCAGGCTTTGCGGTAATTGAAGAGCCCGAACGACTCGGGCAACCCGTATGGCTTTGCGAAGAACTGATCGACCGTTTTGAACGATCCCAGGAAGACCATGACGATGGGGATCAAGACGAAGGCGCAGACTAGCAGCATCACCCCGTGCCAGGCAACAGAGCCGGCAACCTTTCCAACCAGCTTTCGGCGCTGGGATCGCGGTTTCGCCAGCCCAGGGAGGGAGTGCGCAGTCTTTCCGGTTCGAAGTTCGGCGCGTGCTGCCACGGTTGATCCTGCCAATGAGCCGGGAGCGGCATACCGCTCCCCTATGAGATCGCCTCTTCTCGAGTGCCAAGAATTCGGATGAGCAGACCCGACACGCCAGCCAGGAAGACAAACAAGGTCACGCCCTCGGCCATCGCGTAGCTCATCCGCGTGGCGGCGCTGAAGCTGCTCGTACCGAACGCGTCGCCATAGATGAGGACGCCGATGACCAGGGTCGCCCCGTCGGGTGCGCCGGTGGCACCCCCGAGCACATAGATCAAGTCGAAGGCGCGGAAGATCAAGATGAACGAAAGCGCGGTCACGATCGTGAACGCCGGCGCCAGCATCGGAAACGTCACGTCGCGGAAGACCTGCCAGCGCCTGGCGCCGTCGACAAGCGCGGCGTGACGGAGGTCTTCGGGGACGTTCTGCAGCCCCGCCAAGTAGAGGACGACCGCCATCCCGTTCCATTGCCAAAACTGGACGAGATAGACCGTCTTCATCGCCCAGCTCTGGTCGGCCTGCCACTCCCGCTGCAGGCTGCCGAGACCGATGTCGTGGAGGACGGGGTTGACGATGCCGATGATGGGATCAAGCATCAGGACCCAGATGATTCCGGTCGCGACCGCCGACATGATCACCGGCAGAAAGATGATCACTCGGTAGATATGCGTCATCCGCGAGCGCCGGTTGAGCATCACCGCCAGGCCAAGCGAGACGGTGTTTTGCAGGACGAAGATGACGGCGAAGAGCTTGGTCGAGTTCCAAGCCGCGTGCTGAAAGCGGTCGTTGCGAAGCAGCTCCCAGAAGTTGGCGAGCCAGACTGGCTCCCCAACCGGACCGATCCCGCTCCAGTCGAACAGGCTCAGGTAGAACGCGCGGACTGTTGGATAGATGAAGAGTCCGCCATAGGCGAGGAGCGCCGGCAGGATGAACCAGATGTAGGGACGTCGCTCCCAGAACCGTCGTCCCGGCCGGTCCAGCGACTCTCCGGCAGCGCCGGAACGTGCGGCTGCAGAGTCAGCCCGGGCGGGCCATGGCCCGCCCGGGCTGCGCTGCTCACGCTGATCCAGTTCCGGCGCCTGTTGTGCCGGCATCGAACCTCCGCTACGCCGTCGGCGTCGCCGCGCCGCTGCTTGGGACGACGATCGCCTGGACGGATTCGGCGAATTGCTGGGGGGTCAGACGACCGGTCCAGAGACCGCCGTGGTTGTTTTGGACCGCCGTGGTGCTCTGATTGATCTCCGGCAGATCGTACCAGACCGGAACGTCGCCACCCTGGGCGGCGGTCACCGTCTCGGCACGGATCGGATCTGACGAGCCGGTCACGTTCTTGTTGATCGGCAGGGCGATCTTGTCGGACACCAACCGCTGGGCATCTGCGGTTGCCAGCCAGGCGACGAATTTCGTTGCGGCCTCCTGCTTCTCGGGCGAAGAGAAGCGGCTGACGGTGTAGAGGAGTTCCATCCCGGTCGTCGTCGCTTTCTTACCAGTTTCGGGACCGGGCCAGGCGACGAATCCGAGGTCGGCTTCCGGGTTGACCTCACGGTAACCGGTGTAGTCGGCCGTGCCGGCAACCATCATCGCGCCCTTTTCGTTCGCGAAGATCGCCTTGGCGGTGACGTAGTCCGTCGCCTCGAAACCGGCGTTGAAGAACGGCATCAGGTCGACCAGGAGCTGCGCCGCGGCGGCGACGTCGGGGTCGGTCAGCTTGCGCTCGCCCCTGCGCACCGCGTCCAGCCCGTCCGGTCCGAGCACGCTGGAGGCGAGTCCGATGTACATGAAGTACGGGTGGACCCAGTCCTTGGCACCGAGCACGATCGGCGTCTCGCCGGCGTCCTTCAGCTGCTGGGAGACAGTCTTGAGCTCATCCCAGGTCGTCGGCGGCGTCAGGTTGTGCTTGGCGAAAATCGGCTTCTGGATGGCGAGGCCGACCGTGTAGGAGGCGAGTGGCACGCCGTAGACCTTACCACCAACTTCTACTTGGCTACGCGCCGTGTCGGTGAGTTCGCTCACGTCCACTTTGCCGGTGAGATCGATGAACGGCAATTCGCCGCCGGCGTTGACACGGGCGATGATGTTGCCCTCGAGATCACCGAAGATGTCGGACGGCTGACCGCCAGTGACCGCGGTCTGGATTTTGGCGTTGTATTCGGGACCCGGAACCTCGGTCAACTCGACTTTGACACCGGGCGTTGCGGCCTGGAATGCGTCCAGGATCTCCCGCATCGGGTCTTTCCATTCGGGATGATTACCCCAAATGGAGACGGTCACCTCGTCCTGGGCACCGGCGATGCGCAGCCCGATGTTCGCGAACGGGCCGGCCAGGGCAGCCGCACCGGCAAGTCCCCCAGTGGCCTTGAACAGACCGCGACGCGACAGGCGCAAATGATCGACGTTTTTGGACATGCTGTCTCTCCTCTCGCAACCAGATTGTCGACAGTTGACGAAATCGTCGGATGCGTATGGATGCTATCAATCCCGCCGGGGGGTGTCAATCGGCTTCAGATGCACGCCGATGCCCGTCACGAAGGACTGGCGCGGCCGGCGGCGATCTCCGCCCGGAGCAACTGGTAGGAGCGGACGAGCGAGACGGCGATCTCGTCCCAGGCCGCGTCGGTCGGCTGCCGCTGCCCGCTCGTGATCAGATCGACCAGGCGAACCGCCCGCTCGCGCTCGGTCGCCGAGGGGAGCAATCCCGCCTCCGGCACAGCGTAGAGGAGCGCGGGGATGCGGGCGAGCGAGGCGATCAACGGTGCGCGGTCGGTCTGTCCGACGATGGCGCGGTGAATCTGCCAATAATCGAACTCCGCGTCGCCGACCGCGTCGGGGTCGAACGAAGCGTCTTGCTCTCGGGCGACCAGGCGATAGAACGCCCGCAATTCGCGGCGAGTCGCATCCGGGTCGTTTTTCGCCGGCGCCCAGGCGATAGCGGCGCGTGCGGCGTGGCCGACCGCCTCGAGGGCTGAACGGGGCGCGAGACCGAGTTGACCGCGCACCAGACGATACGTCAGCAGGGCGACGCGCGGCCAGTGGCGGGCGTAGTAGGCGTGCCAGAGGCGGGCCTCGATGAAGCCGACAGCCCGCGGATCGAACGTCGCCGGGAGCTGAGCGCCCATTGCCCGCCTCGTCGTCTATCCAGGCACGAGACCGTCGAGCTCGGGTCGCAGGACCACGCTCTCCTGCTCATTGGGGTCGGAACGAGCGATCACGGCGAGACACGGCTCGGTGTCGCTGGCATTGGCCGGGAGGTGAGGGACACCGGCCGGAATGTAGATCATGTCGCCAGGACCGCAGGTCACGTGCTCCTCGAGATGCTCGCCGTACCACATTCGGCCCTGCCCACTGAGGACGTAAACCGCCGTCTCGTGGTTCTCGTGCAGGTGCGCCTTCGCCCGGCCGCCCGGTGGGATGGTCAGCAGGTGCATGCAGAGACCGCGCGCCCCGACGCTCTCGGCCGAAATGCCGTGGAAATACGAGAGCCCCTGCTTGCCCTCATACGACGATTCGGCGCGGAGGAGGGCGCAGGTCGCGCCCGTTCGCGTTGCATCGGTGGTAATGGTCATGTCTCGACTCCTTCGATCTGGCGGTTAGGACCTCCGCATCAATCTCTTGAGCAATCGTAGCCTCACCCGCCGAAGGTGCCGATCTCCCCGACCTCCAACACCCGCGTCTCGTAGGTTGCGCCGAGGCGCTCGGCCATCGCGATGAATTCCTGGGGATCGAGCGTAGCGCCGGGACCGAAGTAGGCAGGGTCCCACATGTTGTAATGGTTTGGCACGGCGACCTTCGGTTGGACCTGCCAGAGGAGGAACGCGGCTTCCGCAGCGGTGAGGTTGCCGCCGACACCGTTGATCGGGATCAGGGCGACGTCGATCTGCTCGTCCCGCATCGGCCGCAGGCGGGCGTCGTACTCGGTGTCGGCGACGTTCCAAATGCGAACGCCGCCGATGTCGAGGAGGAAGCCGATGGCATCTGGCGCCGGCGCGGTCGGCGTCTCGTGGCGGGCGAAGGTGGCGGTGACCTGGACGTCGAGGTGCTGATAGCTCTCGCCGAGGTCGAATTCGACGACGCGGTCGTCCGGCCAACCCCAGGCGATCGCGCGGACCGTGCAGATGGGAGGTCCGACAAAGAGCCCCGGGTCTTGCTTCGCCCACTGCTTCACAACCGGCGCGTCGAGGTGGTCCTCGTGCCAGTGCGAAATCAGCAGCATGTCGGGCCGGAGGATGGCAGGGTCGATCGCGGGCGGGATCGCGCGGGGCATCCCCCACTGCTCCTTCGCCCAGTCCGAGAGGTAGGGGTCGATCATGACGACCACGCCCTCGGGCGATTTGAAGAGATAGCCAGCCTGGCCGAGCCAGACGCAGGCAACCGTTCCCGGCGCGACCGCCAGTTCACGAATCTGCTGTTCGAGCGCCTCCCCGGTCGTGACGGCCATCGCCCCTCCTCCCTGAGATCCCTAATCCAACCCGCCGAGACCGACGAGGGAGCGGGCGTGCTCGACCTCGCCCAGGTGACGCATCCCATGCTGGTAGAGCACGACGTCCATCAGGTCGCCGAGACGAACCGGCCCGTCTCCCGCCAGCATCGACAAAAACCCGCCGCGCATCGCCTCCGGAACCTGCGGGAAGACGACCTCATCGAACCGCTCGTCCGGCAGTTCGGCCATGGCCGCTTCCGTCCGGGCGAAGACGGCCTCCTGGTAAGCGCGCCAGGCGGCGAGATCGCCGAACCGAATCCCTTCCGCGACCGCGAGCGGGGCGCCGCGGCGGACCTGCGGCACGTTGCCTCCGACCCGCTCGGCCCAGCCGCCGTCCTCCCAGAGTTGTGAGCCCCCAACCAAGCGCTCGGTGACGTACCGATCTTCGTTGTTGACGAAGTGCATCAGCGAGAACGCGATCGGCACCACACCCTCGCGCTCGTGGTGGTTGACCTGATCGAGCGTCACGTCGGTCACGGCCCGACGCCAGAGGCTATGCATCGCGGCGACCCGCCGGTTAAGACCTTGCCACGCATTCTGTGCCATCTCGTTGTTCCCTTCCAAACCAGCAGCTCGAAGCTCGAAGCTCCTACCTACGCGACCCGATACCGGTTGAACACGTCCATGTCGAGCTCGATCCCCAAACCCGGTCCCTTGGGGATCACGATACAGCCGTCCTCGTCGAGTTGCACCCGAGGCACGACGAGATCGGCGTTGAGCGGCGAGCCCTCGCCCGGTGCCGGCGTCTCCTGGAACAAGTGGTTGGGGATGCTGGCATTGACGTGGACGGAGACGGTACCGAGGATGCCGGTGCTGTAGTGGTGAGGAACGATGGGGCGACCGTGCGCGTGGGCGAGCGCGGCGATTCGCATCGTCTCGGTGACCCCTCCGGCACGGGCGACGTCCGGTTGCAGCACGTCGAGGTGGCCGCGCTCGATCAGATCGCGGAACTCGTGGACGGTCGTCATCTCCTCGCCGGCAGCGATGCGGACGGGCGAGCGGTCGCAGAGCTCGCGGTAGCCGTCGATGTCGTCGGGGTGGAGCGGTTCCTCCAACCAGAAGACGTCGTACTCGGCGAGCATCTGGGCCCGGCGGAGCGCGGTCGTGTGGTCCCAGATCGGTCCGCCGCTGTCGTAGCCCCAGCCGACATCGACCATGATCGGCGCGTCGGGGCCGACAGCGTCGCGGATGCCCTGGACGTGGGCGCGGTCGGTCTTCTCCGCCCGCCCGAAGTCCATCCAACCGAACTTGAAGGCGGTAAACCCGGCCTCCTTGAAGCGCGCGGCTTTCTCGCCCGTCTCTTTGCCATCGCGACCGAACAAGGCGGAGGCGTAGGCGCGCACCTTGGCATTGACCGAGCCGCCGAGGAGCTCGCAGAGGGGGCGACCGTAGACCTTGCCCTTCAGGTCCCAGAGGGCAATGTCGATTCCGCTGATCGCCTGGATCCCCGCGCCGCGCCGCCCGAAGTAGATCGAAGCCTGGTACATCTTCCGCCAGAGGCGCTCGATGTCGAGCGGGTTCTCGCCGAGGAGGACTTCCCGCAGTCCGACCATCACCGAGTGCGACCGCGGCGCCTCCACGATCGCCTTGACGACGTGAGGCGACGATTCCGCCTCGCCGAGGCCGGTGATCCCCTCATCGGTATGGACGAGGACCACCGCCGCGTCCTGAGTCCCGTTCGCCTCCTGAACGATGGCCGGCATCCGCAGATGCGCGACCTCGACGTCGGTGATCTTCACGAACTCGCTCTCCCCATCGTGTGTCGGCACCATGCCGGCTCGAAGCGAGTTCGCATTCTACCCGAGCACCTGCCGAGGCGAAGCGTCGGGTCCCGCCGTCAGGCAAGACCGCGGCGAACGGCGAGCACCGCCGCCGCGGCCCGTGATGGGACGCCGAGTTTCTTGAGGATGCGGCCGACGTGCTTGGACGCTGTCGCCCGGCTGATCGTCAGGGCACGGGCGATCTCCTTGTCAGCCATGCCGGTGGCGAGCAAGCACAAGACAGCGCGTTCGCGCTCGGTCAAGCTGTTGACTCCGGGGTCGACCCTGCAGTCGGCAAAGATCGCGGGGACGCGCGGATTCGAGATGGTAACGATGGACATGGTGCAATCACTCCCCGACACACGAGCTCATTGGTTACGGGCACGATCAGCGATCGTGACGCCCAGATCTTGCGCCGGTTGTGATCGCGCAACATCGTGAGTATTACGTACCGTTTGGGACGCTCGGATGGCACGAGACGGAGAGATGTCCTTCGTCGTTCGTCACGAAACTGCTGCCGTCCCGCCTGCTGTGGACTGCACCTGTCATCAAACCGCTCCTACTCCACCATCCGCAGCTTAGCGGGCGTCGGGTCGATCGAGGTTAGGACCGGTCGCTGCATGTGGGCGCAGGAGACGATCGCCTGACCGGGAGCGAGACTCGGCAGGCGGTCCCAGAGACTGTCGTCGATGCCGCTGACGGAGCGCTTGAGGGAGCTGACGACGGCGGCGTCGCTGATCTTGTGGATGACCCAGTTGTTGACGAGGCCGATCAGCTGATTCGGCAGGTGCTGCGGGAGTTGGGTCACGAAAACGAGTCCGAGCCAGCGCTTCCGACCCCGCTTGGCGATCCGCGCGACCTGGGCGAAGAGATGCGGCATACGGTCGATCCGCTCCTTGGCCAGGAACTCGTGCGCCTCCTCGACGATCACCAACGTCCGAGGCGGCAGCTTGCCCCGCGCCTCGGCCTCCTCGTAGGCGAGCTCCTGCTGCCGCTGGATGCCGCGCAGGACGTCGGCGATGGCCAGGTTGTTGAGGACCGGCGAATCGGTGTCGGAGAGATCGACGATGCTGACCTGTCCCGGCTCGAGCATCGCGGCGTAGTCGAGTGGGGGTGTGCCGGGACGGTCGAACACCTCGAGCCGGCGCAGGCGGCCCAACTTGCCAAGGAGAGCCCGCCAGCTCGCGGTCGACGACGACTTGGCGGTCAGGGGCTGGATCGCCTGCTTCGCTTCCTCCGCCCGCGCCGCGAACGCCGGCGTGCGGAACGCGATCTCATTCTTCGCTACGGCCGCCTCGAATGCCGTCGCGACGTCGATCAGCTGCTCCAGCGTCATCCGCGGGACACCGGATTCGAATTCGTCGACGCTCAGATCGTCGACGTCGGAGAGACGCAAGCGGCGTAGCAGGGTCTTGGTGGCATCGTAGGCCTGCCAGTACCGCTCCTGCTGGGCGTCGTTGAGGTCGAGCAACTCGGCGATGGTGTAGGCAGAGAGTCGATCGAACTGCAGTCCGAACGCGCGCCGTCGGGGATGGTGTGGATTCGACGACTCGCGGCCAACGAGGTGGTAGATCGCGACGTCGGAGACGCCCCCCGCGCGGAGCCCTCGGCCGTGTAGAAGGACCTGCATCTGCGGATCGTCCGTCGCTTCGCCGACGAAGGTGTATTCGCCTTCGACATCGAGGAGGATGGTCGCCATCCCCGCCCGTTGCGCCTGGACGACGAGCCCGGCGACGGTCGTCGACTTGCCGCTCCCGGTCGTGCCGACGATCCCGGTGTGGCGCGGCAGGACGCTCTTCTTCTCCGACGGGATGCCGACGGAGATGGCCCGGTGACCGACCGCGAGTCCGAGCCGCAAATCGCCGTCGACGCCCAGGACCGGCGCCGTCTCCTCCTCATCCAGGATGAAGACGGGACTGTTCGGCAGGGGGCGGAAGCGGGGTGGCTCCAACGCCTCGCCGATCCGCTCGCCGAGGAGCTCGACCTGGACCCGGCCGTGGTACTTCGGCATGAAGATCCCGCCGCGCACCGTCGTCGTGACGACCAACGGCGCATCGGCCCGGAGCCCATCCGGCTCGGCGAACGGGCCTTTGACGACGACGCCGAGATAGGTCCGCCCGTCCGGCATGCTCTCGATGCGGACAATCGACTGCGACGGAACACGCTCCAGGTGCGCTCTCGGCAAGAGCACCGTGACGGAGTGATCGACGCTCGACGGGCTATCGAACATCGTCCTCCCGATCGAGCCAAGGTACGCTTCCGGCTCCTCCCAGGCGCCGCCGACCTGCTGTCCATCCCTATCGAGCGCCGCCAACGCCTCCGCCGGCAGGGTCTCGATCACCCGGTCGACACCGTTGTCTCCTTGCCTATCACTCCGTCCATTCATCGCGGGGCTTCTCCTGTGCAACACAACGTGCGGATACGCCAGCGAGGTTGCGACGGGGATCGCGACCGGTTCTCGGGTCAGGACCGCGGCCGTCGCTCGCTCAGGTACTGGTAGGGCTGGTCGGTCTCCAGGTAGGCCAGGTGCACCGAGTCGTTGAAGTCGGTCGGGCCGAAGGTTGTCCGGCAGAGTGTGTCGGCCAGATCGATCAACATGGGAAATGAGCGGTGCTCCTGCAGAACGCTGTCGGCGAGCGCGATCAACGCTGCCTCGTGGACGTGGTCGCGGTGGGCGTAGAAGAGCTGGGGCGGCGCAGCCCGTGAGACGCGGTAGACGCCGACGAGGAGCTGCGGTCCGATCTCCTCCGCGAATGCCCGCACCATGCGCAGGTGGTCCTTGTCGTAGGCACGCTCCTCGATCGTGTAGAGCAGCCGCTCCGTCATGTCGTCGATCACCGCGTATTCGAGCGGTCCCAGGGCGTGTCCGATCGTGAGCAGCCCGCGCTCGGGTGTCGATCTCGGGACGTAGAGGAACTTGCGGTGTTGCCCGATCAGGCGCTCCAGCAAGCGCAGACCGGCCGCGACCAGCTCCATGTACCCCGCACCGCTGAGCAGCTCCAACGCGACGGGATTGCCGTGGCCCATACGCCAGGGCGCTTCGGACTGCTCCAGCAAGACGACCCGCTCCGCGTAGGCAAGAATCGCCCGCTGCGCCAACCTGCTCAATCGGGCGCGACGATCGGCCTCAGCGAATCTCGCACCCCGCTGGCGCTGCTCGATCAGCGCCAATGCCTCCTCGACGGGGTCGGCGATCGTCGCCCGCAGATCGCGCCAGTAGAGGCGATGCACCCAGGAGCCGCTGTCGCCGAAGTAACGGACGAGGCAAACGCCAACCTGCGAGATCGTGACCGCCAGGGTGTCGTGAGCCGAGGAGATGCCATCCGCCGCCTCGACCCCACCATTGAAGAGAATCGCGTGGTGGGCGTGGGCGATCTCATCCGGCGTGACGCGGTAGATACCCGCCGCTCGGGGCGCATTCGGTCGGGTGGCGAGACGAGGGAGGATCCTCTGCCTGATCGTCGCGACGAGGCCGCTCTCGTGCGTGACGGTCTGCGTGACCTCGGCTTCGAGCGCCTGATAGAGCTGCGCGAGATCATCGCCGGGCAACCAGGTCCGCAGGTCGAGCGTCTGCGCCAGCGATTCGCCGAAGGTCGCCTGAAACTCCGACTCCCGGAAGAGGCGCGCTCCCTCAGCCGGCCGTTCGGGCTCCGAAGATGCGGGCCTCGTCGGATGCCGAATTGTGGAACGGGCGCCTCCTCGGCTCGTCGCAGCCATCGACCACTCCCGGCACAGGCTTCAACGCGGTGCGACGCGCAGCCAATCAACGAACGACGGCGGCGGTTCGTAGACGCGTCGCAACGAGCGGGCGTACCTTGCCGCGGCATTCCGTGGCAGTCCGTAGCGGTCCACCAAGGCCTGCTCGAGCGCCTCTCCGCCTGATCCGGGAACGAACTCGGACACCTCCGCGGCAGGAGCGAGCAACTCCCAGGCGAGGCGGTCCGCACCGGCTTCCACGGCAGAGGCTGCGGCGCCCCGATCGCCGGTGCGCTCCATCAGGTGGGTATGCGGGCTGAGACGGACGGCCGAGAGCACGGTGCCGATCCGCTCATCGAGCGTCGGGGATCGTTTGCCGCCGAGGACGGCGGCGATCCCGTCGCCGAGTGCTCGTGTCGCCCGCTCGCGAGGGTGTTGATCGTCGAGCAGGAAGTGGGCAACCTCGTGCGCGAGGGTCAAGCGCCGCTCGTCGACCGGATCGGCACCGTCGACAAAGATGAAGCCGTGACCGCCGAACGCGACGAGACAACCCCGAAGCCGGCGATCGGGCACATCAAAGCGATGGTCGACGTTCCGCGCTGAGAACCATCGCTCAACGCGGAGGAGCGAGAGCGCCGGCAGTGCGACCACCGTCACAGGCAGCGCCAGCGAAACGACTCCGTGCAGATCCCGCGGCAGTACTGGCGGTCCGCCGGCAGCCGCCCAGAACCGATCCGCGAGGTCGACAAGCCAGGGCTCGCTCATGATTCGTCCTCCGGCGTCGGACCATCCTCATCGGCGTCCCGGGCGGCCGCAAGGGGATTCGCGGGAATCGCTTCCGCGATCGCGTCGAAGGCGTCAACCTCCCGGACAATCGCCGCCAAGGCGCCAGCGTCGGCTCCGAACCGGGCGGCGACCGCCGCGACGTCCTCCCGAAAGTGATCGGCACGCGGGCGGAGACAGATAGCGAGTTCGTCCAGCCGGATCGGAGCGACCGAAAGCCGGCGCGCAAGCTCGAGCGCGTCGATCTGCTCGATCGCGCGGTAGCGGGCGAAGGTGGCGGCGAGGAAGCTCGGGCGTTCCTCCGCAGCGCGGGCGGTCCGGCGAAGGAGTCGCCTCAGGTCGTCACCCATAGCGCTCCCTCCGACGTCGCCAGCGCTGATCCAGGCGGTCCTTGATGCGATAGAGTCGCCGCTGCTGCTCGGCGAACGGAAGATCGGTCCAGCCGAGCGCCGCGGCGTAGGCCGCGGTCGAGCGCTCGCCGTCCAGCCGCAGGCGTTGCACCGTCCGCTCCTCGTCCGTCCGCGCGACGGACATCGCCTCGGCCCAGAGTTCCGAGGCGGTCTCGTCCTCGGCGATCGCGTCCGCGATGTCGCCGCCTTCCTCCCACTGCCGACGCGCCTCGGCGTCGAGTTCAACCGGGCTTGCGTCCCGGATCATCCGTGACCGACGGGGGCGCACCGCGCGGAGGTTCAGCAGATCCCGCTCCGCGGCCATCGTGAGGTAACCGCGCAACGAGCGCTTTGAATCATCGTAGCGCTCGGGCCGGACAAAGTAGTCAAGGAGGGCTTGCGAAACCGCCTGCTCGACGAGATCGGGATCGGTCGTCGGGTACCGGGTCATGAGACGGCGAAAGAGCGACACCGCAAAGTGGCGAAAGAGATCCGTCGTCGCCAGCGGGTCGCCAGCCAGCAGGCGCTCGTGAAGCACACGCTCGTGATGCTTTTGGTCGTCCTGCTCTCCCGCCAACGTGCGCGCCCCCGCCGGTCAACAGCACCACACGAGCGGGGCCAGTCAACGTGACGTCAACCGGCCGTCCCGAGCCCAGGCAACTCGCGGATGCGATGCGGAGACTTTACCAATTTTGCTCATTTCCCGCAGGGATGAGATAGCCCAAACATGGTGACGCGACCGGGGTCGCAGTCGAACTCGGCAAAGAGCTTTTCGGGATCTGGTCCTACCCCGTGAATCGGCGGAAGACGGCGCAGGCGTTCTGACCGCCGAAGCCGAAGCCATTGGCCATTGCGACGTTGACCGGCAACTGGCGGGCGGTATTCGGTACGTAATCGAGGTCGCACTTCGGATCGGGATCGGTCAGGTTGATCGTCGGCGGGACGAGGTTGTCGCGGATGGCGAAGACGCAGGCGAGCGAGGAGACCGCGCCGGCCGCACCGAGGAGGTGCCCGAGCATCGACTTGTTGGCGGAGATCGCGACCTTGTAGGCGTGGTCTCCGAGCGCCTGCTTGAGCGCTTCGGTCTCGGCGATGTCACCGAGCGGGGTCGCCGTCGCGTGGGCTGCCACGTAGTCCACCGCGCTCGGCTCCAGCTCCGCCCACTTGAGGGCGCGCTTCATCGCCAGCGCCGCGCCGCTGCCACTCGGGTCAGGCGCGGTGATGTGGAAGGCGTCCGAGGTGTACGCGCCGCCGGCGACCTCACAGATGACCGAGGCGCCGCGCCGAACGGCGTGCTCCTCCGATTCGAGGACCATGATCGCCGCGCCCTCGGAGAAGACGAAGCCGTCGCGACCCAAATCGAAGGGCCGACTCGCCCCCGCCGGATCGTCGTTACGACGAGACAACGCGCCCATGTTGCCGAGACCGGCGACGGCAACGGGGGTAATCCCGGCCTCTGTGCCGCCGGTGAGCGCAACGTCCACCTCGCCGCGACGGATCATGTGGACGGCATCGACGAAGGCCTGGACGCCGGAGGCGCAGGCTGCGGCCGAAGTGCTCGACGGCCCACGGATGCCGAAGGCGATCGAGACCTGGCAACTCGCCATGTTCGGGGCAAAGAGCGGAATCAGGAAGGGACTGACACGCTTCGGCCCCTTGGTATGCATCAGCCCGACTTCGTTCTCGATCGTCGGGATCCCACCACCACCGGTGTTGACGACGACGCCGACCATCTCGCGATTGTCGTCGGTGATCTCCAGGCCGGCATGTTCGAGCGCTTCCCGCCCGGCGGCGACGGCGAACTGGGCGAAACGATCCATTCGCCGAGCGGCCTTGAA
>JAXDKI010000481.1:0-16200 GCA_034667245.1 Thermomicrobiales bacterium | reverse complement strand
ATCCTCGGGAGCGAGCGCCGGAGCGAAGATCGCCGTCAGCACGATCAGCGCCAAAACGACGGCGCCACCGATCGCCCCCTTGTTCCGGGCGAGACGCCGAAGCGATTTGGCCAGCTCGCTGCGGGGTTCCGCCGACCGGAGTCTTGTCGGTCGCGCGACCAACTCTTGTGTTTGCTCCACCGTGACCGTCCCTACGCGAGTAGTCAGTTGTCAGTTGTCAGCGGCTTTTGGTTGCCGGTTGCCGTGTACGCCGCGGATTCCATCGTCGTTCTGACCCCTGACAACTGGCTTCTGTCTCCTGACTGCTGGCTACCGACAACTCCGTCAGTTGTAGTGGATACGCGGGTCGAGGACCGAGTAGCTTAGATCGACCAGGAGATTGATGGCGACGTACGCGACCGCCGCGACAAGGACGATCCCCTGGACAAGGGGAAAGTCCTTCGAGAGGATCGCGGTGATCGCGAGGCGCCCGATGCCCTGCCGCGCGAAAACGGTCTCGACGACGACCGCGCCGCTCAGCAGAAACCCGAACTGCAGACCGATGATCGTGACGACGGCAATCATGGCGTTGCGGAGCGCGTGTCGGGTGACCACCACGCGCTCGCGCAGCCCCTTCGCCCGTGCCGTCAGGATGTAGTCCTGGCGCAGGACTTCGAGCAGGCTGGCCCGGACCAGACGTGCCGTGATTGCCGAGAAGTCCATCCCGAGCGCGACGGCCGGCAGGACCAGTCGCTGCCATCCCCCTTCCCCGGTGATCGGGAACCAGCCGAGCCGAAGCGAGAAGACGTAGATCAGGAGCAATCCCAGCCAGAAATTCGGCATCGACACGCCAAAGAGCGCCACGATCATGCTCAGGGTGTCGACCCAGGAATTCTGACGTAGCGCCGAGATCGTCCCGAGGATAACCCCGATTGCCACCGCCAGCACCATCGCTGCGACCGCGAGCTGAACCGTCGACCAGGCCTGCTCGCCGATCATGCCGAGGACCGGCCGGTGGCTGTGGACCGACTCCCCGAAGTCTCCCCGCACGACACGGCTGATGTATTTCAGATACTGCACCGGCAGTGGGTCGTCGAGGCCCAATTGATGACGCACCCGATCGATGTCGGCCGGCGTCACCGTGGGTTGACCGCGCAGCATTGCCAGCGCCGGATCGCCCGGGATGAGGTGCATCATCAGGAAGACGGCGATCGAGACGCCGAGAACCACCGGCACCGACAGCACCAAGCGCCGGACGAGGTACTCGGTCATGGTCTACTCCCCGAGGAGCTACGAGCTACGAGCTACGAGCTTCGAGCATCGAGTTCGCACTGAATGGCCGGCGGCTGATCGCGCGAATCTCGACCTCCACTCGAAGCTCGAAGCTCGAAGCTCGTAGCACTATTCGCCCAGCGTCGCGTTGTAGTAGAGCGGGTAGACGCGCGGACTCCAGTTGATCCCGGTGATCGACTTCTTGCCGGCGAGCAGGACCCGTTTGCCCCAGACCGGGATGGCGGGAGCGTCCTCCATGATCAGGACCTGGGCCTGCTCGTAGAGGTCCATCCGCTTCTCGTTGTCGCTTTCGACGTAGCCGTCTTCCAGCAGCTTGTCGACGTCGGGGTTGGTGTAATGGCACCAGTTGAACCCCTTCTCGATCTGGCTGGAGTGGTAGAGGGAGTAGAGCGACTCGGGATCGGCGCCCCACCAGAAGATGTTGGCGAGATTCTGATCGCCACGGTTGTAGGTGTTGAAGACGGTCGGCTCGGCCTCCGAGGTGAGCTCGAGGTTGATACCGACGTCTTTGAACTGTGATTGGAGGACCTGGGCCGGTTCGTCGAAATTGTCCTTGGCGACGACGATGAAGAGCGCCTTGAGTTCCTGGCCGTCCTTCTTCCGGACGTCGCCGTCCATCACCCAGCCCGCCTCGTCAAGGAGCTGCTTCGCCTTCTCGGGATCGTAGTTGTAGTACGACTCGACCGCCGGGTTGTAGCCCGGCGTCAACTTCTCCAGCGGTCCCCAGGCTGGCTCCACGGTCTTCTTGAAGATGACGTCGGTGATGACGCGCTTGTCGAGCGCATAGCTCATGGCCTGCCGGACGGCCTTGTCGTCGGTTGGTGTCTTCGTGCAATTGAGGTGAACGGTGCGCGGACAACCGATCGTGTCCTGGAGGATCACCTGGAGATCGGGGTTGGCCTTGAAACTCTCATACTGGGCCGGAACGATCTCTTCGATCAGATGTGTCTCGCCGCTCTCGAGGGTCGAGGCGCGCGTCCCCGGCTCCTCGATGATCCGCCAGTCGATCTTTTCGAGCAAGGCCGGTCCCTGGCGACCGAAGTAGGTCGGCGCCCAGTTGTAGTCCGGGTTCCGCTCGAGGACGGCGTGACTCCCGTGCTGGTACTCCTTGATGATGAACGGCCCTGTGCCCGGGGGAGTCAACCCCATTCCTTCGACGTTGTCCTTGGCGTATTGGGGTGGCAGGGTCGTCCAGGAATTGGCGGCGAGGAGTTGCAAGAACGGCGCGTACGGGGAGGTGAAGACGATCTTCACGGTGTAGTCGTCGACGACCTCGGCATGGTCGAACCCGCGCGGCAGGGTTTCGAGGGTGTTGTTGGCTGGGTCGGCCTCGCGGTCGAAGGTGGCCTTGACGGCGGCGGCATTGAAGGGCTCGCCGTTGTGAAACTTGACGTCGTTGCGGAGGTGGAAGGTGTACTGCAGACCGTCGGGAGAGATGTCCCACGACTGCGCGAGACCGGGATAGAAGGTCTCATCACCCGGGAAGCGCCAAATGAGGGGGTCGAAGACATTGGCAAGGATGCGGCCGGTTGCCGCGAGGCCGGACTTCTGCGGGTCCATCGTGTCGGGTGTCTGCCAGGCGCCGAAGACGAGCGTGCCGCCCGATGCCTGTCGCCGCACCCGTAGGGGCGCCGTGCGATCGGCAGGAGCGGCCATCGATGGGCTCGCCATGACGATCGAGGTGATGAGCGGACCGGTCATGCCGATCGCCATCGCCCGCTTGGCGAACACGCGGCGGCTCATCCGCCCGGCTTTGAAGTCCTCGACGAGTTCGATTTGACGTCGCATTGGGGATCTCCTTCTCTGCCATGGCGCCGATGTATCGCAGCGGCGTCAAGGCTGAAGCTGGCACGTTGAGCGTCGACCTCTGCCTCTCGGTCCTCCTGGATCGCGTGAGCTGGCCTCCTTTCCGCATCGCGACCGCACCGCCGGCGTGTGCGGCACCCGCCGTCTTACAACGTCACCCGAAGCAACTCTCGGGACCGTTCGATGTGATCGAGCATCGCCTGCCGAGCACCTCCTGCGTCACGGTCGGCGATCGCCGCGATGACGCCGTCGTGGGACGCGAAGTCAGACGGTTGGGTTCCGTACCGCGCCATGTGGACGTGCCACAGCCAGGTATTCAGCGTCAGAATCCGATCGGCTGACTCGGCGAGAAAGGCGTTCCGGGCGATGCGCACGATCTCCCGGTGGAGACGCTGGTCAACTTCGAGGAACGCGGCGAACGACCCGTCGTCCTCCGCGTCATGCACGCGCTCGTTGAGACGAGCGAGCGTCGCTTGGTCGACGGTGTCAGCCCGCTCGGCGGCGAGACGCGCCGTCTCGCCCTCGACGCTCAATCGCGCCTCGAACAGTTGCTGAACTTCCGGCAAGCCGAGTTGGGCGACGACGAGTCCGCGCCGCGGGAAGATCACGATCAGACGCTCACTCGCGAGCCGGCGGAGCGCTTCCCGTACGGGAGTCCGGCCGATGCCAAGTCGCGCGACCAGGGCCGGTTCGCTGAGGGCGGTGCCGGGAGGAATCTCCGCCGTCACGATCATCTGCTTCAGACGCGCGTAGGCGACTTCACCAGCGGCAAGCGTCGGTGCGCGAGGCTCCATCACGGCGACGGTCACGGTGTTCCTCTCGTATCTCAGTGATATATCAGACGTGTCTCAATCGTAGGCGTTCCGTGGCACGCCGTCAACACGCAGGATGCACGAGCGACGCGGCCCCTCCGTCGGATTGCTGGGCCGGAGGCACAAACGACGGAGGTTAGGACGACCGTTCTGCGATGTGGAGAGGGCCGGGAGAGGGCCTTGGACGGCATGGGGCACTCCTGACGCGGTGAGTGTCTCTGATCATGAGCCCTCCGGGAATGCGCGTTCTGTCGTCAACCTGCCTCATGCCCGTTCGCGACGTGGATCGTGAGCCTTCCCTGTCACAGCGGCGGGTAAGTACCAACAGTATTATGTATAATCTTCTTCGTAAATAATTCGATTGACGTCAAACTCACGCTTACGCGCTTCAAAACAACCCGGCAAGGAGAGCAGTCATGTCCAGAGAGGAAAAGGAGCAAGAACGGAAACGAGTGCGCGCGCAGAAAGAAGCCGAGCGCAGGGCCCGCGAGCAGCGCGATCGGCTCGAACTCCTTCGGACGACGAAGGGATCGGACCAGTGGGCGAAGGTCATGGCGCGGCAGGTGATGGAGGAGGCGATCCGCGGGGGCCTGGACCCCGCCGCCGCGGCGCAGCGGGCCGTCGAGGTTGAGGCCGGTCTGAAAGAAGGGCAGCAACGCTCCCGCGAGAAGCTCCTGGTGAGTTAGCGGAGCCGGTCAGCACCGAAGAGCAAGGCCGCCAAGCGCAGGCCGTGACCATCACCGTGTCCGCAGCCGCGGATCGAGCGCGTCCCGCAGACCGTCGCCGACGAGGTTGACCGCGATCACGACGATCGTGATCGCGAGTCCGGGGAAGGTGCTCATCCACCAGGCGGTGCGGATCCACTCGCGGCCGGAGGCCAGATCCGTTCCCCACTCGGGGGTCGGTGCCTGAGCGCCGAGACCGAGGAAGCTGAGCGCGGCGCCAATGATGATCGCCCATCCCATCGCAACCGTCGCCAGTACCATCACCGGCGCCAACACGTTCGGCAGGATGTGGCGGACGATGATCCGGCCATTGCTCGTGCCGATGACCCGCGCGGCTTCGACGTAGGTCTGGTCGCGCGAGGAGAGGTAGGAGCCGCGGACGAGCCGGACGAAACCGGGAATCAGCGAGATCCCGACCGCGATCGTGACGTTGAAGACGCTGCTCCCGAGCACGGCGACGACGCCGAGGGCGAGCAGGATGCCGGGGAAGGCAAGCATGATGTCCATGAACCGGGAGATGACGCGGTCGGTCCAACCACCGTAGTACCCGGCGAGCATCCCCAGGGGCAAACCGGCGCCGGCGGCGATGGCGATCGCGACGATCCCAACGATCACGGTCAGCCGCCCGCCCTGCATGATCCGGCTGAGGATGTCGCGACCGATCGTGTCGGTGCCGAACGGATGACTCCAGGTCGGCGGGCTATCGGTGTTCTTGGTATCGACCTTGATCGGGTCGTACGGGGCAATCGCCGGAGCGAGGATGACGACGACCGCGATCACCAGGAGAACGACCAAGCCGGCGCTCGCCCCCTTGTTTTGGAGGAGCCGGGTCAGCGTCTCTTGAAACCAGGTGCGGTGCGCCCGGCTTGCCGCTTCGGTGAGATCGACCCGGGGACCGGAAAGTGCCTGCGCTTCCATCGTGTGTTTCCTTGCGAGTAGGCAGACGACAGACGGCAGAATGGACCGTGCTCTTCTGCCTACTGCCTACTGCCTACCCGTCTACACCAGCGATTCGTACTTGATCCGTGGGTCGAGCCAGGCATAGGAGAGGTCGACCAGGATGTTGAGGATGACGTAGATGATCGCGCCGAAGAGGACGACCCCCTGGATGAGCGGGAAGTCCTTGGCCAGGATCGCGGTGATCGCGAGCCGGCCGAATCCCTGGCGGGCGAAGACGGTCTCAATCACGACCGCGCCGCCGAGCAGATTCCCGAACTGGAGGCCGACGATCGTCACGACCGGAATCAGCGCGTTGCGAAGCGCGTGGCGCATGATCACCGTCCGCTGCTTGAGCCCCTTGGCGCGGGCCGACAGGACATAATCCTGCCGCATCACCTCAAGAAGACTGGAGCGGACGAGGCGGGCAATGATCGCCGCGAAGTTCGCGCCGAGGGCGACGGCCGGGAGGACGATGTGCTTCCAGTCGCCGATCCCAGTCGCCGGAAACCACCCGAGGCGGACGGAGAAGATCAAGATCAGCAGCAGCCCGATCCAGAAGTCGGGCATCGAGACGCCGAAGAGGGCGGTTCCCATGCTGAAGCTGTCGAGCCAGCTGTTCTGCCGGAGCGCCGCCAGGATCCCCATGCTGATCCCGAGCGCCAGCGCCACGGCCATCGCCGCGAACGCCAACCGCAACGTGGAGGGGAAGACCCCGAAGATCTCTTTGATCACCGGGCGCCGCGTATGGATCGACTTGCCGAGGTCGCCCTGCAGCACGCGCTCCATGTAGGTGACGTACTGGACATGAAGCGGCCGGTCCAACCCCAGCTCGTGGCGGAGGTTGGCGATGTCCTCGGCCGAGGCCGGCGCGCCCTGCAACATGATCGTCGCCGGGTCGCCCGGCAGCAGGTGCACCATCAGGAAGACGGCGATCGAGACCCCGAGCAGGACCGGGACCGCTCCGACCAGCCGCTGAGTAAGAAAACGGAGCAAGGCCCCTCACCCCCGGCCCCTCTCCCGGTGCGCGGGAGAGGGGTGATGAGCTCAACCGACTGCCATGAGCGGCGAGCATATTCCATCCGATTCGGTGCCGCTCCCTCTCCCGCCCACCGGGAGGGGGGGCCGGGGGTGAGGGGAGCTCTTTACTCGATCGTCGTGTCGTAATAGTACGGGTAGGCGTTGCCGTCGAAGACGACCCCCTTCAGCTTGCTCTGGGCGACGACGAGCGCGGCCTTCTGCTGGATCGGGATCGAGGCGGCCTGGTCCCAGAGGATGACCTGGGCCTGGCGGTAGAGATCGTAGCGCTTCGTCTCGTCCCCTTCGCGTGCCGCCTGGTCGACCAGCGCGTCGAAGTCGGGGTTGTTGAAGTGCGACCAGTTGAAACCCGACTCGATGTTGCGGGAGTGGTAGGTGGCCGAGAGCTGGTCGGGGTCGGGGCTCCAGAAGAAGAAGTCGGCGAAGTTCTGCGGGCCCTTCTGGTAGGTGCTGAAGACGCTCGGCTGGCTCTCGAACTCGATCTTCATGTCGATGCCGACCTCGCGATAGGTCGCCTGCATCAACTCGGCGATGTTCTTGAAGTCGTTCGCGGTGTTCGAGAGGAAGAGGATCTCGAGCTTCTGCCCGTCCTTCTCCCGGATGTCGCCGTTCTTGACCCAGCCTGCCTCTTCCAGCGTCTGGTTCGCCTTCTCGAGGTCGAACTTGACGTAACCATCGAGATCGGCCGCATAGCCGGGGGTGAGGGGATCGAGGAGCGAGTGGGACGGGGTGTAAACCCCCTTGTAGAGGGTGGTGATGATCGTGTCCTGGTCGGTCGCCAGCAGGCAGGCGCGGCGGACGGCGACGTCGTCGGTCGGCGCCTTCTGGGTGTTGACGAGGATCATCCGCGGCTGACCCGGCGTGCCGGAGGAGAGCACCTGGTAGTTACCGTCCTCCTTGTAACGGACGACGTCCTGCGGCCGGACCTCCTCGATCGCCATCACCTCGCCGTTGTCGAGGGCCGAGACGCGGGTCGACGGCTCCGGGATGATTTTCCAGAGGATCTCGTCGAGATAGGCGGCGTCCTGGTGGGCGAAGAACGAGGGGCCCCACTTGTAGTCCGGGTTGCGGACCATCGTGAAGTGATCCTGCTTCACGTACTCCTTGTACATGAAGGGACCGGTGCCGACGGGGTGGACGTTGATCTCATCGCCCAGTTCCTGGTAGGCCTTGGGCGAGACCGGGCGCGCGCCGATGGTGACGGAGCCGTAGGTGAGAAACGGCGAGAACGGCTCGGTCAGGACCACTTTGGCGGTGTAGTCGTCAACGATCTCGGTGTGGTCGTAGGGACCGATCTGAGCGCGGCCGAGTGACTTCGTCGCGGGGTCGGCGATGCGGTCGTACGTGAACTTGACGGAGTTCGCGGTGAACGGCTCGCCATTGTGGAAGACGACGTCCTTGCGCAGGTAGAAGGTGTAGGTCAAGCCGTCGGGAGAGACTTCCCAGCGCTCGGCCAGACCGGGATAGAACTGACCGTCGGCAGGATTGCGCCAGACCAGCGGGTCGAGGATGTGGATCAGGATCCGGCTCGTGGCGGCGAGACCGGTCGTGTGCGGGTCGAGCGTGTCGGGGTCCTGCCAGGCGCCGAAGACCAGCTGACCGCCGGCTTGCTGACGGCGTGAGACCGCCCGCGGCGACTGTGCGCCCGGCGCCGCCAGGGCGCCGCCGCGTCCGGCGAGGGTGCCGAGCAACGACGCCGAAAGTCCGAGCGCCGCCCCCCGGCGCAGGAACGCGCGCCGGGAGACCTGCCCGGTCCGAAACTCCTCGATCAATCGCGCGATGTTGTCCAACGGGTTCTCCTCTCCGAGAGATTCTCGATCGGTCGGTTTGATAGACGACTGCGCGCACCACCCAGGGGGTGAGGGCTGCTCGGGCGGTGCGCGCAGTCGCACGGCCTCACTCAACGCACGCAACTGCGACTCTCCTCATGCAGCCCTCTCCGTCACAAACCGTTGCGGCGCAGGAACGCGTGCACGGCGGTGTTCCAGCCGATCGGGTTCTCGCGGCCGGCGCCGTGGTGGGTATTGGGAAGGATGACGTATTCGCCGCGCTTGAACTGCTGCACCCATTCGTGGGAGAGCTCGATCGTCTTCTGCGGCTCGTTGCCGCCGACGATGACGAGGGCGGGGACGTCGAGGCGCTGCAGTTCCGGATAGCGCGGGCGTTGGTCCCAGCCCTTGAGCACGTGGAGCATCTTGACGATCGATTCGGGTGTCCCAAGGCGGCTGTTGAGGGTCGCGAGGTATTGCCCGAACTGGGTCTCCGCAAAGTCTGAGGCCTGCGTCGGCGGCCCCTCGCCCTCCCAGTCGTAGGAGCGGGGTTGGTTGACGATGACCGGCGCATTGCCCTGGGCGGCGGCGATCTGCTGGTCGAGCCACGCCTCGCCGAGCGGCCAGAGGCGGGGGATGGTGCCGCCGACGATCAGGGCAAGGGCGCGGTCGGGATAATCAAGACCGAACTGCGAGGAGACGACCCCACCGAGGGAGATACCGCCGACGATCGCCTTCGGAATCTCCAGGGCGTCCATCAGGTTGCGGACGTCGGCCGCGAGGTCGGCGGGGGTCCAGGGGCCGGGCGGGTCATCGGAGCGGCCGGTGCCGCGGCGGTCGAAGACGATGACACGGTAGAACTGCGAGAAGTAAGGAACCTGGAACGGCATGTATGCGAGGTGATCGTGGGCGTGGAGGACGAAGGGTGTCCCGTCACCGACGCTTTCGTAATAGAGCGTGACCTCGCCGGCCTTCGCGTAGGGCATGTCTCGTTGTTCCTTTCTCACAGTCACACGAGTGAAGGATACCCAGAACTGAAACCTTGGCATGTAGCCACGACGCCCAAAGGGTGGCCGTTTCGGGGCAAAAGGAGCAGTCCTACATCAGTCGTCCGCCGCTACGGCGCCGATGGCGGTTTCTGGCAGGTGGTGACCGAGCTGGCGGGAGACTTCGGTAGCGGCGTTTCGGACGAGATGGAGAAAGCGACCGATCTCCTGCTCCGAGGTGCGGCTTACCGGAGCGCCGACGCTGATGGCGCCGGCAATTTGGGCGTCGTGGTCGAAGATGGGAGCGGCGACGCCGAGGGCGTCGTTGTCGAGGTCGCGGATGCCGACGTGGTAGCCGGTGCGCCGGATCTCCGCGAGCACGTCGCGGAGCCGGTCGGAATCGGTGATCGTCTGCATCGTGTAGCGCTTGAAGTCGCCGCGAGTGAGGATGCGCTCGCGCTGGTCCGCCGGGAGATGGGCGAGGATCACCTTGGCCGCCGTCCCCGCGTTCCAGGGCATGCGGCGACCGAGCTGAGCGAAGACGCGGAGCCCCTTCGGGCTGTCGATGACGTCGATGCAGATCGGCCCGTGAAGATCGGAGGCGAAGAGACCGACGGTCTCGTGCGTCTCCGCGGCGAGTTCCTGGAGGAAGGGCTGGGCGACGCGCCGGAGGTCCAAGCCCTGCCGGACGACCATGCCGAGCTGGAAGATCCGAATGCCGAGGCGATATCGCTTCGTATCGGGATCGCGGACGAGGTAGCCGCCGGTCTCGAGAGTGGAGACGATGCGGAGCACCTGCGGTTTCGGGATACCGAGGCGCTCGCTGAGGTCGGTCAATCGCAATTCGGGCGTCTCGGCCGTAAAGGCGTCGAGCACCTTCATCACGCGATCCACACTTTCGAGAAAGTAGGCGGGCATCGAGTCTCCTGAACGAGTTGCCAGTAGTCAGTTGCCGGTTGTCAGGCGGCAGATTCTTGACCTCAGCTTGGAGCGAACCACACGAAGCCGCCCCGTGTCCACCTGGCGCAACGCGAAACGAAAGCCATTGACAACGTCCGGCGGCTGCCCCTACCATGTTACGGCGAGAGAGATCACGTTACAACTGGCGTAACTCAGATGACAGTGGCACGTTGCAAGTGACGAGTGGCAAGTGGCTGACCGCGGCTTGTCACGTGGCGCTCATCGCTTGCACCCCGTGAGGAGGGCATCATGGTCAAGCGGCGTGATCGGGAACTGATGAGTCTGGTCGACAACGTCGTGGCGGGGGAACTGGACCGTCGCGACTTCGTCCGCCGAATGAGCGCCCTCGGTGCCGGCGCGATCTTCGGCGGTCCGCTGGCGGCCGCGATCGCCGCGCGGGGCGCCTCGGCGGCACCGAGTGGGACGGGTCGGCCCGCGGCTGTCCGGTTCCAGGACCCGCCGCCGGTGCGGGGCGGAACGATCGTCGCGGCGACGATCGACAAGCCGGTCAACATGGACCCGGCGTTCGCGCAGCTCTACTCCTCGATGCAGGTCTACCAGAACGTCTTCAACAAACTCGTCTACGTCGACGCCGATTTCAACTTCATCCCCGGTCTCGCCAAGTCGTGGACCCAGGTCGACCCGGTCACCTGGGACTTCGAGCTCTACGAGAATGTCTTTTTCCACAACGATGAGCCCTTCACGGCGCGCGACGTTGCCTTCTCGCTGGAACGGGTGCTCGATCCGGCCCTTGCCGCCCCGAACGCGATCTTCCTGCAGGCCGTCGATCGGGTCGAGACGACCGGCGACTACAAGGCGCGGATCGTCCTCAAGCAGCCTTCGGGTTCCTTCCTCACCGATCTCTGCTCGGTTCTCGAAATCGTCAACGAGACGGCGATCACGACGAAGGATCCCCGCCTGGAGCCGGTCGGGACCGGTCCCTTCAAGTTCACCGAGTGGGTGCAAGACGACCACATCACGCTGGAGCGATGGGAGAAATACCACGTTCCCGACCGCCCCTACCTCGACAAGGTGATCTTCAAGGCGATCGCCGATGACACGGTCCGCCTCACCGGTCTGCAGACAAACGAGATGCAGTGGGTGATGCAGGTCCCGCTGCAGAAAGTCGACGAGTTGAAGAACGAGGAGGACATCAAGGTTACGGTCGGCAAGCCATTCCTGCCGGATCACCTCTTCCTCAACTGCACGCGGCCGCCATTCAACGACGTACGCGTCCGCCAGGCGCTCGCCTGGTGCATCGACCGGCAGCAGATCGTGAACGTTGCCTTCTTCGGCCAGGCCGATGTGGCGACCGAGCCGATCTACTCCGGCAATCCCTACTTCTCGGGAATCAACATCTGGGAAGGCGGACCCGACTACGACAAGGCCAAGGCGCTGCTCGAAGAAGCGGGCGTGCCGGGACTCAAGTTCGTCCTCGACGGTCAGCCGCAGGTTCCGACCCAGGTCAAGACGGCGCAGGTTCTCCAGCAGCAGTTCGCCAAGGCCGGGATGGAGATGGACATCCAGAACGTCGACTCCGCGACCTGGTTCGATCGCTTCGCGACCAAGACCTACGACGCGACGATCAGCTACTGGAGCGTGACGATCGACCCGGCGCAGTTCGCGTTCCCGCTGCTCCTCTCGACGTCGCCTTGGGCGTTTACGGGCTACGGTTCTCCCGAAATGGACGCCGTTCTCAATACCTTCGCCCAGGAAACCGACGTCGAGAAGCGGAAAGAGGCGTACAAGGCGCTGATCCAGAAATACCAGGAAGAGGCACCGCTCATCCCGCTCGACAATCAGCTCCAGCAGTACTGGGTCCGCGCCAACGTCTACGGCATGACGCCGCTACCCTCGATGGAGATCCGGATGGAGCCGGTCTACATCGCGGAGTAGCAGCAACCCTCAGCCCCGGCCCCTCTCCCGGTGCGCGGGAGAGGGGAGCGTCTTCATCGACGCGTTTCCTGTGAGCTCAGCGCCCAGAGGACACCCGGTGCGTCTACAGGGGATCAGATCGACACAACTGGACAAGACACCCCCCTTATTCTCCCCTCTCCCGCGCCCCGGGAGAGGGGACCGGGGGTGAGGGTTAGCATTCGCTATGCTCGTTGCCTACATCGCGAGACGATTCTTACTGACCATACCAGCGATGCTGGCGATGTCGGTCATCGTCTTTTTCATTGTTCGGCTTGTCCCTGGCGATCCCGCGACCGCGATCCTCGGTATTCGTGCCTCTCCGGACGCTGTCGCCGTCTTGCGCGAAGAACTCCGGCTCAACGATCCGGTCTGGGTCCAATACGGCCATTGGCTCGGTAACGTGCTGCAGGGCGATTTGGGGGTCGATTACAACTCGCATGAGCCGATCCGCGACAAACTGCTGACCCGTTTCCCCGTCACGCTCGAACTGGCGCTCTTGGCGATGCTGCTCTCGGCGATGATGGCGATCCCGCTCGGGGTGCTGGCGGCGACGCGGCGGGGGATGGCGGACCACGGCGCGACCGCGCTCGGGTTGGTCGGGATCTCGATCCCAGATTTCTGGCTCGGGGTGATGCTGATCCTGCTGATGGCGCTCGTGTTGGGCTGGCTGCCGTCGTCCGGGTACGTGCCGCTCCGGGAGTCGGTCTGGGGCAACCTCAGCCACATGCTGCTGCCGGCGTTCACGTTGTCGCTGAATCTGGCGGCGGTACTGACGCGGACGACGCGGGCGGCGGTGCTCGACGTTCTCAATCGGCCTTACGTCCGGACAGCACGGGCGAAGGGGTTGCGGGAGCGGGCGGTCGTTGTCGGACACGTCCTAAAGAATGCGGCGGTGCCGATCGTGACGGTGATGGGTTTGCAGCTCGGTTATGTGCTGGGCGGCGCGGTGATCATCGAGCAGATCTTCTCGCTGCCGGGTGTCGGGCGGTTGACCCTGAACGCGGTGCTGGAGCGCAACTATCCCGTCATCCAGGGGGCGGTGCTGTTGATCACCTTCGTCTTCATGGTCGTGAACATCCTGACCGACTCCCTCTACGCGGTGCTCGACCCGCGCGTCCGGTTGAGCGGGCGGTGAGTGCGGGATGAGTGCCTCTCGCTCCGTGCCGATCCCGGCGTCCTTAGCGGCGCAGGCGGATCGGGTCGGTGCCCGGCCGTCCTGGTGGCTGACGCTGCGGCGCAGCAACCGGACGCTGCTCGGCCTGGCGGTCGTGCTGACCGTGGCCGCACTGACGATCCTGGCGCCGGTTATCGACCGGTACGATCCGACGTTCGGCGACTTCGACAACATCCTGGCCGGACCGTCGACCGCCCACATCTTCGGTACCGACAACTTCGGACGCGACGTCTTCGCGCGCGTCATTTACGGCTATCGCGTCTCGCTGACGGTCGGCGTGGTGTCGGTGTTGGCGGCGGTCGCGCTCGGGTTGCCGCTGGGATTGCTGGCCGGGTACTTCGGGAGTCTGGTCGACAACCTGATCATGCGACCGCTCGATCTCCTGATGTCGTTCCCGGCGATCCTGCTGGCGATCACGCTGGTGGCGATCTTCGGGGCAAAGACCCGTGTCACAATCCTGGCGCTGGCGCTGATCTACTTCCCAATCATGGCGCGCGTGCTGCGCGGCGCGGTCATCACGGTGCGGGGGGAGGAGTATGTCGAGGCGGCACGTGCGATCGGGGCCAAACCCCTGAGAGTCATGCTGCGGCACGTACTGCCGAACAGTCTGGGGCCGTTGGTCGTGCAGGCGTCGATCAGCATGGGAATCGCGATCCTGATCGAGGCGGCGCTCTCGTTCATCGGTCTCGGCACGCAGCCGCCCGACCCCTCCCTCGGCGGCATGCTGGCGGAGGGGCGCGACTTCATGCGCGAAGCACCCTGGGCGGTGACGTTTCCAGGGCTGGCGATCATGCTGGCCGTCCTCGGGTTCAACCTGCTCGGCGACGGTTTGCGTGATCTGATCGCGGCGGAGCGGGGGTAGACGTTTGACGTTGGTCCAGGGTTTCAACCCTGGGCTGAAGCAGCGAAGCCCCTGTCGGGGCTAGAACGACGGTGGTATTCGGGCAGCGTGTTGCATCGGATCGGAGAGATATTCCTCGGCGGGCTCGGAATGACAGGGGAGGGGCGGCGCCTCCAAGAACACCGTCATTCCACGCGAAGTCGAGGCTCTCTCTCCGCAAGAGGTGCGGAGGTGACGATGTTTTCGCCTGTTGGGTATTCGGTCGTCGCTAACGACGATTGGGTTACCGCCTACCGTTTCGCCAACCAAATGCTTCGGAGCGGCGCTCGCGTCCTCGTCGCCACCGATGCCACGTCGACCAACATCCCACCGGGCACATTCATCGTTCCCCTCTCCCGCGCCTTCGATCCCTGGTTTGACGGCGAGCTGAGCGCCGAGGACGTCCAACGGGCGGCAGTCGATGCAGGCGTCGAGCTCGTGCCGCTGACTGAGACGGATCGGGTCGTCGCGGCACCACTTCGCGTGGCGCGGGTTGGGCTCTACGGCGGGGGTGGCGCGCCGTTCAATCACGCGTCAGTTCTCGGCGCGTGCGGATTCCCCGTGCGGTTTCTGTCGGATGCGGAGGTGCGGGCAGGGCGGCTTGCGGAGGTCGATGTCTTCGTCATGCCGGGCGGCGGATTCCGCGCGATGCATGGGCAGATCGAGCCGCTGGGGGAGGAAGGGTGCCGGGCCATCGCCGACTTCGTGCGGGCCGGTGGCATGTACATCGGCTGCTGCGCGGGGTCGTACGACTGCATCGTCAACTCCGAGGGATTCCTGCAGTCCTGCCCGGCGCAGGGGCAGCTCCAGCTGATCAACGCCGGGGCCTGGCGGAGTGACGGGGCGGTCGAGTTCCTCGATCTGCAGTCGCCCGGTGTCGGCGTCGTGACGGCACACAACGAACGACCGGATCACCCCGTGATGGTGGGGATGCCCGACGAGTTCTCGATCGTCCACTACAACGGACCGGTGCTCGACCCGCTACCGGATCGCGTCGTCGCGGGTTCTTCGGCGGCGGTTGGACTGGCGAAGTTCAGCGGGTGGACGGAGCAGTTCACGCCGGCGGAAGGGTTCGCGGGTCCAACCACGGACGGGGCGCCAACCTACCTCGCACGGGCGGTCGCGGCCGGCCGATTCTCGATCATGGCAAGCGAGCTCGGGATGGGGCGCGTCGTCGCCTTCGGTTCGCATCCGGAGTTCGGTTTCGACCTCCCCATGGTCCGCTGGCAGCAACCGGCGCGGATGCTCGCGAACGCCGTCCTCTGGCAGGCCATGTCGGATGGCAGATCCGCCGCGCCGCCGTCACAACTCGCTGTTGGACGCCTCGCGCTCCCGATCGGGAGCGCACTCGGCGATGTGACCGCGGCGGCATCCGCCGTCGTTGAGCGAGTACGGGCACTTCAGGAGCGCTCCTTGGCACCGCAACCCGGCTGGCTCGCCCCCGAATACGCGATGTCCGTCTTCGGTTTGCGTCCGGACGAAATCTGGCGTCAGTCCCTGTCCGAAATCGAATCCCTCGCCGGCGAAGCGTCGTCCCTCGCGGATCGCCTTGCAACACAGATCGCGGAGATCGCGGCATCGCCGGGCGGCGCACCGAGCGGACCGTCACTGAGTGCGCTCCACCAGGTCGAACGCTGGCTGCTCGACGAACGCCCGGCCGAGTGGGAGCAGGACGGCGGCTACCAGGGCGTCCTCGCCCTACTTCGCACGGCGACCCGAATGTGCGACAAAGCGATGGCCAATTGGGACGTCGAACTCGGCCTACCCCAGGGTCCCTACGGCTATGTCCACGAGAACCCGTACCACCTTGTCGCCGGCTCGTACCTCGCGGCCATCGGTTGCGTCGGCGGCGCGGTGCAATTGCTACGGGCGCTCGACGCCGAATTGTCGCTGACGGTCGCGATGGAGAGTCGGGGGGGGGGGGG
>JAXDKI010000480.1:0-7999 GCA_034667245.1 Thermomicrobiales bacterium | reverse complement strand
CAGCGCCTCCGCCATAACCGAGCCGCCCGTCAGCTCCAGATTGGCGCGCATCCGCTCGGGATCGACGACGATTCCCTCCAGCGCCTCCCGCACTCGCGACACCGTGCTCGCGGTGTAACGAAACAGGTTGGGGAGCGCCTCCCACTCCGCCTGCCAGCCGCCGGCGGCACGCTCGTGCTCCTGCGCCATCGCGCCCAGGATGACCGGCACGGTGCCGATGGCCAACCGCGCTGAGGCGAGTGCCATCGTGGCGTCGACCGGATTGCGTTTGTGCGGCATGGCCGAGGAGCCGCCTTTCCCCGGCACGACAACCTCCGACAACTCGCCCACCTCCGTCTGCCGGAGGAGCAGCACGTCGGTCGCGATCTTGGCCATCCCAGCGGCGAGGACGCCGAGCGCCGCGGCGACCTCCGCGATGCGGTCGCGCTCCGCATGCCAGGGCAAGTCCGGAACCGTCAAGCCAAGCTCGTCCGCGAGCAAATCCGTCACCCGGAGACCCTCATCGCCGAGCGAGGCGAGCGTGCCTGCGGCGCCGCCGAACTGCACGACCAGCGCCCGTTTCCTCAACTCCCGTAGACGGCCCACCTGCCGCGTGAGCATGCCGAGCCAGCGAGCAGCCTTCAGGCCAAAGGTGATCGGCAGCGCCTGCTGGAGCAGCGTCCGCCCGACCATCGGCGTCCGGCGGTGCCGCTCGGCCAGCGAGGCGCAGACCGCGGCGACCGGGAGCAGATTCCCGAGGATGTGGTCGAGTCCCTCTCGCATCTGCATGACGAGAGCCGTGTCGATCGCGTCCTGACTCGTCGCGCCCCAGTGGACGTACCTCTTTGCGTCCCCATCGACACGCTCGGTCAGCATCCGAACCAGAGGGATGGCGACCGTGCCCGCTAGTGCAGCTTCCCGGTAGAGCGAGGCGATGTCGAAGGTCTCGACACGGCAGGCGGCCGCAATCGCCTCGGCCGCCTCGCTCGGGATAATGCCGGCGCGAGCCTGCGCGCGGGCAAGCGCCGCCTCGAACGCCAGCATCTGCCGGACGTGCGCCTCCGACGAGAACGCCGCGATCATCTCCGGCGTGCTGAAGAACCCATCGTCAGGAGTCATCCGTCGCAGCCCATCAGATGTTGAAGAAGGCCGTTTCTGCCACGCCCTGCAAGACGATGTCGAATCGGTAGACGACGATCCCGGCGCTTACGTCTCGCTTGGCAAGCAGCGTCGTTCTGCGCTCCGGCGGAACACGCTGTAACACCGGGTCATCCTTGTTCGCCGGCTCGTCCTCGAAGTACAGCCGCGTCACAAGGTGATTGATGAGACCACGAGCGAAAATGGTGTAGCAGACGTGCGGCGCCTGAAAAAGACCGCCTGCGAATGGGACGGTGCCTGGTTTGACCGTCTCGAACCAATACCTCCCCTCGTCGTCCGTCCCCGTTCGGCCGAAGCCGGTGAAGTCGGGCTCCAGTGGCAGCTCCCGTTGGTCCAGTGGGTGGTTGTAGCGCCCGAACGCGTTGGCCTGCCAAATCTCGACGAGCGCGTCCGGCACCGGTGCCTGCTCTCCGTCGTACACCCGCCCCTCGATCCGGATCCGCTCGCCGGAGGTCCCCGGCCGGACGTGGACATTCCGGCGGCAATCCTCCCGAAGCAAAGCCGGGTGAAAAAATGGGCCGACCGTCTGCGAAGAGGTGAGACCGCGCACCGTCATCGCGGCGTCTCGAACGGCGTGGCATTCGAACCGCGGAGGACGATGTCGAAGTGGTAGCCGAGTGCCCGCTCCGGTTCGGTGACGTCGTGATCGTAGCGAGCAATCAGTCGCGGTCGCGCCGGTTCGGGGACGGCAGCCAAGATCGGGTCGAGCGCATGCAGCGGATCGTCCGGAAAGTACATCTGGGTCACCAAACGCGCCGCCGAGGAAGGACCAAATACCGAGAAATGGATGTGCGAGGGGCGCCAGGCATTCGGGTGGTTGCGCCACGGATACGCGCCCGGCCGGATCGACAGGAAGCGGTAGACACCGGTCTCGTCCGTCAGGCAACGGCCCATCCCCAGGAAGTTCGGATCGAGCGGCGCCGGCCAGGAATCACTGCGATGGAGGTAGCGCCCGGCCGCGTTCGCCTGCCAGATCTCGATCAGGGTGTTCGGCATCGGTGTGCCTTGTTCGTCGAGAACCCGTCCGGTCACGATGATTCGCTGACCGATCGCTTCGCCGCCCGTCCCCGCGTTTCGGGTCAGATCGGCGTCCTCGGGCGTGATCGAGCTGATCGCCGGACCCGGCCCCGTCAGCTCCGAGAGGGTCAGCGGGACGTCGATCAGCGGCAAGCTCGGCGAGCGCAGGATCGTCGCGCGATAGGCGGCATAAAGATACGGCGGGAAGACCTCCGCGTCGCCTCGGACGATGTCCCGGATCGTCGTGATCACCGCCGCTCTCCCCGTCACTCAGCCCGGCTCCCCGGACCCCGTCTCGACCGGTGGCGTGAGGACCGATTTTGCCACGCCGAAGGCCGTGTTGGCGGCCGGAACTCCCGCATAGACGGCAACGTGAAGCAGCACCTCGGCAATCTCGCGCTCCTCCACCCCGATGTTCCGACTAGCCCTGAGGTGCAGCGCCAGTTCCTCGGTTCGCCCCAACGCCGCCAGAATCGCGATCGTTACCAGACTCCGCGTCCGTCGGTCGATATCCGGTCGCGCCCAAACCGACCCCCACGCCGTCTCCGTGATGAACCGCTGAAATTCAGCATCCAGCGCCGTCTGCCGCGCCAGCGACCGGTCCACGTGCTCGTCCCCCAGCACCTCCCGGCGCACCTTCATTCCGACGTCGAATCGGGAATCGGTCACGAACGCTCCTCCGTGTTGAGTCGTTAGTCGCCAGTCATCAGTCGTCAGAAGAACGACGATGGCGAAAGGCAAACGCGACTGCTGGCTTTTGACGCCTGACGACTGACGACTCACCCGACATAATTCTCAGCCAAGCTCGTCGCCGCCGCGGTCGAGCTGCACACGTACTGCAACTGCGCGAGCTGCAGGCGATGCTGAAACTCGTCGCCTTCGTCACGGTGGAGCATCGACGTCATCCACCAGGAGAAGTGCTCCGCACGCCAGACGCGCCGGAGACAGGTGGCGGAGTAGGCCTCCAGCAGGTCCGTCTGCCCCGTCCGGTACCACGCGGTCTGTGCCTCGGCGAGAACCCGGACATCCGCGACTGCAAGGTTGAGCCCTTTCGCCCCCGTCGCCGGAACGATGTGCGCGGCGTCACCCGCGAGAAAGAGCTGCCCGTACTGCATCGGCTCGACGACGAAGCTCCGCATCGCCGCGATTCCCTTCTCCAGGACCGGGCCCTCTTGGAGCGACCAGCCGCCGTCCCTGGACAGTCTGAGGTGCAGCTCCTGCCAGATCCGCTCGTCGGGCCACTCCTCTATCTGCTCCTCGGGCCGGACCTGGATGTAGAGGCGACTCACCTCCGGCGAGCGGAGACTGTGCAAGGCGAACCCCCGCTCGTGATAGGCGTAGATCAACTCCTTGGTCGACGGGGGCACTGCCGCGAGGATGCCGAGCCAGGCATACGGGTACTCCCGCTGGTAGACCGTGAGCTTCTCGGCCGGAATCGACTTACGGCTGACCCCATGGAATCCGTCGCACCCGGCCACGAAGTCACACTGCAATTCGCGCGTCTGCCCGTCATGCCGAAACCGCACCGTGGGGGACGAAGACGTGAGGTCGTGGAGAGTCACGTCGGCAACCTCGAACAGGATCTGTCCGGCCGCTTCCAGGCGACCGCGGATCAGATCCTTGACCACCTCCTGCTGACCGTAGATCGTGATCGCCCGTCCCCCGGTCAGCTCGCTGAGTGGGATTCGGTGTCCCTGACCCGCGAACCGGAGCTCGATCCCGTGGTGGATGATCCCTTCGCGGTGCAGGCGGTCGGCCAAGCCGAGCCGGTCCAGCAGCTCGACCGTGCCCTGTTCGAGCACCCCCGCCCGTACCCGGTGCTCGACATACGCGCGGTCGCGGTCTTCGAGCACGACCGACTCGATCCCCTCCCGCTGCAGCAGGTGGGAGAGGACCAACCCCGCCGGACCGGCTCCGACGATCGCGACCTGGGTCCGCACCGGGAGCACTCCTTCGCCGTTCCTTCGAGCAGGCGGTCCGCGCATGAATAGTATCTGGTCGATGGGCAATCTGGGATCGATCGTCGAGCCGTTGAGACGGTTTCTGCACCTGTGCGCGATTACCCATCAGACCCCGGTACAATGCTGCCCTTGGTTGTCCATGAGTCGGTCCGCGTTGGGACCGTGTCGTGCCGGTGAGGGAAGGAACGGGAATGGAGTTCTGTCTGTCGATCGAGATCCAGGAGGGGATGACCTACGCGGACACGCTGGCGATGACCCGTGCCGGCGAGGACGCCGGCTTTCAGGCGTCGCTGCTCGCGGAGCACTACTACCCCTCGTCCGGCAACATGGATCGGATGTCGGCCGACGCCTGGGTCTTCCTCGGCGGTCTGGCCAGGGACACCGCGCGAATCCGCCTGGGGAGTCTGGTCAGCCCTGTCACGTTTCGCCATCCTTCCGTGCTGGCAAAGATGGCCGCGACGCTTGACCACATGACCGACGGTCGTGCCGAGCTCGGCATCGGTGCCGGGTGGCTCGAATCGGAGCACGCCGCCTACGGCTTCCCCTTCGCGGCGCCGGCCGAGCGCGTGGACATGATGGAGGAGCAGCTCCAGGTCATCACGGGGTTGTGGTCGCAAGACCCGTTCAGCTTCGACGGCGCGCACTACCAGTTGCAGAACTGCCGCTTTACGCCGAAACCGGTACAGCAACCCCATCCCCCCTTGCTGGTCGGCGGTCGCCCGACATCGGTGCGGCTCGTCCGGCTCGCCGCCGAGTATGCCCAGGAGTTCGTCATCGCCCTCGCCACGCCGGCCCAGTGTCGCGAGGTGCGCGAACGACTCGACCGCGCCTGTGGAAAAGTCGGACGCGACCCGGCGACCCTCGGTCTGGCGGTCTTCGCCGGCGTCTGCGTGGCGGCGACGGACGCGGAGGTAGACGAACGCCGCGAGCGACTGCTCGAGGGCGCGCGACCGCACATGCGGAACACCGACGCCTGGATCATGGGGACACCCGAACCGGCGGCCGACCAGGTCCGACAGTTCGAGGCGGCCGGTGTGGGGCGCCTGATGTTCTCCGTCGAGAACGATCTCCACCGCGAGATGGTCCCCGTGCTCGGCGAGGTGCTGACGTTGATTCGCTAACGAGAAGACCCGCGGCCCGGTCCGGTGTTATCCACCTTGGGGCGCATGGCAGACGTCCTGCTGAGCAGTTGGCGCACCCCTTCATTCCCATGCCGGTGGCTGGAATGCGATGTGGCTTCGCTCCGCATGATGCCCGCGTGGTAGATTAGTGGAACCCGACCACCGCCGTTTCGGAGGTGTTCGATGTTCTGCACCGCTTGCGCCACCCACAACACGATCTCCTCAGTCCACTGCGCGACCTGCGGCGCTCGTCTCTCCGCCGGTGCCGATACGGCTCGTGGTGCTATCCAACGGGTTCAGCCGACGTCGCGAACCCGTGAAGACTCGACCGCTGCCGATCCCCGTTTTCGGGGACGCCCGTTGCGGACGCTGACCCGACGCGTGCTCTATCTGCTGCCAGTCCTGGCTGTGCTGGTTGCCACGACGCAGTTCGTGGACGGCGCCCGCGCGCGGCAGCGGATGCTGACCGCTGCCTACGGACGCGCCCAAGCGGCGGAGGCAGCGGGAGACTACCTGGAGGCGATCGACGCCTACGCCGATGCGGCCGGGTATCGGGACGCGATGGAACGGCGCGCCGCGGTCGTCGCCCGTCTCGCTCCGTACCGCGATGCCTACTTCGTCGGCGTGACGGCACTGGAGGCCGGGCGCTACGACGAGGCCATTACTGCGTTCCTGCCCATCGTCCGCGACCTGCCGACCTTCGAGGACGCAGCGTATCTCCTCGAACGGGCCCGCACCGCCCAGAAGGAGGACTTAATCCGCAAGGTCGACCAGGCGACGGCCGAAGCCGACTGGCTGACCGTCGAGCGGTCATTGGTTCGTCTCGTCGCCGAGGACCCGGCCGATACGGAACTCGCTGAGCGACTGGCCGCCGTCCGCCGGGACCATGCCCCGCTCGTCTTCGCCCGCGGCGGCGACCTCTACCTGATCGGACCGGATGGTGCCGACGAACGCTTGGTGACCGATCAGGTCTCCGCCGCCTGGCCGACCTGGAGTCCGGATCGTGGTCGCATCGCCTTCGTCTCGACGGACGGAACGGCCACCACCGACGGCGGGAGTCTCTACGTCGTCGACGGCGACGGTTCGAACCTCGCCGTGGTTGCGACGGATGTCCGGCCCGATGTTGCCCCCGCCTGGAGTCCCGACGGCACCCGGATCGCGTTTGTCGGCGGCAGCGAGGCGATCGGGAATCCCATGATCTCGACCCGATCGCTCCGGTACGTCGAGCTCGCGACTGGCCGCGTGGCCGACGTGACCTACGGACGAATCGCCAATCCCGCCTCGCCCAGTTGGTCGCCCACCGGCGACCGCCTCGCCTTCGTCAGCCGGCGCATGGGCGAGCAGGTCGCGCTCGATACCCGCTATCCCGCGGGGGGTGTCTACGTCGCGACCCTCGCCTCGGGTGAGATCGCCACGATCGCGCCGGAGAAACTGACCGGTGCCCGGCGGGTCGCCTGGTCGCCGTCGCGCGACGCCCTGCTCGTCTTCTCCCGCGCCGACGGATCGACCAGCGGCAACGAGACCGTCACGGTGATCGATCTCCTGACGGGGGAGCGCCCCTTCATCTTCGGCACGTCCAACGACGCGTCGTCGCCGGTCTGGTCACCGGACGGACGGCGCTTCGCCTATCTCCTTGACGGCTCGACCCTCCGTATCGAGACCCTCGGCGGCGGATCGGAGTGGGTCGATTTGGGGGTGACCGGTGGCCGGTCGCTGACCTGGGCACCCGATGGGCAGGCGGTGGTGGTGTTGGGGACGTGGTCCGGGGCAACGTCCCTCCTCGTTCCACTGGGGATGGGAGCCGGCGATCCGACCCAGTTGGGCATGACCTTCGATACCGACCGTCGCTTCAGCGGGGCCCCGCAGTGGGCCCCGCTAACCCTCCCATCCCCGGCCAACCCGCCGACGCTCGCCGGCACCGCCGGCGACCCCGCCGGTCAGTAATCACCTCCGGACTTGCGCCTTCCCTTGGTTTCTCGCGCCGCCGTACCACCCCCGCCGTCGCACGACGGCGATTCAGGATCACCCCACCCGGTAATACGCGACTTTCTCCTCATCCAGCTCCACACCGAGACCCGGCTTCTCATGCGGCCTTGCGCTGCCGGCGGTGATCGGCAGCGGCTCGGCTAAAAGGTCGGCCTCGTAGAAGAAGGTGCTCAGAATGTCGCAGGGAAACTCCTCGGCGCCGATGCCGGGGGTGGCCATCGCCAGGTGGATCATCGCCGCGCTCGCGACGCCCATCTCGAGGTTGCTGCCGATCGTGCAGGTCAGCCCCGCCGCCTCCGCGACCGCCGCGACCTTCCGCGCCGGCCCGATGCCGCCTCCCTTGCCGATGTAGACGGAGAGGACGTCGGCCGCGCCCGCCCGGACGACCGCCATCGCGTCCTGCAGCGTGTAGATACTCTCGTCGGCCATCACCGGTACCTCAACCGCGGCTCGCACGTCGGCCAGCCAACTGACGTCGAGCGGGGCCACCGGCTGCTCGGCGAAGAAGATGCCGAACTCCTGGAGTCGGCGAATCGTCTGGATCGCGACGCGCGGCGACCAACCACCGTTCGCATCCACGCCGAGCCGAACGTCGGGTCCGATCGCCTCGCGGACGGCACGCACGCGGGCGACGTCCGCTTCTGGCTCGATGCCGACTTTGACCTTCATCGTGCGAAAACCGAGTTCCTTCGCCCAGAGGGCGATCTCGGCCGCCTTCTCCGGCGCGAGTCCGGAGATCGAGAACTTGGTCGTGACGAAGTCCCGTACAGGACCACC
>JAXDKI010000479.1:0-2567 GCA_034667245.1 Thermomicrobiales bacterium | reverse complement strand
CGCAACGATTCCGCGGATCATCCGCTGTAGGGGATGCTCCGGTTCAAGGTAGCTGTCGATCGGGTATCCCAGGTGCAGGCAGGTCGCGAGCATCCCGGTGTGCTTACCAGAGCAATCACACTGGAGCGGAGATGGCGGGACGAGGCCGGAGAGGATGCGCCCTGCCTCCTCATCATCACTCGGCAGGGCGATGCCGCACTGCAGGGCATCCTCGGTCAGTCCCAGCTTCGCCAGCATCGCCGCGACCTCGCGCTGATGATGCCGCTCGGCATGGTGCGAGGCGCAGCAGAGCGCCAGCTCCGCCGGGGTAAATCCGAAGGCATCGGCCGCGCCGCTCTCCACCACCGGGATCGCCTGAAACGGCTTCGCCGACGACCGGAAATACGCGAACCTCTCCACGTCGCCGGCCCAGGCGACAAGCCGGCCATCCGTAGCGACGACCGCGATCGTCCCCGCATGAACACTTTCCACCGCGCCGCCGCGGGTCACCTCGGCTAGAATCGCCGTCACCCTTGCTGTCCTCCGTCCTCGACCCTCTCAACCATCGTCGTCTCCGCGAAGCGAGGCACCGGAAAGACGATCACGACGTGGAGTTCGTCCGTCCCGGTGTTGCGAAACCCGTGCACCAGACCCGGCGGGAAGTAGAGACTGACTCCGGGCCCGATCGCAACCGTTTCGTCGCCGAGCGTCGCTTCGCCGGTCCCGCTCAGGAACATCACCGCCTCTTCGACCGGATGGGCATGCAGCAACACGCGATCGCCTGGTTGGAGCCACTGCTGACCGAGAAACATCGAGGTTGCCCCCACCGCTCCCGTGACGATGTGCTGTGATGGCAGACCGCTCGGACTCGGGATGATTGGAAGTTCTGCATGAACCATTCGTTGCCCAGAAACCTTCATCCCTGCCCTCCAGCCTCTGCCGCTCCCGAACGCCGCGGCAGTCTAGCCGACGTGCTTCCTCGTGTCGCCCACACCGCCGGGCGAGACATAATCTGCATAACCTGACGCAGCGAAACCGCGCGCGTTCCGCGAACGTTCATTTGAGTGATGGACTGGCTCAGTGGAGATGGAAATGACCTACCGATTTGACCTCAACCAGCGCCTATCGAGACGGACCGCACTCGCGCTCCCACCGACCCTGATCGCAGCGGGCAAAATCGGCTCCAGCCGCGCCGCACCCATCGAACCTACCACCGGTGACGAAGCCACCGCCGACGGTCCCCGCTACTTCGCCAAAACGGGCCACAACCTGAAGTCCCCTTACGTCGAGGCCTGGACGCGAGCCGGCGGCGAAGAGACGCTCGGTGTCCCGATCTCCGAAGAGCGCTACGATCCGGACCTGGGTCTGGTTCAGACGTTCGAAGGCATCACCCTCGTCTACGACCCATCGCTCGAGGCGCCCTGGGACGTCCAGGGTCAGCACCTGCCGCGCGAAGTCCTCACCCAGGTGGCGCCGTCCTCCGCCCGCCGTAAGGTCAAAGGTTGCTCGTCCTCCTCCTCCTGCCAGTTCTTCCCCGACAGCGGCCACACGATCTCCGGCCGTATTGCCCGATTCTGGTCGAACAATGGCGACCTCGCGATCTTCGGCATGCCCCTCTCCGAGCCCTTCAAGGACGCCGAGAGCGGCGCCACGGTCCAGGTCTTCGAGCGGGCCGTGCTCGAGGACCGCGGCTCCAGCGGTGTCCGGCTCCGCCCCTATGGTCGGATGATCGCGGAGGCGAGCGGTCTCCTCGGCGACCCGGCGTTCCAGCCGGCCCCGCCGACTGCCGGGAAGACCAAACTCGTCAAGTCGGAAGAGGGACTCCGCCTCCGCTCCGGCCCCAGTTTCGACGACGACGTCATCGTCGTCCTGCCCGACAATGCCGAATTCATCACCGCAATGGGGAGTCGCGGCACCTGGATTCCGGGTTATGCCGACGGCTATGCCGGGTGGGTCTCCTCGGACTTCCTCAAGGATCCGCCGAAGCTGCCGACCATCTCCCGGGCCGACTGGAACCCTTCCGTCTGGCAAGGCGCCGCACTCGGCGAAACCAACGTCCGCGCCAAACCGACGACGAACTCGGAGATCGTCGAGATCCTGAACTATGGCGATACCCTCACCGTCACCGCCTGGGTCAAGGGCGAGGAAGTCTTCGAAGGTGCCAACGAGTGGGCGCAGGTCGGTCCGGGCCGCTTTATCTACGCTCGCAACGTCGGCCGCAACGCCCCGGTCTTGGCACCCCCCCTGCCGAGTGACGCCCCGACCGGCGGCCGCTGGATCGACGTCCACTTGACCCAACAGCTGATGACCGCCTACGATGGACGAGATCCGGTCCGCGTCGCCGTGACGACCACCGGTATGGCCGGTTGGGAAACCCCGCCGGGCTTCTACTACATCAATTACCGCGTTCCCAATGAAACGATGACGAGCGGTGCCATCGGCGCCGAGCACTTCTACAAATTGGAGGACGTGCTCTTCACCCAGTACTTCACCGACCGCGGTCATGCCATCCACTTCGCGTGGTGGCGAACGCCGGAGACGATCGGGCGACCCGGGAGCCACGGCTGCCTCAACCTGCTCCTCGACGA
>JAXDKI010000478.1:0-11185 GCA_034667245.1 Thermomicrobiales bacterium | reverse complement strand
CGGCGCGACTGCCGTTCGGGACGGCGAGACCGGAGAGGAACAGCACGACCAGGACGACAACGAGCTCCAAACGCAGGAGACGATTCATGGGATCACACTCCAGCAGGTAAGACGATCTCGCGACGGCACACCGTCGGTGTCCCGTCGCGTTCGAACGAATGGGAAGGGGAACCGACCTTCCAAGCATGCCACATTGCCGCCCGACTGCCATCCGGCATTTGGTGACCTTCCCCGAGGATGTGCCGCGGTCGGCGACGACATCGATTGTCGTAGCCCGACGACGCGATTTCGTTGACGGCCTGCCATGGTGCCGTTGGATTGGCGGCACGACTGATCTCCTACGAAACGGACTCCCGACAGCGGTGAAGGAGCCGTCGGGCAACCGCTACCGATAGTGCTGCCGCATCTCCGCGTTGAACGGCAAGGCCAGGATACCGTCGAGGAGCGCGCGTGCTTGTTCCTCGCTTCGGGTCCAGGGATCGGTCAGGAGCAACTGGAGGAGCAGATCCCGGCTGCCCTGCTCGTAGGCTTCGAGCTCAAGAGTGACCGGAGCGACACGGTCGCGGAGGATCTGCGCGATCACGGGTGTCGGCAGGCCAGAGCTGCGGATGCCCTGGATGCCGCGCTTGCTGACCAGCGCCTGGATCTCGACGGCGAAATCGCTCGGGATGCCGGGGACGTAGTCGCCGTCGTTCGGGATGTTGACGACGATCGTGCGGGGGATGTCGCAGGCGATCGATTCGATGATCGGCACCATGACCTCCCCGGAGGGAGTGGGTGGGTAGACGGCGGTGACGCGGCGACTGCGGTCGTCGGCGAGGCGTCTGATCTCGGCGACGCGCTCTTCACCGCGGGCGAAGTGGTGGGAATACCAGCCGGCAGGATCTTCCTTCCACCGGCGCTCGGTTGCGTCGTCGACGTGGTACCACCAGCCCCAGGCGCCGCCGCCGGGGTTGGCCGTGTCGCCGATGGGGAAGACGCCGAAGCGGCGGTAGAGGTCGATCGCCTTCGGTCCCTGGTAGTCGCTCGGCGGGCAGGTCTCCCAGTACGCCGGGGCTTCGGTCGCGATCCACTCGTCGATGAGCGGGAAAACGTCCTTGCCGCGGTGGTAGCAGTGCGTCAACCAGACGTGGTGATTGACACCGGGGACTTCAAAGGTCAGTCCTTCGCGGTCGAGCCCGAGGAGATCGGCGAGGTGATAGACGCCGTGGAACCCGTGGCAGAGGCCGACAATCTTGAGCTCGGGATACTTCTGGGGCAAGGAGCTGATGCCGGCGAGGACGGGGTTGGCAACCAGCAGCACCCAGGCATCCGGGCAGAGCGCGAGCACATCCTCGATCAGGGAGTCAAAGAGTCGATACTGGTAGAAATTGACCCAGAAGGCCTCATCGTGCATCACATGGAGACTGCCACCGAACCGATAGCCGTGTTCGGCGGCGACCGTCCAGCCGGCGCGGAGACGGTCGTGCCCGGCGGCGAGGGCGGTCACGACGACGAAGTCCGCGCCGTCGAGCGAGGCTCGGCGGTCGGTCGTCGCCGACAGATCGAGTTCAGCGCCAACCTCATCGGCGTAGCGGCGGCAGAGGGCGTGCACGCCCTCCAACCGCGCCTGGTCGATGTCCATCAGACTGACGGAGCTGCCATGCAGCCCCGGCGCCAGACAGAGATCGCGAATCAGCCGGAGCGAAAAGACCGCGCTGCCGGCGCCGATGATGCTGATCTTCGGTCCCACACCCGTCTCCTGCCGATAGCGCGTACGAGCCCTGTGATCGTTCCCCTGCGGTGCTGATCGGTTCGGTCGGATCGTGCGTTCAACCCGCGTCGCTGTCAAGCCGTGGACACGGAGCACCGGACGGGAGTCGGCAGTTCGGAACCTGAGCGGGGATGGAGACGCCGAATCGCCTGATCAGCGCCGCCGTCTCGCAGAGCGGGAGTCCGACCACGTTCGCGTAGCATCCCGCTATCGCCTCCACGAGCGCGCCGCCGGCGCCTTGGATGGCATAGCCACCGGCTTTGTCGCGGGGTTCGCCGGTGCCGACGTAATCGGCGATCTCGTCGTTGGAGGCGGCACGCATCTGGACGCTAGTGACGACAGCAGAGCGTTCAACACAACCGGAAGCAGCGTCGAGGACCGCGAGCCCGGTGATGACCTCGTGGGCGCGACCGCGAAGGAGATGAAGCATGCGCTCGGCGTCTGCCGCGTCTCGTGGTTTGCCGAGCACCAGTTGATCGAGGACGACAACGGTATCGGCGCCGATGACGAGACCGGAACCGCACCGTTCCGCAACCGCGCGGGCCTTGCGTTCCGCGAGCGACGCGACCGCCGTCCCGATTGCCAGGCCGAGATCGAGCGTTTCATCGACTTCGGCCGGTACGACGACGAATGGGAGCGCCAAACGCTGGAGGAGTTCCCGGCGGCGCGGCGAGGCAGAGGCCAAAACGAGCCGTGCCTCCTCCAGAGGGTTGTCGGTTATGCCGGTCATCGCCGACTCCATCAGGTTCACTCACCTCGACCAGTGCTCCGTCCTGAGTGCGCTCAGTCCAGGCGGGAGTCGACCCGGCCAGAAGTTCCGCACCGTGCGCGCGGTGCGGTGCGACAGGCATCGTAGCCGAATCGCACGGCAATCTTTGGGCGCGTTCGAGGTCACCCGAGGGATGCCGTTCCTCCTGATAGGATGCCACCACACAAGAAGGGGCTTCGGGGCTGGAGGAGGAGTCGGGATGGCGGCGCTTCGCGGGAAGGTCGCGATCGTCACGGGCGCGGCCAACGGGATCGGACGGGCGATCACCGAGCGATTGATGGCCGAAGGTGTGCGCGTTCTGGCGCTCGACCTCGAAGAGGCGACGGTGGCCGAGGTGGCGGCGGAGTTGACGAAGAATGGCGGTGAGATCGAGCCCTGCGCGGGCGACATTTCGCGGCGGGAGGATGTTGTGCGGGCGACCCGACGGTGCGTCGAGCGGTTCGGCCAGCTGGACGTCCTGGTGGCCAACGCCGGCATCGCCGATGCGGAGCCGTTCCTGGAGATCGGAGAAGAGTCCTGGCGGCGGATCATCGACGTCAACCTGACCGGGACCTTCTTCTGCATCCAGGAGGCGGCCAGAGTGATGGTTCCGGCTCGCAAGGGGGCGATCGTCGTCACCTCCTCCACAAACGGCTGGTACGTCGAGTCCAACATGTGGCACTACAACGCTTCGAAGGGCGGCGTGATCGCCCTCGTCCGGTCCGCGGCGATGGATCTCGGTCCATATGGCGTTCGGGTCAACGCGATCGAGCCGAGTATGGTCCGGACGCGAGCAAACTTCGTCGTCGACGATCCGGTCTTCGCGCCGGAATATCTCAAGCACGTCCCGATGGGACGGTTCGCGGAGCCGGCGGAGATCGCCGCGGTTGTCGCGTTCCTGGCGTCGGACGATGCGTCGTATGTCACGGGGCAGGCGTTAACGATCGACGGCGGCTTGACCATGGGGGTGGTCCTTCCCCTGCCCGAGGCGCCCCTGCCCGGCTCGGCGCGTGCCGCGGAGTGACTTTAGGTGGTGGGCGCGGGGTAAGATGGCAAGGCGCGTGCGGGCGGCCGTGATGAGATGGACCAGCCGTCCGAGGCGGTGAATTGAGGTGAACAATGGCACAGCAAGCGATATTGCCCTCGGTCGTGCGGGGAAAGTGGTTCCCGATGAGCTTCGAGGAGTTCGTGGAGTGGGCGCCGGACGAAGGGCAGGCGGAGTGGGTCGACGGGGAGGGGATCAGCTACGTGTCGAACAGCCCACGGCATGAGCAGATCCTTCAGTTCCTCAACCTGCTGTTCCAAGGCTTCCTCCGAGTCCATGGTCTGGGGGAAGTATTTACCTCAACGGTGATCATGCACCTACGAAGTCGGCCGTCAGGACGTATGCCGGACCTGTTCGTCGTGCTCAACGAGAACAGCAACCGGATCGAAAGGCGATGGTATGAAGGGCCGGCGGATCTGGCTCTCGAAATCCTCTCCGAGAGTGGAGTTGAGCGCGATCGTTACGAAAAGAAGCGCGAATATGAGACTGAACACGTCCCCGAGTATCTGATCGTCGACGGACGGGAAGACGGACGTGTCTTCGAGTGGAATTGGCTCGACCCGGACGGCGTCTATCAAGAGATCCCGCCCGACGCGGCTGGTCGCTACCACTCGCGCGTTCTTGCCGGTTTCTGGATCGACCCTACCTGGCTTACGCAGGATCCGCTGCCCGATCCTAACCAGTGTCTGCTCGTGATTGCGCCGGCTGCCGTCGAGCAGTACTTCCGTCGCCTGCTCGGTGACCCTCCGAAGTAAGGCACCACCAATCCAGTAACGCTTCTATGATGCGTCCTGAACGAATCAGGGCTCGATTCCCAACAACCATTGAGAGTTGCACATGGATGCTTCCGATCCAGATATGATGTCCAGCACTGGCTCCGGCCGCTCACCATTGACCCGACGCCGCCTCATCGGCGGGGCGGCCGCCCTCGGCATCGGCGCGGGCGGCGGCGCCTGGATTTGGCGAGCGCGATCGGGTGCCGAGGGCTCGGAGGGAAACAAGCGGACGTTGCGGATGCTCTGCTGGCCCGGCTACGACGACCCGGAGGTGACGAGGGCGTTTCGGGAGAAGCACGGCGTCGCGATCGAGGCGACCCACATCGGCGCCAACGACGAGATCTTCACTCTCCTGCGCGCTGGGGGACTGGGCGAGTACGACGTCGTCACGCCGCACAATGGAATCGTCAAACCACTCGCCGAGGCTGGCCTTATCGAGCCGCTGGACCCAGATCTGCTGCCGAACGGCGAGGGTCTGTTTCCGCGCTTTCGCTGGCCGAGCTGGGTGACTGCCGAGAGTGACGTCTACGGGGCACCGTTCCTCTGGGGCACCTCGCCGATGGTCTACGCGGCGGGGCACGTTGCCAAAGCGCCGACGGCGTGGCTCGACATCCAGAGTGCCAAGTTCAAGGGCCGGATCGTGATGACGGAGGACGGGCTCGGTCACTTCCTGATCTGGAACGCCGTGATGGGCCACGACGATCCGACTCGGGTCACGATCAGCGACCTCAACGCGACGACCGATCTGCTGATCTCGATCAAACGCGACCGCGCCTCCGCTTACGTCGGCTCCATGAACGACGTCGCCCGTCTGCTGGCCGACGGCACGGCCTGGGTCTCGACGATCGGCTGGGAATCGGCGCCGCACCTTCCAGGGGCCAAGGGCGCGGATCTGCGAATCACACACCCCCGACCGGGTGACTACAGCTTCTGCGACAACCTCAGCCTGGCGAAGAACTCACCGAACCCGGACCTCGCACATGCGTTCATCGACCACATGCTCGCGCCGGAGACGCAGGCGCGTTTGATGAACAAGCTGATGCGCGGCACCGTTACCACCAAGGCCGTTGATCTGCTCGACCCGAAGGTACGTGCGCTCTACAGCTACGACGACCTTGACGCGGTATTTGCCCTCTCTCCGCTTCGCGGCTTCCCGCCGCTCCAGGATGCCGGTGACGGCATTGCCACCTACGTGGACTGGGTCAAATCCTGGGAACGGGTTCGGTTCACAGCCCTCCGCCCGCCGCCGAAGAAGTAGCAGTCAGCACGAACCGAGCAGTGCGATCTCGCTGCTCAGTCGTGGGCGACGGTGCTCATTCTTGTGTGCGAGCTCGTCACGAACCAGCGTCGTGGTCGGACACGCGGGCGGCGAGTTCGTTCCACGTAGATTCGAGTTGGCGGAGGGGTTCATAGACCTTTGCGAGGTCGTACCAGATCGCATCAAGGGCTTCCTTGGACTGCGCGCCGCCCTCCTCGAGGGTCGCGCTCAATTGGGCGGTGTTGGTTCGCTGCGCACCGGTGTGTGCGGTGGCGACCTCGGCGAGCGCTTGGGCGGCTTGCAGCAAGCGCGCCGTAAGATCGGCGATTGACGCTGCCGACTCGCCGCCGGCCAGGCGCTCAGCGCGGGTGGCGACGCCGTAAACGGGAGGCAGTTTGCGGCCCTGCTCGTCCCAGAAGGTGTGAGTTGGCTCGATGTGAGGCGTGACGGTGAGGAACATCGACATCGGTTCGTCGCCGACGACGCGGACCTCGTGGAGTTGATTCACACGCGCGACGCAGAGTTGACCGGGCCCGAGCACGGCGCGGTCGCCCTCGATCTCGAACTCGCATTGTCCGTGGAGGATCAGGAAGAGTTCATCGCCGAGGTCGTGGCTATGACGAGGGCCGATCTCGCCGGGCTCCATACGCAGAAACCTGCCACGAACCGTGGGGGCGATGAAGACGTTCTTGACGTCGCGGCGATAGTCGAAGACCTCGATCGGCACGTTCGTTCCTCCTCGAGCAGCGCGGCGGATCGCCCAGGCGGGTTCGGACCGGGCCAGCTACCCCTATTCTAGAGAACCGGGCCTTCTTTCCTATCTGCACTATTTGATCGACACCGTGCCGGAATGACAGGATACGGTAGGATGGAGTACCCCGCACCCGCGCGGTGGCTTCCGGGGGCCCAACGTGTATCTCTCTGAGACTCAAGGTCAGACTCCTGCTCAGTCCGGTGGCGGCTGGCGGCGGCGCGCGTCCCAATTCTGGGCCGATCGACCCCTCCGAACCAAGGGATGGGTCGTTCTGGCGATCCCTGTGGTCGCGCTCCTTTTGGGGACATTCGTCTTCGCCCTTCAGTACCGACGCCAGCATGGTGCTATGGCATTGGTCCAGCACACCTATCAGGTGAAGGGGGAGTTGCAGCGGGTCGACATCCTCCTCCTCGAGGCAGAATCGAGCGTCCGCGGATTCCTCCTGAGGGGACAGCCGGAGACGCTCATCGGCGAGCAGACCGCCGAGGAAGAGCTCCCTTCGACGTTCGACAACCTGATGCGACTCGTGGCGGACAACCCGACGCAGCGTGCCCGGCTCGCCCAACTGCGATCGCTCGTCGATCAGCGACTCTCCGCGCTCGCGGCGGTCCGCGATGCGAGTATCGCGGCGGGGGTCTGGCCGGCAATCGTCCCGGAAGATCTCCGACAAACGGCAGCCACCGCGCGGAACGACGTGCGCCAACAACTCGACACGATCCGGGCAGAGGAAGATCGGCTGCTCGCCGTGCGGGCATCAGACGAGGAGCGGGCACGGTCCCGGACACGGCTCGTGATCCTCGGCACGCTGGCGCTCGGTCTGGTCGGGAGCCTGCTGGCGACGTCGCTTTTCACCTCCGGCGTCGTCGGGCGTGTCCGGCGTTTGGAGGCGAACGCCGATCGTCTCGCCCTCGGACAACCTCTCGAGTCGGTGGAACCGGCGAACGACGAGGTCGGCCGGCTGACGGCGCGTTTGGAGACGGCCAGCGGGCTGCTTCGTGAGCGCGAGGGGGCGCTTGCCCACGAACGCGATCTCCTCGGCGCGCTGATGGACAACATCCCCTACCCCGTCTTTTTCAAAGACAGGCAATCGCGGTTCATTCGCGTCAATACCGCGAGTGCGGCGCTTGTCGGGAGCGAGGATCCCGCGCAGTTCGTCGGCATGAACGACTTCGACTTCTTCCCCGCCGAGCAGGCGCAGCAACTCTTCGAGAGCGAGCAGCACCTGATGGACGCCCGCGAGCCGATCGTCAATCGGATCCAGCACTCGACCATCGCGGGTGTCGGTCCGCGCTGGGGGCTCGACAACAAGGCACCGATCGTCGACCGCGAGGGTCAGGTGATCGGGCTGGTCGGCACCTCGACCGACATCACCGAGATGAAGCGAGCGGAAGAGGTTCGGGCACGCCTGGCCGCAATCGTCGAGTGCTCGAACGACGCGATCGTCGGCGTGACGCCGGACGGGACGATCACGAGTTGGAACCCCAGCGCCGCTCGCCTCTATGGCTACGCGGAAGACGAAGCATTGGGTCGGCCGCTGGCGATGCTGGTCCCCTCCGACAACGAGCAGGAACTGGCCGGGATGCTGGGTCAGGCGGTCGCGGGTGTGGGCACCGATCGACGCGATACGGTGCAGGTGACCAAGAACGGTCGGCTCTTCGACGCTTCCCTCACCCTTTCACCGGTCCGCGATACGGCTGACACGGTGGCGGGAGCGGCGATGATCGCCCGCGACATCTCGGCCCAGAAGCAAGCGGAAGTGGCGTTACAGGCCGCCAACAAGGAGCTTGAGGCCTTCACCTACAGCGTCTCGCACGATCTGCGGGCGCCCTTGCGCGCCATGCACGGCTTCTCCCGCATCTTGATCGAGGACTATTCGGCGGAGATGCCGGAGGAGGCCCAAACCTATCTCCAGCTGGTGCAGGACAATGCCCGGCAGATGGGTCGATTGGTCGACGACCTACTCGCGTTCTCGCGGTTGGGGAGACAGCCGGTCGTCAAGCGCCCTGTGAAGATGGCGGATCTCGCGCGGCAGGTCTTCGACGACTTGCAGGCCGACCGCGAGGGAAGACAGGTCGAGTTCACTGTCGGCGACATGCCAGTCTGTGACGCCGATCCGGGGCTGATGCGGCAGGTCTTTGCCAATTTGATCGGGAACGCGCTCAAGTTCACGCGCGGCCAAGAGGTGGCAGCGATCGAAATCGGCACAAGCCCGAAACGTGCGGAGGACGGCGAAGAGGTCATTTACGTGCGGGACAACGGCGTCGGCTTCGACATGGCCTACGCCCACAAACTCTTCGGGGTCTTCCAGCGCCTGCACCGGGCCGAGGACTATGAGGGAACCGGCGTGGGGCTCGCGCTCGTCCAGCGCATCGTCCACCGCCATGGCGGGCGGATCTGGGCCGAGGCCGAGGTCGATCGGGGCGCGACCTTTTTCATCGCGTTGCCGGTGGCCGCGCCCGCAAATGAATTGGTCCCGGCCGACGCAGCAGCGACGGCCGCTTGAAGTGGCAATCAAGGATGGGGAGATGACGGAAAATCTGATCGAGATCCTACTCGTCGAGGACAATCCGAGCGACGTGGCACTGGCACTCCATGCGTTCAAGAAGAGCAATCTAACCAATCGGATCCACGTGGTGCGGGATGGCGCCGAGGCGCTGGACTTCATCTTTAGGACCGGGCAGTACGAAGATCGTGCGAATGGGACACCTAAGGTCGTCCTTCTTGACTTGAAACTGCCGAAGATCGACGGACTCGAGGTGCTTCATCGCTTGCGGGCGGACCCGCGGACGCGGGCGCTGCCCGTCGTCGTCCTGACCTCGTCACGCGAGGAGCGCGACATCGTCGAGAGCTACGCGTTGGGCGTCAACAGCTACATCGTCAAACCGGTCGACTTCGAGCAGTTCACCGAGACCGTCCGCCAGCTCGGATTCTACTGGGCGTTACTGAATCAACCACCGCTCGACGCGGCATCCGCCTGACATCGGGGATCGCGACGATGACGCCGCTGAACGTCCTGCTACTCGAAGACAACGCGAGCGATGCCGAGTTGGTGCTGCACGCCTTGCGGCGCTCCGGCTTTGCGCCGGCCGGCACACGGGTGGACACGGAGGTTGATTACCTCGCGGCGCTGCATCCGGACCTTGACGTCATCCTGGCCGACTACAGCCTGCCCCAGTTCGACGCGATGCGGGCGCTGGAGTTGCTCCAGGCACGGAGGATCGACGTCCCCTTCGTCATCGTCACGGGGACGATCGGCGACGAGATGGCGGTCGCGGCAATCCGCCAGGGGGCGGCCGACTATCTGTTGAAGGACCGCCTGGGACGACTCGGGGAGGCGGTCCGGGGGGCGATCGAGCAACACCGCCTGCGGCAAGAGGCGCAACGGGCTGAGGCGGCGCTCCGGGGGAGCGAGGAGCAATACCGCTCGCTCGTCGCCAATATCCCGGATGTGACCTGGCGGGCGGACCGGGACGGTGCGCGCCTCTTCGTCAGCCCGAACGCCGAGCGGGTTCTCGGGTTGAGGCCGGAGGCGTTCTACCGCGTAGGGGCCGCGACCTGGCTGGAGCGAATCCACCCCGACGACGCGGTTTGTGTGCGGGCGGCTTACGAGGAACTCTTCACCCAACGGGAACCGTTCGACGTTGACTACCGCTTCCAGTGTGGCGACGGACGCTGGATCTGGCTGCACGACCGCGCCGAGGCGGTCGAAGAGCGCGAGGGCGTGCTCTACGCCGACGGGGTTTGCACCGACATCACGACCCGGAAAGAGGCGGAGGAGACGCTCCGCCGGGCCAAGGAAGCGGCGGAAGCGGCAAATCGGCTCAAAAGCGAGTTCCTCTCCACCGTCAGCCACGAATTGCGAACGCCGCTGACGGCCATCATCGGCTTCGGCCAACTCTTGCAACGGGGGCGCGACGGCGCACTGACCTCGAAGCAGACAACGCAGCTCGACCGGATGATGGGCAGTGCCAGCCACCTGCTGGAACTGATCGACGACCTGCTCGATCTCTCGAGGATCGAAGCCGGACGAATGGAGATCACGCGGACTGCGGTCGAGATCGCGCCCTTGCTTGCGCGGGTGTTGACCGAGTTCGTGCCGCAGGCCGAGACGAAAGGACTCACGCTGGTCCTCGACGTGCCGTCGGAGGTGCCGTCCGCTTTGGCCGATCCGATGCGGACTCGTCAGATCCTCGTCAACCTGGTCGGCAACGCGATCAAGTTCACCGACCGCGGAGCGATCACTGTCGCCGCACGGGCCGACGGCGATGAGGTGGTGGTCACCGTCGTCGACACCGGGATCGGGATCGACCCGGAGGCGCTCGACTTCATCTTCGATGAGTTCCGGCGGGTCGAGGAGGGATTCACGCGGCGCTTCAGCGGAATCGGTCTGGGGCTGCCGATCGCGCGCAAACTCGCCGCGCTGCAGGCGGGCACGATCGCCGCCACCAGCCAACCGGGGGCAGGCAGCACCTTCACGCTACGGCTGCCGTGCGTCAGTGCCGCGTCCGGCGACGATCGCCTCGTCGGGGTCGGGCACGCGGCGTTCGATCCGGCGAGCGACGGCCCAGGGATTGGGGGTGTCCATCGATGACACCGGCGACGCCGCTCAAGCTGCTGCTGCTGGAAGATCGTCCGGAGGACGCGGAGCTGACACTGCACGCCCTGCGCCGCGGCGGTTACGCCTCGATCGGGCCTCGAGTCGATTCCGAAGCCGGCTACCTGGTGGCCCTCAGCCCCGACCTCGACGTCGTCCTCGCCGACTACAACCTTCCCCAGTTCGACGCGCCGCGCGCACTCCAGCATCTCCGCGAATGCGGGTTCGACGTCCCGTTCATTGTCGTCTCCGGCACG
>JAXDKI010000477.1:0-10210 GCA_034667245.1 Thermomicrobiales bacterium | reverse complement strand
ACGTGGAGGGAGGCGGCTTTGATGATGCCCGTGCTCCAGGAGTGGGTGACGGTGGCGACACCGCGGAGATCTGCCAGCTGCGCGATCCGGAGGCATTCGGAGATACCGCCGGCGCGGGTGACGTCGGGCTGGATGACGTCGACGCCGGTCCGGTCCATCAGCTCCTGGAAGCCCCAGCGGGTCGAATCCTCTTCGCCACAGGCGATCCGGGTCTCGACGGTGTCGGCGAGCTTACGGTAGCCCGCAACGTCGTCCGGCCAGAGCGGTTCCTCAACCCAGTAGGGGCGAAACTCCTCCAACCGCCGTACCTGGCGGATGGCATGGTCCGCATTTGGCCAACCCATGCCGATGTCGAACATCAACTCGATCTGATCGCCGGCCGCCTGGCGTGCTGCTCGCGCGAGGGCGACGTCGAGGTCGGCGTCGCGGCCCCAGGGTCCCCAGCCGAGCTTGATCGCCGGAAAACCACGATCGACGAGTCCGCCGACGACCATCCCCACTTCTTCCGGAGTCTCCGGCATGAGAGTGCTCGCGTAGACGCGAATCGAGGTTCGGTGCGGGCCGCCGAGGAGCCGGCAGATCGGCTGACCCAGCGCTTTGCCCTTGATGTCCCACAGGGCGATCTCGATCCCGCTTATGGCGTGGATGGCGGCGCTACGGCGACCGTAGTAGATCGATCCCCGGTACATCTTCTCCCAGAGGCGATCGATCTCGAGCGGGTTCTCGCCGACCAGGAGCGCCTTCAGTCCGCTCGCATTCGAGTGCGACGGCGGCGCATCGACGATCGCCTTCACAACGGATGGAAGAGAATCGACCTCACCAATCCCCGTGATCCCCTCGTCGGTCTGGATGCGGATCAGGAGGGCGTCCTGGCTCCCGTCCGCCTTCGAGACGTCGACGTCGGGTTGCCGCAAGATGATCGCTTCGACATCGGTAATCTTCACGTTCCGTCCTTGTGTTCAACGTCAGGAACCGCGCCGGTTCCTCATCCGAAAGCTATGCGACGCGAAATCGCTCCACCATCGTCTCGTCCAGCTCGACGCCAAGCCCGGGCGCGTCCGATATGTCGACGTAGCCGTCGATGGCACGGAACGCGGGTCTGACCAGCGCCGTGTTGAGCGGCGAGCCTTGCTCCGAACACTCGATAAGATCGGTCGCCGGTTGGTTCGCGACAAGATGCAGCGACGCCGCGGTCAGAATTCCGGTACTGAAGCAATGGGGGACGCACCAGGCGCCTTCCGTCCGGGCGGCATCCGCCACTCGCTTCCACTGGCCGATGCCACCGACATTCGAGGCATCGGGCAGGATCACATGGAGCTTGCCGCGTCGCAGGAACTCGACGCTCTCCCAGTAGCCACCGGGAGTTTCGCACGAGATGCGGATCGGGCTGCGATCGCATAGCTCCGCGTAGGCCTGCACGGGGTGGAAGGGCAGGGGCGCTTCGAGCCAATGGAGCCGAAACTCTGCCAGCGCGTCCGCGCGCTCGAGCGCCGTTCGCGCGTCCCAGCAGAGCCCGACGTCGATCATCAGATCGACGTCATCGCCCGCTCCTTTGCGTGCAGCTTCGACCAACGCCACGTCGCTCCGCCGGCTGCGGCCAAAGCCGCCCCAGCCGAACTTCATTGCCGAGAATCCCTGCTGGCGCAGCCGGGCAGCCGTCGTCCGCACCGTTTCAAGGTCGTCGGGATCCTCGGGGAAGAGCACGCTCGCGTAGGCGCGGACCCGGCGTCGGAAGGCGCCGCCGAGCAACTGCCAAACCGGCATCCCGGTTGTCTTGCCGAGGATGTCCCAGAGCGCGATCTCGACCCCGCTGATCGCGGTCAAGCGCACCCCCGCGGCACCGAGATAGAGCGTCCCATCGATCATTCGCTGCCACAGGCGCTCGATGTGGAGCGGGTCCTGACCCAGCAGGAGCTCCCTCAGACCGTGTCCGATCGAATTCGACACGGGAGCGTCGATGATCGCTTTGACGACGGTCGGCATCGAATCGGCTTCTCCGATGCCGACGATGCCCTCGTCGGTGTGCACCTTGATCACCAACGCGTCCTGGGTACCGTCGCAGACATCGCCCACGTCCGGCAGTCGAAGCACGATCGCCTCGACATCGGTGATACGCACCTGCTCTCCTCTCGTCGCCCGCTAGTGCCGGATGACTGCCTGCAGAAACGCCTGCGTTCGCGGATTTTGCGGTCGCCCGAAGAAGTCGGCCGGCGGTCCGATCTCGACGATCGCCCCCTCGTCCATCATCACCACGCGGTCGGCGACCTCCCGCGCGAACCCCATCTCGTGCGTGACGACGACCATCGTCATCCCTTCGGCCGCCAACCCTCGCATGACGCGCAAGACCTCGCCCACCAGCTCGGGGTCGAGCGCGGACGTCACCTCGTCGAACAGCATCGCCTCCGGGTCCATCGCCAGTGCCCGCGCAATCGCCACCCGTTGCTGCTGCCCACCGGACAGTTGCGACGGATAGGACCGCACCTTGTCGGCGAGGCCGACCCGCTCCAACAGGGTCCGTGCCCGCGCTTCCGCCTGGGCCGGCGACATCTTGCGGACGTGGATCGGGCCCGCCATGACGTTGTTCAGGACGCTCATGTGCGGAAAGAGGTTGAAGCGTTGCGACACCATCCCAATCCGGGATCGGATGGCGCGGATGACTCGCTCGGAATCGCGAACGCGGCGGCCGTCGACGGTGTACTCGTAGATCGGCTTCCCATCCAGGTAGATCGTGCCGTCGTCGATCGCCTCCAGATGGTTGATCACCCGCAGCAGCGTACTCTTGCCCGATCCGCTCGGACCGATGACGACCACCACCTCCCCGCGTGCGATTTCCAGATCGATGCCCCGCAGAACGTGCAGGCGGCCAAACCGCTTGTGGACTCCCTCCAACCGGATCACGCACCGGCCTCCCGCGTCCCGAAGGGGAGGACCCAGCGGCGACGCCCCCCCTCCGCCGGGTCACGATCACGCGGCAGGGTCTTCAGGCGGCGCTCCAGCCGGTCGATGATCGCCGCACTCGGCCAGCAGACGGAGAGGTACAGGACCGCGATCACGGTGAAGATCGTGATGTGGCGGAAGGTCGTCGCTGCCAGCAGCTGGCCCTCGAACATGAGCTCGCGCAAGGTCAGGATGGACAGCAGCGACGTGTCCTTGAACAGCCCGATGAACATATTACCGATCGGTGGAATGACGATCCGGAAAGCCTGTGGCAACACGACGACCCGCATCACTTTGACGTGCGACATGCCGAGCGCCAGCGCCGCTTCGGTCTGTCCGCGCTCGATCGCCTCAATCCCTGCCCGGTAGATCTCGGAGAGATAGGCCGAATAGGCGAGGCTCATCCCGATCACACCGGCCGGCCACGGGTCGAGCCGGATGCCGGCGAAGGGGAGGACGTAGTAGAGATAGAAGAGCTGGAGCAGCACGGGTGTGCCGCGCAGAACCTGGACGTAGACGGTGGCCGGTACGCGGACGTACCAGTGGCGCGACATCCGGGCCAACGCGATCGGCAACGCGACCAGCATCGCGATAATCATGATGATGACGGTCGCCTCGACCGTGATGCGTAGCCCATGCAGGAGCGACGGCATCATGTCGGGGATTTCGCGCCACTTGAACCCCATGCGTCCGTGTCCTTGTTGAGCGGTAGCCGATAGCCGATAGCGAGTAAGAACGGGTCATCGAGTACTACCGGCTACCCGCTACCGGCTACCGGATCGGCTACACCATCCCGACGACCGCGAAGAGATTGCGCTCGCCGAGCCCGTACTTCTTCAGGATCGACAGGGTTGTCCCGTCGATGTACATCTCCGCGATCGCCCGGCTGAAGACGTTGTTGAAGTCCCGGTCTTCTTTGCGGATGCCGAAGCGAGTCCAGTCCGACAACTCCGACTTCGGCACGTAGTCGGCAACGATCTCGATCGGCAGGTCCTTGTTTTGGGCAAAGAACCCGGTGAAGTTGGCGTCCTCGGCGACGTAGGCGTCGAGGCGACCCGCGACCAGATCGGCCACCGCCGTTTGATTGTCCTTATAGGTCCGGAGCTCCTTCAGGTCGGTCCGTGCCTGAAGCCAGTCGGCGTAGTTGACGCCGAGGGCGACGCCGACCGTCTTGCCGGCGAGACCGTCCCAACTGTGCACATCGGCGGGGTTCCCCTTTGGCACGACGACGATGTCGCCGTACCAGAAGACCGGCGCGCTGAAGTCGATGATCTCGATCCGTTCCGGCGTGACGTGAACGTCGCTGGCGAGCAGATCGAAGCGACTGCTCTGCAGCCCCGGGACCATCGATTCCCATGGCCCTTCGACGTACTCGATCTTGGTGATGCCGCACTTGTCCAGCGCCGCGAGGACGAGGTCGGTGTTCCACCCGGTGCGCTTGCCGGTCTCCTTGTCGACGTAGTTGACAGGGAACGCCTCGATCAAGCCGAGTCGGATGCCGTCTTGCTGATACTTGGCATAGGAGCCGTCACCGCCGACGTAGGTGACCGGGTCGATCCCGTTGGCGAACGGCGAGAACGATCCGATCCGGCGCGCCCGCTGCACGGCCCGCCCGCCACTCGCCAGCGCACCGTTGGCCATTCCCACGAGCGACAGCGAACCAGCCGCCGCACCGACTCGCATCAGGTGACGCCGTGTGATGGAGAATCGAGATTGAGACACGACTGTACCCTCCTCTACCTCGTCTACCGCCCGTCGCGCGTCCATCGCGCGGCTCGCAGTGCACTTAATCTCTGGCCCCTCCTCTCAGTCCGCGCGGCAGATGACCACTGCGACCACACCTACCCGGCGAACAACTCGCTGAGGCGCGGCCAGATCGCGTCGAGCTCGGCATGATCTCCCTGGTCGAGAAGCGGGAACTCGGGATCCCGCATCCCCACGGAATTGAAGATCCCTCGCCGTCGCAAAACCTCCTTTGAAACCGCCATCAAGACCGACATCTCGAGACTCAGCAGCGGCAGGACCCGCTCGTAGATCTGGCGGGCCCGAGCGTGATCGCCGGCCACAACCGCGTCGTAGACGGCAACCAGCACGTCGGGGACCGCGGCCGACGGCATGCAGCCCGTCGCGCCGCGCGCCAGCTCGCTCATCAGGTAGAGACCGGCTGTCCCGCCGAAGACACCGAGGAGACGATCGCCCGTCGCGGCGACAAGTTCGCTGATGAAGTGTCCAGCCGGCGGGCGCTCCTCCTTGACGTAGCAAACCGCCGGTACCTCATCGAGCAGCGTCGTCATCGTGCCGAGACTGATCCCGAGGCCAAATGGTGGTGGCGCATTTTGCACCACAATCGGCAAGTCTGCTGCTGCCGCAATCGCGGCGTAGAAGCCGATGACACCCGCCGGCCCCGGCCGGCGCACGTAAGGCGGCAGCGCCATCACGGCCGCGGCTCCGGTTTGCCGCGCATGCCGGGCGAACGCGCAGGCAGCTTTGACACTCGTCCCGGCTACACCGGCGATGACGGCCACCCGGCCGGCCGCTTGCTCGACGACGATCTCGACCGTGCGCCGCCGCTCCTCGTCGGTGAGCACCATGAACTCGCTCGCCAACGCTGGGACGACCAACCCGTGCGTCTCTGACGCGACGCAGAAATCGACTTGCCGGCGCAGATCGTGCTCGTCGATCTCGTCGTCGGCATCGAAGGGGATCTGAAGCACGGGCATGATGCCACGCAGCGGTTGGTGGGTATCCACGGTCACGCTATTCCTCACGTTTTGACCAGCGGGTCGACGACTTCCCGCACGGCGTCACCAAAGAGATTCAACGCGATGATCGTGAGCGAGAGCGCCAGACCAACCACCAGGGTGTAGCTCGGGTGGTCGAACATGTAGCTCTTGGCGGTCGAGAGCATCGTGCCCCACGACGGCTGCGGCGGTTGCGCACCGAGGCCGAGGAAACTGAGCGCCGATTCGTAGAGGATCGAGTTGGCGATGCTGAACGACAGCAGCACGGTGATCGCAGGCAGGCAGTTAGGCAGGATGGCGATCCGCAGGATACGCGCGTTGCCGCAGCCGACGACGCGCGCCGCCTCGACGTACGGCTGCTCCTTCGTCGGCAAGACGACGCCGCGGGTGATCCTGGCAAAATCCGGGATCGTCGCGATCCCGATCGAAACCATCGCGTGTCGCACGGATGGTCCCCAGACGGCGGTGATCGCGATGGCCAGCAGCACGACCGGGAAGGCCTGCAAACCCTCGACGACGCGCGACAAGAGATAGTCGACCGAGCCGCCGAAATAGCCCGCGACGAGACCAATCAGGACGCCGCCGATCATCGCGATGCCGACGGCGATGATTCCGGCCTGGAAGGCGATCCGCGCCCCATAGAGGACGCGGCTGAGGAGATCGCGCCCGTACTCGTCGGTCCCCAACCAATGGGCTCCGCTTGGGCCTTGCAGCCGCTCGCGCATGTGGATCGCGGCCGGATCGTCCGGCGCCAGAACCGGCGCCAGCGCGCCGACGACGAGGAAGACGAGCACAACCGCGGTCGCGATCGGCTGCCTCCGGAAGACCGCCAGCGCGCTGCCGACGACGCGCGCCGACCGCGTGCGGTTGCGTGCCTGCCGCACCGGACCGGATTCGGCGTGGTGATCGATCGTCAGCGGACGGACGGACATTGGGCACTCCGGTGACTCAGCGGGCCTCGGCGAACTTGATGCGCGGGTCGAGCATGACGTAGACGACGTCGATCAAGATGTTGATCAGGACGTAGCCACCGGCGACCGTCAACACAACCCCCTGGATGATCGGGAAGTCGCGGTTCAAGATGCCGTTGAGTGCCAACGAACCCATCCCTGGTAGGGCAAAGACCATCTCGGTAACGATCGCGCCGCCGATCAAGGCACCGACCTGCAACCCGGCGAAGGTCACCGTCGGGATCAGCGCGTTCTTGAGGGCATGCCGTCGCACGACGCGGCCTTCGCGCAGTCCCTTGGCTCGTGCGGTGACGACGTAGGGTTGGCGCATCGTCTCGATCAGACTCGACCGGACGAAGCGCGCCAACGGTCCGGCAAGGTAGACGCCGAGCGCGAACGACGGCAGGATCATGTTCTTCAGGTTCTGCCCCAGGTCCTCCGAAAGTGGCGTGAACCCCGACGGCGGGAGGATGTGCCAGCGCACCGCAAAGAGGTAGACGAGCATCAACCCAAGCCAGAACGTCGGGATCGAGGTGCCGATCAGCACCATCCCCATCAGCATCTGGTCGAGCCAGCTCCCGTTCCGGATCGCGGCCACGACCCCAACCGGCAGGGCGATCAAGATCGCCACCAGCATCGACAGCACCAGCTGCTCCAACGTGACGCGAAGCGCGCTGCCGACCAATGAGACGACCGCCTGCTGGTTGAGGATGGAGCGGCCCAGGTTTCCCTGCGCCACCTGGGCCATCCACTTTGCATAGCGGATCGGCAGCGGCTGGTCGAGACCGAGCCGTTTGCGCACCGTGGCAGCCCGCTCCGGCGTCGCGTTCTGACCGAGCAACACCCCGGCCGCGTCGCCGGGCACGAGATCGGTTGTCAGGAACGCGACAACAGAGATGACGAGCAACACCGGCACGAGTCCGACCAGCCGGCGCACGAGGTAGGTACCCATTGCAGTCCCACGTGGCGAGTGGCAAGCGGCAAGGAGGACTCCCCTTGCCGATTGTCACTCCGTTACTCGACCCACACCTTGCCGTAGTGGTGGCGGATCAGCGGACCGGGGTTGAAGCCGTGAACGGTCTTCCGGGTGACGAACAGATCGGAGCGGTGAGCGATCAGGAAACCGGGCATCTGATCCATCATGAGTTGCTGGATCTGGGAGTAGATCTGCTTGCGTTCGTCTTGATCGATCGTGGTCGCGCCCTTCTCGACCAGTGCCTTGTACTCGTCGTTGCGGAAGAGGTGGACGTTGGTGTCGGGCGCGAAGTTGTCGCGGCTGAGCACGGTCGCCGGGTCGGTGTCGCCATAGCCGTAGGTGTCGGTCGTGATGGCGTAGTCGGGGTTGGTCACCAGCCGATCGATCCAGCCGGCGAGCTCGAGCTCGGTAATCGAGGCGTTGACCCCGATCGTGGCCAGATTGGCCTGCAAGAGGACGGCCGCACTCTTGATCTCGTCGAAGCCCTTCGGCGTCATGATCTCCAGCTCTTTCAGCCGGTTGCCGTCCTCCTGGCCCGCCTCGTCGAGGAGTTGCTTGGCCTTGTCGAGGTCGAACACCAGGTAGGGCTCGATCACGGCCGCGTCGTAGGCCCAGTTGGACTCCGAGAAGGGTCCGACTGCCGGCTTCCCGAAGCCGTAGAGGATGTCGTTGACGTAAGTGTCGCGGTCGACGGCAAAGCTCAGTGCTTGTCGGACCTTCGGGTTTTTGGTCGCGGGATTGGTGCAGTTGATCTGGAAGTTGTCGTACTTCGAGGTCGCCGGCGTCACGAGCAGGGTCAAATTCTCGTCGGCCTGGATCCGCTCGGCATCCTTCGGTGACGGTTGCTCGACCACGCCGACGCTGCCGGCCTGGATGTTGGTCAACCTGGTGTCGGCGTCGAGGATCGGCCGAAAGACCAGTTCGTCGAGGTAAGGCAGCCCCTGCTGGCGATAACCCGCGAACTTCTTGAGCGTGATCCGGTCGTTGAGCACCCACTCGACAAACTCGAATGGGCCGGTGCCGATCGGGTGAGTGTCGATCTGGTCGATCCCCTGCTCGGTCAAGATCTGGACGTTGAGCAGGTTCTCCAGGAACGCGGGTGTGGGAGCGGCGAAGCGGAAGATGGCGGTCGCGTCGTCCGGCGTCTCGACGGCCGTGACGGCGGCTACCTGCGGTTTCCACTGCGAGTCCAAGGCGGGGTCTTGCAGACGCTTGACGGTAAAGGCGACGTCCTGAGACGTGAAGTCCTTACCGTTGTGGAACTTCACTCCCTTGGCCAGGCTCACCGTCAGCGACAGGCCGTCCTCGGCGAACTGCCACGACTCCGCCAGGTTGGGAATGTAGGCGGCCGTCTCATCGACCTCGACGAGGGTCTCGAAGAGGGTGAAGCGGAGAGCCGAATGGTAGGCGGCAAGGGTGGTGATGTTCGGGTCCAGCACCTTGACCTCGCCCTGAACCCCGACGTTCAGGGTGCCACCGGCTTTTGGCGTCTCCTGGGCGCGAACGCCCAGCGCACGGGGACCGGCCAGTGCGGCGAGACCGGCGCCGGCCCCGGCGGCGGTCGCAAACTTGAGGAGGTCACGGCGGGTGGTCACGGGTGTACTCCTTTCGTCTCTGTGGGCTTGACGATAAGCTCGGTGTCAATGGACGAGGAGACAGTTCGCGTGCCGTTTAACTCAACAGCCGATTAGGGTTGGAACACCTCCCTTCAAGACTCAGTGGAGATCGACGCGACTCTGAGCCGGGTCCGGCCGGTCGCGCAACTCGCGGGCGAGACGGACAAGGTTATCTGCCGCGCGCTCGAACATGAGACGGCCCTTCTCCGCCGTTCCCTTCGTCGCCTCGCCGGCGACGCCGGTCGGTGAGAAGCTGCTCCACCAATGCTCGCCGAGGTGGACGCCGGTGCCACGGGTGAGATCCATCTGCAGGTACTCGCCCTGCTGGAAACCCATCTCGTCGACGATCTTGTCGGTCCTCACTCGCGCGGGATCGAGATGCAGGACGACGGCCGTTTCCAACTCACAGGCATGCGCCATCCCACCCGGCTCGACCGACTCACGAATCTCATGGACGTTGTCGGCAAGCACGGTCCAGAGGAGCGAGGCGCAGAGGGCGCCGGTGCGGGTATTGACCTCGTTGGCGACGACCGCCAGATAGGGCGGATTACAGCCGTGACCGCTGATGAAGATGAAGCGCTTGAATCCGTGGGACGCCACACTGGTGACGACGTCGATCAGGTAGTTGATGACGTGGTCCCAACGAATGGCGATGACACCAGGGAAGTCCATGTGGTGCGCGTTGAACGCGTAGGGAACGACCGGCAGCACGAGCAACTCGTCCGGGGCCCGGCGGCCGGCGGCGTCGCAGAGTCGGGTGACGATGAAGTCGTCGGTGTTGAGCGGCAGGTGCGGCCCGTGCTGTTCCATCGCCCCGATCGGTTGGATCACGACGCGATTCTGGGTAGCCGCCTGGCGCAACTCCTCCCAGGTCAGGTTGCCCCAATAGAACCCCGCACGGTCGGCGAATTCCATGATTCCTCCTCCGCAGCGTTGCCGGTTCGTAGCGTCGTAGGGGCGCACGGCGGTGCGCCCCTACGACGCGATCTC
>JAXDKI010000476.1:0-3949 GCA_034667245.1 Thermomicrobiales bacterium | reverse complement strand
GGGCCTAAAGATAGGCCGGGTAGCGCGTTCCTGATTACGCGGGCCTAAAGACCCGCGCTCACCTAACGAACCCGGCTGAAGCCGGCTTTGACGGTTAGGGTGATTGGGGAAGGATCAGCGTTTCGTGCCGTACTGGAGGATGTTCTGTCATCTGATTTGGACGACGCAGCATCGGGAGCCGTTGCTGGTTGGGAATGTGGCACGGGTCGTGGAGGCGTCTTTGCGGAAGACCTGTGAGGAGATGAGGGTCTTGGTTCACGCGATCTATTTGATGCCGGATCACGTCCACATGGCGGTCTCCATTCCACCGAGTTTGTCGGTGGCGCAGGTCCTTTCGCGGGTCAAAGGTTCGTCCAGCCACCTGGTGAATCATGCCGAATCGGCGAGCAACGAGGCGTTCGCCTGGCAACCGGAGTACGGAGCCGTCTCGTTTGGCGAAAAGCAACTTCCAGACGTTGTTGCCTACATCGAGCATCAGCCTGAGCGCCATGCATCGCGGCAACTCTGGGACAGAGTTGAACGGATCTCGGATGAGCTCTGAGCCGGCTTTAGCCGGCTTGGTGCCGTGAGCGCGGGTCTTTAGGCCCGCGTCGTCGCAAGGGCGCACAAAGAAGGACATACTGCTGATGGCTATGCTCACCTGGCGCGCGCTCCCCGTCTTCACGCTCACGGTCCGGCAGTTTGCGGGTGGGAAGGCCGTGCGGGTTGTGGCCGGGTTGTCGTTTATTCCGGCGCTGTTCGCGTTGATCTATTTGATCAACCCGGATGTGGACGACCCGCTGCACTTCGTTGCCGTGACGATGTTTCGGAGTCTGATCGTCGCGCCGCTGCTGCCGATCACCGTGCTGATCCTGGGGACCGGCGCGCTCGGGAACGAGGTGGAGGACCGGACGCTGCCGTATCTGACGCTGAAACCGATCGGGCGTCTCCGGATCGTCGTCGAGAAGCTGATCGGGGTGGTGGTCGTCGCCGGACCGTTGATTGGGGCCGGGATGGCGGCGACCTACTTCCTGGCGTTCCGGGGCGAGTCCGGAGACAACCTCCGTCTGCTCTGGGCGATGCTCGCCGGCGGTGCCGTCGGGGTCGTCGGGTACGGGGCGATCTTCCTGCTCGTCAGTTTGCTGATCTCGCGGGCGCTGTTGGCCGGGATCATCTATGCCCTGCTCTGGGAGAGTTTGCTCGGCCGGTTTCTGCCGGGGCTGCGGGTGGTCAGCGTCCGCCATTTCGTCGAGTCCGTCTTCGTCAAGGTCCTCGACCAAGACAGCGTGACCCTCAAAAGTGTGACGAGCGTCAACGCCTCGCTGATCACGATCGGCGCCGCGACGGTGCTCTCGATCCTGCTGGCGACCTGGCGGCTGCGGCGGATGAGCCTCGATTAGGGAATGGGGACAGGCGGGAGCGGTAAGTCTTCCGGTGCGGTAGAGTCTGGACGGTGACGACCGGACGACAACGAGCCGCAAGGAGATGAGCCGCGTGACAGCATCCGTTCTTTCCCCAGCGCCGCTTGGCCGCTGGCCGCAATCGAAGCGACCGATGGGGATTGGCTTCATCATGCCGATCTCCGACCTTGGTGCGTTCGGACCGACGCCGCGTTTCCGCGACATGCTGGAGATGACCCAGGTCGCCGAGGAGCTCGGGTACGACGCGGTCTGGATTCCGGACCACTTCATCGTTCGGCAGGAGGGAACGCCGCTGCGCGGGGTGTGGGAGGGGTGGACGACGCTGGCCGGGATCGCGGCGGCGACGTCGAAGATCACCCTCGGCGTCTTCGTGACCTGTCTCGGCTGGCGCAATCCGGGCATCGTCGCGAAGATGGCCGAGAACCTGGACGAGATCAGCGGGGGGCGCTTCGTCCTCGGGCTCGGGGCGGGGTGGCACGAACCGGAATACGAGATGTTCGGTTTCCCGTTCGACCACCGCGTGGCGCGCTTTGACGACGCGATCAAGATCATCCAGCCGCTGCTCCGCGAGGGCCAGGCCGACTACCAGGGGACGTACTACCAGGCGCATGAGGCGGTCAATCTGCCCCGCGGGCCGCGCGGTGCGGAGGGGGGACCACCGATCCTTGTCGGCACGAACGGGCCGCGGATGATGCGGCTGACGGCGACCTACGCCGACGCCTGGAACTCCGACTGGCACCACGATCCCTCGACCGTCGTGCCGCTGCTCGCACAGCTCGACGAGGCGTGCCGAGACGTGGGGCGTGATCCCGCGACGCTCGTCCGCTCCGCCGGGAGCAACATCGCGATGCCCGGATGTCTGGGGCGCCGCCCGAATCCGATCACCGGTGAGCCGGAGCAGATCGCCGAGGCGATCGCCGGGTTCCGCGATCTCGGGCTGCGTCATTACGTCGCGGGTCTCGATCCCTGCACGCCGGCGAGTCTGGAGCAGTTCGCCCGAGTGGTGGAGATTCTCGATCGCGCTTGATGTGGGCGTAGGGAGTAGACGCGGTGCCCGCTGAGCCATCGTTGAGGCTGGCGATCGAGGACGACCCGAGCGAGGCGGACATCGGGACGGTCCGTCAGAACCTCACCGACTTCAACAGTGGGCACGCGGGCGAGGATCACTACCTGCCGCTCGCGGTCTTCCTCCGGAACGAGATGGGATCGGTCGTCGCCGGACTGTCGGGCGTGACCTTTTGGGATTGGCTCGTCGTCGATTTGCTCTGGGTGCGGGAGGACCTGCGGGGGCGCGGAATCGGTGGGAAGCTGCTGGAGACGGCCGAAGGGGAGGCGATCCGGCGGGGTTGCATCGGGGTCTTCCTCGACACGCAGGACTTCCAGGCGCCGGCGTTTTACCGGAAGCACGGATACTCAGTCTTTGGCGAGTTGCCGGATTTGCCACGGGGGCATGTCCGCTACTACCTGGCTAAGCGCTTCGACGTGGCGATGGGGGAGGGAAGGGCGAGTGATGACTGAAGGGAGAGTCCGCAACCGGCCACTCAAGGTCGGGATCATGCTCCCGGAATCGGAGCGGGAGATGGCCGGCGACACGGCACGGTGGTCGGACTTGCTGGCGATGGCGCGCACGACCGAGGAGTTGGGGTTCGACTCGCTCTGGTTCGCCGATCACCTCCTGATGAAGGTGCCGGGGCATGAGCCGCAGGGCGCCTGGGAAGCCTGGTCGATGCTCGCCGCCTTCGCGGCGACGACCAGGAGTATCGAACTGGCGCCGTTCGTCACTTGTACCGGATATCGCAACCCCGCGCTGATCGCGAAGATCGCCGAGACGATCGACGAGATCAGCGGTGGCCGGCTCATCCTCGGTCTGGGCGCGGGGTGGGCCGAACCGGAGTACCGGGCGTTCGGATTTCCCTTCGATCACCGGGCCAGTCGCTTCGAGGAAGCGCTGCAGATCATCACTTCGTTGATCCGCACCGGACAGGTCGACTTCAAGGGGGAGTTCTATTCCGCGGAGGATTGCGAACTCCGGCCACGCGGACCGCGCCCGCAGGGGATGCCGATCATGATCGGCACCTTCCATGGGGAGCGGATGATGCGCCTGACCGCGCAGCACGCGGACCACTGGAACGTCTGGGCGCAGTGGACGGGGAACCGGGCGTCGGGTATCCCGGCGTTACGCGAGAAGATGGATGCGATCTGCCGCGGGGTCGGTCGCGACCCGGCGACACTGGAGCGCTCGGCGGCGGTGATGGTCGACTTCCCCGGTGCCTACGGTCGCCCCGGTCAAACCGTGCCCTCCCTGACCGGCACCCCCGAAGAGCTGGCCGAGGAGTTCCGCGCCTACGCTCGTGAGGGCATCGCCCACATCCAACTCTACCCCGACCCGTGCACGGTCGCGGGAATCGAGGCTCTGGCACCGGCGTTGGAGCTGCTGGATCGGGGGTAGCAAAAGGCGGGGGCGCACATCGTGCGCCCCCGCCTCGTGTCCCTGCTAGGCTGGTCGCCGCCGCAGAGCGAAGGCCATGCCAGCGATCGCCAGGACGACG
>JAXDKI010000475.1:0-4759 GCA_034667245.1 Thermomicrobiales bacterium | reverse complement strand
CGCCGGCCTGCGCGGGGTGCCGCTCCGCCAGCGCGGCGCCGCGCGCCTCCAGGCGGGCGACGACGGCGTCGATGCGGTCGGGCACCCCGTTGCCGTCGACGTCGGTCCCGGGCGGACAGGGGACCGCGGCCCGCGCGACTTGCGGCCCCAGCACGGGGACCGCGGCGCTCCCGAGCAGGAGTGCCCCGCCCAACGACAGCGCGACAATCAGGTTGCGCATCGGTGTGCTCCTTTCCGCTGGGCGGGGGAGGGCGTGTGTGTTTCCCTCCACCGCGTGCCTGGGGCGACTGGCGACTAGAGATTCCCTGGGATGACGAGGATGGAGGCGTTCTTGAGCACGACGTCGCCGCCCCGGCCGACCGCCTTGTTCTTGCACGTGTTCTTCTGCACGACCTTGCCGCCCCCATGGCCGACCGCCCTGTTCTTGCACTTCTTCTGGACGACCTTGTCCTCGCCCTTGACGACCACCTTGTCCTTGCACTTCTTCTGCACCACCTTGTCGCCGTCATTGACCACGGTGACGCACAGGCCCTTGGCGGAGACGTCGCCGCCCCGGCCGACCGCCTTGTTCTTGCACGTGTTCTTCTGCACGACCCTTTCGCCGTCCTTGACGACGTTGACGCACGCGCCCACGGCGGTGGCGTCGCCGCCCTCGATGGCGAGCGTGACGGTGTCCGCCGCGGCCGCGATACCGCCGGAAAGCAGAGGGGCGAGGCCTGTCGCCAGCAGCAGGGCGAGTACAGACGTCGTGAGCGCGCGTTTCATCGCTGGTATCCCTCCGGGGAATGCCGGTGCGGCGGCTCCGCGCGCAAGCCCGGCGTCCTTGAAGGACGCCGATGATACACCGTACGGTCCAACCGTCTAGTTATACAAACAGTTGAGTTCGGCCACCGTCGGGAACGGCTGAGCGCGCTGAGCGCGCTGATCCTCCGCAACACGACCGACACCGCAACGCCGCTCCTTCCCGTACCGGCGACGGCCGCGTCCGCAGCGGTGAGACGGGAGGCCAACGCGAAGGGCGCGTCCCTCGGCGCCTCAGCCGCACACTGCCAACGCACGAAAACACGCCCTGGTTGGCTTACGATCGACGATACGGCCCTGCCGCCGAGTCCGCGCGTCAACGGCGCTCGAGTGAGGCGACCGATGGCCACCGCGGCCGGCTTTCTGTCTCGGGATCGTCGACCAGGGGCCAGCGCCGCGGTCTCGTCTCATACGGCAACACCTCAGCAACCAAATCGAACAGGACCGACCCAGTTGTCCTAAGAACCAATAGCATCAACAGCGCGGAAGCGCTGGCCCCTCGTTAGGGCGGACGGATCGGTTACCACGTCGCGCAGTCGAACGCGGGGCGCTCGTAAGCGGGGACCAAGCGGGGCGGTACGGTGATCCGTACCGCCCGTCTTCACGAGCGGCGGTCCGGGTACCGGCGCCTCGCGTTCGCCGACCTCCTTCGGGACGTAGTAGCACCTCAGCCTTCGTTCACCGGGGCCTAGCGGCCCGCCGAACTCGTTGCAGTACGCAAAATCCCGGGCGCACCACCGCATTCACAGCGTAGCGACCAATCAAGCTGTCGCGGCCCGGGTTCCTGCGTCTGGTTCCTTAACCCTCCCCTTGCAGCGCCGTCGGCACCAGAAACCGGCAGCGGGGCGTAGCACCGCGATCGCATTGCTCGTGCACCGGGTTGCCGATGGCATCGGCGAGCAAGGTTTCTGCCAATCTACAGATCTCCGGGTGTCCCGGCACGGCGTCTCCCAGCGGACAGCTGTATCCCTTGATGAGGATCCCCTCATCGGCGTCTTCCGACTCGGCGAGGCCGCCCAAGTCAGCGAGCAACGCGACGCCCCGATCGACACGCGTTTGTAGGTCGCCGGCTGGTGGCGGCTGACCGGCTGCCATCCGGTGGCCCACCTCGCGCAGCATCGACTCGATCTCCGTTGGCGGTACCTCCTCAGCCAGCACGTCCAGAAGCACCCTCAACACCGCGCCATACGGCTTGGGGAAGAGCCGTTCGGCGTCTAGAGTCAATTCGTAGGCGTAGGCCGGTCGGCTCGGACCACGCCGAAGTCCCTCCTGGCGCACGAGACCGTCCCGTTCGAGCGACGCCAGGTGCGCGCGGACGGCGTTGTCGGTGAGCCCGAGCGCCTGGGCGAGTTCCTCCACGGTGCGCCGTCCGCGCCTCAGCAGCCCGATCACTTGCCCACGTGTGCTCGCGAAGAACCGCCGGTTCCATGCCAATGCCATACGCGCCTCCTCCTGTGTACCCTATCGCTCCCTCGCCCTATTGTCAATGTTGTCAAGATGTATCTTGACAATCTACATTTCAGCGCTATGCTGATGGCCGTAGGGAGTAGCCGATCGGAGGGGCAGCATGTTCACGATCCCACGGCGGGCCGCCGACCACAACGGGCTTATCAACCACAACGGTCGGCGGCTCGCGGACGTATCCGAGCTCGCCGACGACGATCTGCTACGTCTGACGGACGGCGGCGATGAGGGAGCCTTCGCCGCCCTCTACATCCGCTACGCGGGTCTTCTGCGCTCGTTGGCACTTCGGATTGTGCGCGACCCGGCGGTGGCCGAAGAGGTGTGCCAGGAGGCGTTTCTGCGGGCTTGGGAAAGGCGTTCGTCGTACCAAGCGGACCGGGGCGCGGTCGCCGCCTGGCTCTCGCGCATCGCCCGCAATCTCGCCCTGGACGAATACCGACGCGGACGGCATGAACGCGGGGTCTTCACGTGGAAGCCCGGCGAACTGCCGCGGCCCGAGGTCGAGGACATCGGACCCGGCCCCGATGACACCGCCGCGGGGTATGCACTCAGCGAGCACATCGCGGCGGCGATGGCGACCCTGCCGCCATACCAGAGCCAGGCATTGACCCTGGCCTTCCTCCGCGGGCTGACGCACGAGGAGATCGCGAACGCACAAGGCTACCCGTTAGGCACCGTCAAGTCGCGCATCAAGTACGGGCTGCGCGCACTCCGGGGTGACCCCGGCTTGCGCGCATGGCACACGTCGTAGCAACCGCGCAACAGACCGCCGTTGGGTCTCACTAGTGCCGGCGCCGCGACGTGGTGCGGTTGCCGGAAGCGGACGACAGGAGGAAGATGATGGAAAGCCGAGCCAAGCTCTTCGGTCACCCAATCCATCCGATGCTGATCCCGTTCCCGCTCGGCCTGCTGGCGACCGCCGTCGCCTTCGACCTGATCGATGTTTTCGGCGGCAGCGACGGCTTTGGACGAGCCGCCGACTACATGATCGCCGCGGGCATCCTCACCGGCCTGCTGGCCGCCGTCTTCGGCGCCATCGACTGGCTCGCCATCCCGGGCGGCACGCGCGCCAAGCGGGTGGGCACGCTGCACGGCCTCGGCAACGTCGTCGTTGTCGCCCTCTTCGCAATCGCCTGGCTGCTGCGCCGCGACACCCCGGCCGACCCGGGCACCGCCTCCCTGGCGCTCCAAATCGTGGCCGCGCTCGGGGCTACGGTGACCGGCTGGCTGGGCGGCGAGCTCGTGGACCGCCTCGGCATCGGCGTCGACCCGGGAGCTCACGCTGATGCCCCCAGCTCCCTGTCGGGTCAACCGATCCGCCGCGCGTAGGTATACCTGCGCGTAGTGACCGAGGAATTCCGACCGTTTTCGTGTCCCGTCGAGCCCGCTAACCCAAATCCTGACCGCGATCCGCAGTTAGTTTTACTGCGGGCTCGCGACGGGGCGGCGCAATCCCTGGCCAGTTCCCGAAGCGACCGTCCGACTACCGCAGCTCTCCGGCCAGGTACTCAGCCATGCGCAAGCCAGCCGCCAGTTCGATGCGCACAAGGGTCTGGATCGGGACCGCCTGGTAGTGCGCCCCGGCGTCCAGGTCGGCATGCCAGCAGTCAATCATCGCCGTCGCTTCGGTCTCGACTTGTCGGAGCCGTTCCTCCTCGTCGGACGACACGCTCCGTCCCGCGCGCTCGGCCGCAACCATACGCGGCACCATACTCAGCGAGAGCAATCGATACCCCCCGTCGACGTAGAGGGCGTTGGCGCGCTCGGCGACCGTCGCCTCCCGCTGCATCTCCGGGTCCGTGTCGATCATGTGCTGCAGCAATTCGATCGAAGCTGGCAACCATTGCCGCGTCTCGGTCACCGCCGAGCGGAAGGAACTGGCGACCTTGAGGGTGCCGTCGAGAAGCGTCAACCAGAGATCGAGCGCGCTCGAGAACTCTTCCGACTTCTCGAGCGAGGCAAGAAATGCGTCACGACGCAACTGCCCACTCGGCCGCCCGTCCGCAATCCCCTCGACGAGATAGTACGGCACCTCGCAGAGGAGGTGGCCGACGTCCGGAACAATTCCGACCGCGAAATCGTAGCTGCTGCCTCCGCCTCGGACGAGCTTGGCCGCCGCCTCATCCCCGCCGTGAGCGACGACGTGATCGATGTGGTCAGCCTGTGAGAGCGAACCGAGGATCGCGTCGTCGTAGCGCTTCGCCCATTGCACCTCCGGCTCCCCGAGGGCAAGCGGCAGACCGTGCGTCACCGCGAGCGAGCGCAGGACCGGATGGAGGTCCGGCATAGGGCGGGAGAGGTAGTAGTAGACGCCGCCAAACCCACAGTTGTGGAGCGAATAAACGAAGCGCGGTCGCAGCGAGCGGATAGCCTGCGCGACCGCGGCCGTCTCGGGGAGGGGCGTCGTCCATTCGTGGCCGCGGTAGGCGAAGGGGAAGGTCCACTCCACCTGTTCCTGCGACGGTGGTCGGTAGAAATGACGCGCGTAGTTCAG
>JAXDKI010000474.1:0-5772 GCA_034667245.1 Thermomicrobiales bacterium | reverse complement strand
GTGGCTCGTAGACGAGCTGGAAGCCGGAGCGGCTGAGGTTGGCACCGACGGCCTGCATGGGATTGACGTTGTCGACGTCAGTGAACTGGTTCGGCGATTCGCCGCCAACGCCGACGAGGATCAGCGTCTTTTCACGGGGAACCTGGGGGAGCTCCTGCGCCCCGGCTTGGTGGACGAACTGACCGGTACCCGCGAGCGATGCGGCGGCGGCCGTTCCCGCCGAGATCTGGACGAACCGACGACGATTGAGACGGATGCGATCGCCATTCATCGTGCTTCCTCCGTCGAACTGCGGGCCCGCGCCACTGCGACGCGGGGTTGTTTCCGATAACTGCTGGTCGCGCTACGCTATCGCAAGGAGAATGGCATGTCAATCCGGCCGTTGGGCAAGGCACGGTAGCGACGACGCCACGACCGGGTCGCTTGCCTAAACTCGGTGGTCGACCACTGCCAGCCGTTGGACGCCGGCGGTGCGCCGTTGGCGATTGTGACTTGGAGGAGAATCGGGGATGCGTGTACTGGTCACGGGTGGGACAGGTCGGGTCGGACAGGCGGTCGTGCGGGATCTGCTCGAGCACGGGTACGAGGTGGTCAGCGCGGACCAGCGGCAACCGGCGAGCCGGGCGACCGACCATCGCTTCGTTGAAACCGATCTAGGCGATGTGGGGCAGGTAGCCGGGGCGCTATCAGGGTGCGAGGCGGTAATCCACCTTGGTGCGATTCCGAGCCCCTACGGACACGCGGACGAGGTCGTCTTCGTCAACAACGTGCAGGCGACGTTCGCGACACTCCAGGCGGCCTCGCTGCTCGGAGTCAGGAAAGCGGTGATCGCGTCGAGCATCTCGGCGCTCGGGACCGCCTGGGCGGTGGAGCCGTTCGCGCCGCTCTACGCGCCGGTGGATGAGGCGCATCCGCTGATCGTCAAGGACGCTTACGGACTCTCCAAGGAGGTCGATGAGCGCACGGGGGAGATGTTCCATCGACGAACGGGGATGCAGGTGGTTGCGCTCCGCTTCCATTGGGTGGCGATGCAGGAGGAAGCGAAGGAGCGAGCCGCGCAGTTGGCAGGCGATCCCGGAATTGACAATTGGTGGCGTCTCCTCTGGGGGTACGTGGACGTGCGGGACGCCGCGACGGCATGCCGACTTGGGATCGAGGCGGACGGGCTCGGGTTCGAGCCATTCAACGTCGTCGCCGCCGACAGTCTGAGCGAGACGCCAACGGAAGAGCTGATTCGTGCCCATGCTCCGACCGTGGAGATCAGGGAGCCGATCGCCGGTACGACCTCGGCCTTCGCGATCGAGAAAGCGCGGCGGCTACTGGGATGGTCGCCGGTTCATAGCTGGCGCACGAATGCGAGGTGATCGCCGACGATCCCTCTATTGCGTTCAGCTACCGATAGGTGTTCGCGGCGAAGGGAGCGGCGGTCGTGTCGATCGACGCCGTTCCTTTCAGTAGTCGACGGAGAGCTGAACCCATAGCGGAACGGCGCCCTCGATCGGCTTGCCGTCTTTGAGCTTCGGTTCCAGGGTCGCAAGCGACACCTCGATCCCAATCCTGTCGTACTCCCGCTTGAGTTGATCGGGATCTTCGACCGGCGGCCACACGTTTCCGTTCGGTAGCACGACCCGATTGCCAGTCCGTTCGTTGAGGGCGTTCAGCATGACGTCGAGCGGCATCGCGCACCAATCTTTGAAGTGCCTTGCGACCTCGACACTGACCGGCACGAATGCCGTCAGCGTTCCGTCATCCCGCATTCGCTCAACGCCGAGCGCCTTGAGGGTGGCATTGTGCGAGCCGTGGTGGCCGACCTTGTAGAAGACGGTTCGCTGAAGGAGGTCGCCGATGTCGGGCCTGGCTTGGGCGGTCCTGGCGTCTTCTTGAGGCAGCCATTTCGGAATCTCGTCCCAGGACAACCAGTTTCCGACCTGGGCGTCGCCGACAAAGAGGAGGACCTTGCGCTCGGCTTCCGCGCCGGCGGGTAGCTCAATGGCGAGGACGAGGCTCGTGTTGTTGGTGAGATTATCGGCCTGAAGAGCGAAGTTCTCTGCTGAAACTAGCCAATCGGAATCGATCCGCCGCCAGGAGTTGTGCCTGTGGTAATAGGACGCCAATGCCTTTGCCGGTTCCGGGTAATGCCGGGTTGCCGCTTCAGCGCTCGCCAGGGGGATGCGGAATGACTGGGCGAACGGGAAGGAGCGATTGTAGAGATCGCGGTCCGTGCACAACTCTTCGGCGGCGGCATCGCCGAGCGCATTCTGGTCGCCTACGGCCCGGGGAGTACCGAGGAGCGGCGTGACAAACGAGTTGAACGCCGAGGGGCCGACGGCCAGTCTTCTGAGGCGGACGCTCGAATCGTCACCGCCTACGCTCGCTTCCTTCCTACGCTTCCCTTTGGTACTGGTGGTCTTACCCTCTGGTCCGCCCGACTTTGTCACGTCAGCTTCGTATGTCTCGGGCGACTTCTTAGACGGAGCGACCTTGCGGAGGAGTTCGTCGCTTCTCGGCGGACCGAGGACGTAGGCGATGGAGTCGGTGCCCGGGATGCGGTGCAATTGACCAGGTTCGCAGCAGGTATGTTTGTCTTTCTTCGCGACCAGAGCCTTCGCGGCCGCGAAGGCGTCGCCGACCGTCGGTGCGGCGGAGAAACCCATCCCGTTCGGCGCGTCGCCCGCCAAGAACGCCATCAGGCCCCGGACGGTCTCTTGCTGCTCCGACAAATCCGCGTCCATGGCGCGGTCGGCGAATGCAGCGAGTGCTCTCTGCTGCTTTGCGAGGATCTTTTTGAGTGCGTCGGGTAGCCCGCTCGGGTCGTTCTCATTTTCGGTCCAGGCAGTCCAGAGGGCCTCGACCTCGATCTCGTTCCACTCAGTTTCCGCCTGGACGAATCCCGATAGGTGATCCCAGTGTTCGTGGGTGATGATTAGGAGGTCCAGGTGACCCTTCGGCTCTCCGTCCGAACCAGCAGGAATCGAGTTGTCCTGGGTCGACTTCCTGATGTCGGAGACGATCGCCCTCATGCGATCCGGGCCATTGGGCGTTCCCGCCACCACGCCGCAATCGATCAGGACGTACACCGGCCGCGCGGTGTCGGTTGTCGCGTCGTTCGAGAGCGATCTCGGCGGAAAAGCCAGCAAAAAGCAGTCACCCAGTCCCTGACCATACATCCGGATGAGAACCTGATTCGGGTCAGGGCGAAAGTCGACGACAGCGTCTGCCGTCGCGGCAGAAGGGGCGGCGGTACTCGCGTGGCCTAGTTGAGTCATTTGAGTCATCGGACGTGGGCCTCCTCTCCCGCGTGCTACTCAAAGCCCCGGTGCAACAAGGCGAAGGGTTCGGCGAGCATGGCCTTCTTTCTGCGGGCAGCCCTCCGCGCCTGACAGGCGTAGGTAGCGGCGAGCCAATCTTCCAGGTTGCCGGTCGCTTCGCTCCGCCAAGAATTCGCCCCCTCGCCGGCCAGACTCGAATCGCGCTGGGCCCCGAACCGCTGTTGCCGGTAGGCGCGCCCGGCTCGAATCCCGCCAGGTCCGGCACAGGCCGGTAATTCCTCGTACACGCGTTTGGAAATGACGTACCGAACCGTCCAGTCACGCGCATCGATGATGAGCGTTGCTCCGCCGCGGAAGGGGGGATCACCCACCGGTTTTCCAGAGTCGGAAGCCCGGTACGTCTGGATCACGTCGACGACCATCTCGTTGCGGAACTCTCCTTGCGACCCCACGCGGCGAGCCGGCCGAAGGTTGGTGACGCTGAAGTGAGCCCCTGTGCGCAGATCAAGCCCAGGCACCAGCGGCTGCCCCCCAGGAACTTCGTCTTGCATTTTTTCGAGCAGATCGTGGAACATCGCCTGCGCCTTTTGCACATGCTGGAATACATTGCGACGCTGGCTGCCTGGTTGCCAGGATTCGAGCGCATCCGCCAACTCACGTAGGGTCTTTTCGTCAGATTTAGAGAAACCCGGATTCTCCCTGAGAGAGGTGAGTTGGTCCTCATTTCCCGGAGGACGCCAGCGGAGGCTGTCTTCAGAGAGCGTCGGGACGTCCCGTGGATAGATCCCCCAGGAACGGAAGGCGTCGATGAAGGCGATCCGGTTGTTTCGCCGGTGGGCAGGTGCGAGGTCGTAATCGGCCGTGATCATGGCGCGGAGGAACTCACCGAACGTGATGTCCACAGGCGGTACGTAGTCCATCGCCCGGATACAGATGCGCAAGACATCGTCGGCGGTGTGGGCCGCTTCCACTGCCAGGCGGTTCACGAGGTCGGGATGGATCTGATCGGCCGGGGTAATCCCGGTGCCTGCGGCGGAGAGACGAAGGAGATCGGCGGTGCGCTCGTTGTAGAGAGAGAGGAAGGCGTCGAAGACAGCAGCGACGAGAATACTGCCGCGCGCATGGGGCTCTTGCACGTTATGCAAGCTGCGGGGGTCGGGCTGCCTCCGCAGCCATCCGTCCTTCGTTTCGGTGCCAAGGGCGTCCCGCAACGCACCTCGATTGCCGGTGGCCTGCCCAAACTGCTGCGCCAGCTGACCCAAGAGGTTGTTTGTCTCGAGGTTGCCGCGGGTATGGGTAATCTGATGGCGGAGGACCTCGGGAAAGGTGAAGTGTTGGAAGAGTGCGATGATGTCGGCGAATGCCTCGTGAAACGCCCAGACGTCCTCGTTACTCGGTTCATTGAAGTAGGGATGCATTCCGTCGAGCAGCGCATGGGTCGTTTCATGCGCGATGATGTCGTGCGACAGACAGGTAAAGACCATACCGCCGGGATAGTGCATGCCTGAGTCGTCGTCGGTGGCCGGGAAATACCCGAAAAGGAGCGCGCGCTTTTGAGGACTGTAGTAGGCGTTGGCTTCTCGTAACGCGTGCGGGTAGACGCGCAACCGTTGGACGTAGCGGTCTCGCTTAGGCGGTCTGTCGGGGAGGGGTTCGTCGGAGTCCGGATCAATGCCGAGCAGGTCGAGCGCCTCTGGCGTGAACCAGTTCTCACTATCGGGGCCTTCCCTCATCCATGCGCGGATGGGGGCCCAGAAGATCGGGCGACCAAGGGCGAGCTCGAAGCGGTGGATCGTATTCATGGCAACGGCATAGACCATCTGTTGGTGGAATTGTGGATCGCCTTCGGACGGCGGCAATCCGTCCTGCGCCAAGATGCGGGGATGATTGAGGTCAACCGGAGCGTAGACACAGTCGCTGGCGGGATCGATGTCGACGACCTCCAGGTATTCGCCGATGGGTCCGGGCTCGACCGATTCCCAACGCGTCGGAATCCTCACCTGACTGATGGGTGCAGTGTCCAGACTGGTCTCTTGGCTGGGGTCGAGGGCGTAGGCACGGAGTTGCCGATTGGGCGGCTCCGGGGGGTCCCGCTGAGTCGTGAGGTCACGAATTGCCTTCGCCACTTCTGTCGCTGCAAGGAGATCGTCGTTGAGTGAACGCACCGCCATCATGGATGCTCCTTGTCTCCTTGGATTCGCCGTTGGCTGTTCAAGATCGACGATCGGTTAGGTGGGTCACAGAAGGCGCGGGTTGCACGCGCGAGGTGCCGCTCCACACCGAGATGCCGCGTGCTCGTGACCAAGTCGAGTTCGGCGCAAAGAGCCGGACGCTTCCAGCGGGTGGAGTGGACGAAGTGCGACGGCCGTTGGCAGCCGGTCAAGTGAATGAGGTCGCGACGCGCGTATCCGTGCCGGGATCCATGACACGCGCCGGCTAAAGAGGTAGAGACTGGTTAGCACACACTAGTACGAGGCCGGAGCCATGTCAATAGGTTCGGTGT
>JAXDKI010000473.1:0-5162 GCA_034667245.1 Thermomicrobiales bacterium | reverse complement strand
GCGCCTCTGTCATAGCTCGCAACACTGCGGGCTTCATGCCGCGTCCACCACGACCGTCGCCGTCTCCACGCCCGGTGTCACCCAGGTCATCACTAGGCACTTGATCGGCATCTTCATCTCCGCGCGCTGGAGCGCTTGCTCCGCCCGCTCCTGCGGCACACCGGCGACCTCGAACATGATTCGGCCCGGCTTGACGACGGCAACCCAGAACTCGGGGCTGCCCTTGCCGGAACCCATGCGGGTCTCCGCCGGTTTCTGCGTGACCGGTTTGTCCGGAAAGACGCGGATCCAGACCTTACCACCGCGCTTCAGGTAGTTGGTGATCGCCCGGCGGGCCGCCTCAATCTGGCGACTGGAAATCCAGGCCGGCTCCAGTGCCTGCAGCGCGAACTCGCCAAAGGCAATGGTGGCACCGCGTCCCGCCTTGCCGGTCATGCGGCCGCGCATCATCTTGCGATACTTGGTCCGCTTCGGCATCAACATGTCGAACCGCTCCTATCCTCTCTCGCGCCCGCCTAGTCGGCGCTCGCGGGCACCGCCGCCAGATCGGCGGTCAGCGACTCGGCAGTGACCGGTCGGCGTTCCCGAATCACGTCGCCTTTGTACACCCACACCTTGACGCCGATCCGGCCGTAGGTCGTGTGGGCGTGAACGACGGCGAAGTCGATGTTGGCGCGCAACGTGTGCAGCGGCACCCGACCGTCCATCTCGACGACCGACCGGCTCATCTCGGCCCCACCCAGGCGACCCGACAGGCGGACCTTGACGCCTTTGGCTCCGCGCCGGACCGCCTGCTGCACCGCGTGCTTCATCGCCCGGCGGTACGAAACGCGCCGCGCGATCTGCTCGGCGATGCTCTCGCCAATCAGGCGGGCATCGGTCTCCGGCACCTTGATCTCTTCGATCTTCAGGTGCACTTTCTTGCCGATGTTCTTCTCCAGCATCTGCCGGATCCGCTCGACGTTGGCGCCCTGCTTGCCGATGACGATGCCCGGTTTCGAGGTGTGGAGCGTGACGTCAACCTTGTTGGCCGAGCGCTCCAACTCGATCCGGGAGATCCCGGCGCGCGTCAACTCCCGCATGATCAGCCGGCGGATCTTCAGATCCTCATGCAGCTGATCGGTGTAGTTGCGCTCGCCGAACCACTTCGACTCCCAGTCGCTGACAATGCCCAACCGGAAGCCGACGGGATTGACTTTACGACCCATTTACCGGCCTCCTCGCTCTGGACGATCTTCGGCGACCACGGTGATCTGGCTCGACCGCTTGTGAATGCGGCCGACGCGACCACGCGCCTTCGCCCGGAACCGCTTCATCGTCGGTCCCTCGTCGACAAAAATCTCTTTGATCCAGAGGTCCTCTGGATCGAGATCGTAGTTGTTCTCGGCATTTGCCGCGACCGACTTCAGCAGTCGCTCGACGTCATAGGCCGTCTTGTTCGGGGTGAAGCGCATGATTGCCTGCGCGTCCATCACCCGCTTGCCTCGGCAGAGATCGATTACCAGGCGTGCCTTACGCGGCGATACCCGGACCCGACCGAGGTGTGCTCTGACTTCCATACTCGTCACTCCCGCTCGGCCGGCTTAGCGCCGGGACTTGCGATCGGCATCTTTACCGTGACCGCGGAACGTCCGCGTCGGCGCGAACTCGCCAAGCCGGTGGCCGACCATCTGCTCGGTGATAAAGATCGGCACGTGCGCCCGGCCGTTGTGGATCGCCACCGTGTGACCGATCATGTCCGGGTAGACGGTGCTCGCCCGCGCCCACGTCCGGATCACCCGGCGCTCGTTGCCGCGATTGAGATTGTCGATCTTCTCTCGAAGATTCGCGTCGATGTACGGGCCCTTTTTTGAACTACGCCCCATGGTGCCTCCGTCTCGAGTCGTCAGTCGTTAGTCGGTCGTCGTCAGGAGACGACTCTCCTCGGTCTACCTACCCCGTCCCCGGGTGGCCGTACGACGGCGAACGATCATCGTATCGGTGCGCTTGTTGTTCCGGGTTCGGCGGAACGCGGGCTTGCCCCACTTGGTCTTCGGCTGACCGCCGATCGGCGCCTTGCCCTCGCCACCGCCGTGCGGATGGTCGCGCGGGTTCATCACGGAGCCGCGAACCGTCGGTCGCTTGCCCATGTGGCGACTGCGACCGGCCTTACCGATCACTACATTCTCGTGGTCGAGATTGCCGACCTGCCCGAGGGTCGCCATGCAGTCGAGGTGAACGCGACGAACCTCGCCCGAAGGCATCCGCACCTGCGCGTAGTCGGCGGCCTTTGCCATCAACTGTGCCGAAGCACCGGCAGAGCGAACGAGCTGTCCACCATGTCCTCGCCGCAGTTCGATGTTGTGGATCTGCGTACCGACGGGGATGTTCCGCAATGGCAGCGCGTTCCCGACCCGGATCGGCGCCTCAGGACCGGCGACCACCATGTCGCCCACGTTCAGTCCGAACGGCGCGATCATGTACCGCTTCTCGCCATCGACGTAGAAGAGCAGGGCAATCCGCGCGCTCCGGTTTGGGTCGTACTCAATCGCCGCGACCTTGGCCGGAATGCCGGTCTTGTTCCGCTTGAAGTCGACGAGTCGGTAGAACCGCTTGTTACCGCCGCCGCGGTGGCGGGTGGTGATGCGGCCGATGTTGTTCCGGCCGGCATGCTTCTTCAGCGGCTCGATCAGATTCTTCTCGGGCTTCTTCTTCGTGATCTCCTCGAACGTGCTGACGCTCATCGAGCGGCGGCCCGGCGAGGTGGGTTTGTACTTGCGAACTGGCATCGCCTTCCTCCTCTCTCCGTGACTCGCCTAGACCTGCTCGAAGAGGTCGATGCGATCGCCAGGAGCCAGCGTCACGATCGCCTTCTTCCAGCCCGCTACGTGGCCGGTGATCCGACCACCACGGCGGGAGGCTGTTCGTGACTTCGCCTTCGGCTTGACATTCAGGGTGTTGACGGCCCTGACCTTCACGTTGAAGGTCTTCTCGACCGCCTCTCGGATCTGAAACTTGTTCGCCTCGGGCGCGACCTCAAAGGTGTACTGCCCGATCTCCATCAGAACCGTGTTCTTTTCAGTAATCAGCGGACGCCGAATGACGTCCTCGACTCGAATCTCTGCCACTTTATGCCTCCCCAGCCAGCGCCGCGGCGGCAGCCTGTCGGGCCTGCTTCCAAACGCTCGGCTCCCGCTTGTCGGCAGGAAGCGCCCAAAGCCCTTCGATCACGTCGATTGCCTCGCGCGTCAGGAGGACTCGGTCGTATTTCAGAAGATCGCGAACGTTGAGGTTCGCGGCCATGATCGTCCAAACGTTTTCCAGGTTGCCCGCCGCGCGCTCGATCGCTTCGATCTTCTCCGGCATCACGATCAGCAGCGAGCGCGACGCGGGGAACCGCTCGATGATCCCCTTCATTGCCTTCGTGCGCGGCTCGATCTCCTCCAGCCCTTCGACAACCGTCACCCGATCGTCTCGCAGCTTGGCCGAGAGCGCCGAGCGGATGGCCAGTCGGCGCATCGTCTGGGGCATCTTCTGGGTGTACTTCCGCGGGTGCGGTCCCCAGACCACGCCACCGCCGGTCCACTGCGGCGAGCGAGTCGAACCCTGGCGCGCCCGCCCGGTTCCCTTCTGCCGCCAAGGCTTCCGGCCACCACCGCGAACCTCGGCCCGCGTCTTCGTGTCGTGGGTACCGAGGCGGGCGTTCGCCTGCTGCATCAGGAGATACTGGTGCATCACCCCAATGTGGGGCTCGATACCCCAGACCGTCTCGTCGAGCTCGGTCTGCCCGACCACCTCGCCCGCCGTGTTATGAACGTCAACCTGCATCGTCGTATCCCTCAAAACGGAGCAGTCAGTAGACGGGTTGTCAGTAGCAGGTGGCCCGAGGCCGTTACTGGCTACTGACGACTGGCAACTGGCTACTTCTTATTCGGTTGGCCCTTCACGGCGCGGCGGATCAGGACAAGCGCCTTGTTGTGACCCGGAACCGAACCCTCGATGAGGAGGAGGTTCCGCTCGGCGTCGACGCGCAGGACCTTGAGGTTCTGCACGGTCACGCGGTCGTGGCCCATATGGCCCGCCATCCGCATACCCTTGAGTACCCGACCCGGCGTCGCGCTCGCCCCGATCGAGCCAGGTGCGCGGTGACGGTCCGACTGACCGTGCGTCTTGGGACCGCCGCGGAAGCCATGGCGCTTGACGCCACCCTGGAAACCGCGACCCTTCGACGTTCCGGTCACGTCGACCAACTCACCAACAGAGAAGGCGTCAGCGGTGATCACCTGCCCGACCTCGAAGTCACCGACATTGTCGGCCTTGACTTCGCGTAACTCGCGCAGGTTCTCATATCCGCTCGGCTTGAGGTGTCCGCGCTCCGGCTTGTTTAGGCGCTTGTCAACGCCATAGCCGACCTGCACGGCCTCGTAACCGTCCTTCTCCGTGGTTCGGATTTGCGTCACGACATTGGGCCCGCACTCGATCACCGTGACCGGGTGAACCAACCCCGATTCATCGAAAATCTGGGTCATCCCCAACTTTCGTCCAACCATACCTTTGATCATTGGCTCTCTCCTGCCTCTTCAGGACGCGGCCTCAGCCCGGGGGGCCGGTGCCGCCTTTAGAGCTTGACGAGCTTGCAGCGGGCAGGCAGCAGATCGATCTTTCGTTCTGCGCTCTGCCATCCGCCCGCTACGCTCTACAGCTTGATTTCGATGTCAACACCGGCCGGCAGATTCAGGCGCATTAGCGCCCGGATCGTGTTGCCGCTCGGCTCCAGTACGTCGATCAGACGCTTGTGCGTCCGAATCTCGAACTGCTCCTGCGAATCCTTGTCGATGAACGGAGATCGGATCACCGAAAACTTCTCGATCCGCGTCGGCAGCGGTACCGGACCGGCCACCTTGGCACCGGTCGACTCGGCCGTCTCGACGATCTTCCCCGCCGACTGGTCGAGGATCCGATGATCGTACGCCTTGAGGCGGATCCGGATCTTTTGACTCGGCTTCTTCGCGACCATGTTCGCTCCTCTGCCTCTCGTTCCTGGATCTGCCTAACTTACTCGTCGATGGAGGTGACGACGCCGGCGCCGACGGTGCGGCCGCCCTCGCGGATCGCGAACCGCAGCCCCTCCTCGATCGCCACCGGCGTGATCAGCTCCACCCCCATCTGGATGTTGTCCCCCG
>JAXDKI010000472.1:0-6546 GCA_034667245.1 Thermomicrobiales bacterium | reverse complement strand
TCTTGGCCTCGAACGAGGTCATCCCGGGCGACCCCGGGCTGCCTTCCAACCCGTTCGACATCATCAACGCAATCCTGCAGTCCTCGACCGGCTCGAACCCCGTCTATGCGGTGAACGGCGACGGTTCGGCCGTGCCCGGCTGGCCGGTCCAAGTTGGCGTCGCTGCGGGCGACCTGTTGCCGCTGGTCCTGCCCGGCCACGACGCGGCCGTCTTCGACCGCGACGGTGACGGCCAGGATGAGGTTGTCGTCTCGGGCGGCACCTCCCTGGGCGCCGGCGGCACGCGCATCGTCGATGGCGGCGGCGCCACCAGCAACCCGCCCCTGGTCGAGCTCACCGGCAACACCGCCGATCCCGGCCCAATCCTGAACCTCGCCGACTACTCGGCCGTCGGAGCGCTCTCCGGAGACAGCCCGAACATCCTGAAGGGCGGCCTGACCGTCAACGGTGCGGCCAACCTCCTGGCGGTGAACCAGAACCTCCCGTTTGCCCACGTCGTCCAGGCCTGGGACGCGACGAACGGCAACGGGGTGCCCGCCTATCCCCGCGCGACCGACGACTTCCAGCTCCTCGGCCAGCCCGCAGTCGCCAACGTTGCCGGCTCCGGCGCGGGTCGCTACGCCCTGTACGGCACCGGCATGTACCAGCTCCACGCTTACGGCATCGACGGCACGGAGCCGACCGGCGGAGCCGGGCCCGCCGACGACTGGCCGAAGTTCACAGGCGGCTGGACACAGTCGACGCCGGCCGTCGGAGACGCCGATGGCGACGGCGACCTCGAGGTCTCCGCGCTCACCCGCGAGGGTTGGTCCTTTCTATGGGCCACCGGCACCCCGGCCTGCGACGTCAGCGGCACTTCGACGAACGAGGAGTGGTGGACGTTCCACCACGACGAGCATGGCTCTGCCAACTACGGCACCGACGCCCGCCCGCCCGGGACCGTTGGCGGCCTGACGGCAACCTTCGACGAGGGCGCCGGAACGACCACGCTCACCTGGGACGCGCCCGGCGACGACTGGGAATGCGGCACGGCGGCGCGCTACCGGGTCTTGATCGGCGACGGGCCCATCGACGATCCCTCCGACTCGGATTCGACCGCCGCCGAGGGTGACGCGACCGCTCAGGGCTCGGAGCAGACCGAGGACTTCACCAACGCCGAGCTGGGCTCGGCAACCCACGCTGCCGTCTTCTACCGCGACGACGCCGGCAACTGGGGCCTCGTCCGCGACATCGAGCTCCCCGACCGCGACGGCCCCGACCCAGGTCCTTGTTCAAACGTGATCCCGGGCACCGAGGACGCGGACGAGCTGATCGGAACGGTCGGCGCGGATCGCATCCACGGACGCGCGGGCGACGACAAGCTTCGCGGCAAGGGCGGCGACGACTGCATCGGCGGCGGCGGCGGTGGTGACTCGGCCGGCGGTGGCGAAGGCAACGACAAGGTGCGGGGCGGCCCGGGCCGCGACCGTCTGAGCGGCGGCACCGGCGACGACTTGATGCGCGCTTCGGACAAGGCCCGCGACGTTGTCCGCTGCGGCCCGGGAGACGACAAGGCAATCGTCAATGCGCGCGACAAGGTGAAGGCGTGCGAGGAGGTAACTCGTAGATGACCCGGAGGACCGCGCTGACTCTTGCCACCTTGGCGACCACGCTCAGCATCGCGACTCCTGCCCTCGCCGAGTTCCCGTTTTCCCGCGGCGGGTCGAACTTGAACGATCCGAAGGACCTCTACCTGGGCGCCGGCGAGGTTCCTGGCGACCTCTCCGGCAAGGAAACGTGGATGTACTCAGCGACCTCCGAGGCTCCAGACCCGTCGAACATCGCCGTGATCACCAACCCCGCCGAGCTCTTCGGCGTCCGCGGCGGGCACATCGCCGACGCCGACGGCTCGGTCGACACCGCCTGGCAGATCACGACTGGCCGTCCCGAGGTGAAGATCGCGGTCCTCGACTCCGGCATCAAGTGGAACGACTTCGGCGCGATGAGGAACGTTCGGTTCAAGACCGCGCTCAACCCGGGCGAGGCGAAGCTGCCGCGTAACGACGGACTCGCCACCCCCAACGAGCCGGGCGAGGACTGCTCGCCCACGGGCCCATACGACGGCCCCCAGCCGGGCGGGCCAAGCCACGACCTCAACGGCGACGGCCTCTTCAACATCCTCGACTACGCCTGCGACAACCGCGTCCTGGTGGACACGCCGAGCGGAGTCGGCCCCGCCGGCATGCTCGAGCCGCAGGACGTTCTGATCGCATTCTCGGACGGGGTCGACGACGACTCGAACGGTTACAAGGACGACATCGTCGGCTGGGACTTCCTCGATGACGACAACGATCCGTTCGACGATGTCCAATACGGCCACGGAACGGGCGAGTCGCAGGACTCGGTCGCCGAGGCCGAGAACCCGCAGGGTGGCGCCGGCACCTGCCCGAACTGCATGGCCTACCACATGCGGGTCGGCGACTCTTTCGTCGCCGACTCGAACCGCTTCGCCGGCGCTCTCACGTATGCGACCGACAACGGCGTCCTGGTGATTCAGGAGGCCTTGGGCGCCATCAACAACACCTCGCTCGCGCGCGATGCGGTCGAGTACGCCTACCGCCACGGCGTCACGGTCATCGCGTCCGCCGCCGACGAGGCCGCGCAGCACAACAACTGGCCGTCAAGCCTTCCGCACGTGATCCTGGTCAACTCGGTCACCCAGTACTCCGAGTTCGCCGAGCTTCCGGATCCCCTTCCGAGCACCCTCACCGAGCAGCCAAAGAGCTATCTCAAGTTCACGGGCTGCACGAACTTCAACGCGAAGGTCACGGTCTCGATCCCATCAGTGAGCTGCTCGTCGGATGCGACAGGCCGCGCCGCGGGCATCGCCGGGCTCATCTATTCCGCGGCGATGAACGCAGTCGACCGCGGCAAGCTCGATCCACACCCGGATTGCCAGCAGGTGAATGGCAACCCGTGCGCGGTCACGCCGAACGAAGTGCGCCAGCTCATGGCCTCTGGCACGCTCGCCGGCACGCCACTCTCCGACGACGTCGACTTCTCGCAGGATCCCGAGCCGTCCTGCGCCGCCGCGCTGACGCCGGTCTGTACGGACCCATTCATGGGGCGGGGCATCGAGATTCCGACGCTCATACCTCTCGTGACCCTGATCCCGACCTCGAAGCGCTACCCCGCGCGCGGCGGTCACGACCAGTTCTACGGTTATGGCCGGGTCAACGTCTCGCGCGGCGTCAACGCCCTGATGCCGCGGCCGTTCGGAGATCCTGCGGTCAAGGCGAACGTGCCGCCCGAGGTCGAGATCACGTCGCCCGAGTGGTTCGACCAGGTCGACCCGACGCAGCCGACGGCCGCCATCGAGGGCGAGGTCTACGCGCGCGGCCGTCCATACACGTGCCAGGTCCTGGTCGCGCCGGGGCACTACCCGAACAACCGCACGACGACGCAGTCGCCGCCCGGTGACTTCAAGCCCGTGCCGTCCAACCACTGCAACGGGACCACGCGGACCACGTCGTTCGACGGCACGCTCGCACAGCTCAACCTGGCCGACCTCAAGTCCCAGTTCCCGGCGATCGCTGGCACCTTCGATGGCCGCGAGCCCGGCACGCTCGCCCAGACCTCGGCCGGGCGTCCGAACTCTGCGCCCTACGGATTCGTGGTCAAGGTCGTGGCCACGGTCGCGGGCCCGCCCGCTCTCACCGGCGAGGACCAGCGCGCGCTCTACCTCCATCGCGACCAGGACATGTTGGACGGCTTCCCGCGCAAGCTGGGGGCGGACGGCGAATCGTCGCCCGCGCTCGCCGACCTCGACGGCGACAACCGCAACGAGCTGATCGCGGCGACGGCGGACGGCTTTGTCCACGCTTATACGCGCGACCCGGACACGGGCGACATCGGCGAGCTCGACAACTGGCCCGTCCAGGGCGACACGCCGGGCTTCGTCGCTTCCCACGCGGCCTCCCCTGGTTACAACACGGGCGCTGTCGACACCGACGTCGGCGGCAGCATTGTGGCGGGTGTTGCCGTAGGCGACGCCAACCACGACGGCATCCCCGAGGTCTATGCGGCCGACTTCGAGGGGCAGATCTATGGCTGGGAGCCCGACGGCAGCCTCGTCTTCGAGGCTGAGTCGACCAAGGAGTTCTCGGGCGCACCGCTCACGCCGTTCCAGAACGTGCGTCAAGGTAATCGCAACCGGACGCAGCGCGGCTTCCTCGGATCGCCCGTGCTGGCCGACCTCGACCAGGACGACAACGGCAAGCTCGAGCTGATCGCAGCAGGTCTCGACCGCCACGTCTACGCGTGGAATCACGACGGGACCCCCATCAGTGGCTTCCCCGTCCTGGCCGTCGACGAGACGAAGGTTGCCTCGGTCGACCCCGCGACGCACAAGGTCAACTTCTCCGCTGCCGCCGGGCCGTCGCTCCAGCAGGGTCCGATCGTGGACACGCCGGCGGTCGGCGACGTCTCGGGCGACCCGCGCCCGGAGATCATCGTGGGCACGAACGAGGAGTACGCCGTGGATGAAGGCAGCGAGGGGCCCTGGGCCGTCGCGCCGTCTACGTCGCCTGTTCTCAACCTTCTCGCTCCTGCGGGGCTGCTCCAGTTCGCAAACGGTCGCGTGTACGCGATCAAGGCCAGCGGCGATCCGGACTCTCCGGCCGCAGGCACTTCGCCATTCGCGCCGGGCTGGCCCCGGCCGATCGGCATCGCGCTCGCCGAGCTCTTGCCCCTCGTCGGTGAGGGGATCAACGGCTCGCCCGTGATCGCAGAGCTCGACTGCTCCTCGGGCGGATCGGGTCCCAAGGTCGGGACGATGCCCGCTGCCGGGCCCGCCTATCTCCTGAATCCGGACGGCACCTCGTGCCTCGGCGAGGAGTCGGGTCGCCCGAAGGTCCTCTCGTCTGAGGTTTCCCAAGGTTCCAGCCAAATCGACCGTCCCGTCCTGCCTGCGGTCGGGCTACCCGCCTTTGGCGACCTCGGCGGCACTCAGCCGACCTTCGACGCGCCGGCGGCCGGAATCATCCGCGCGCTCGACCTGGCGCTCAACGATTACCAGACGGGCGGTCAGGATTTCTATGCCGCCTGGGACCCCGCCACGGGTCTGATGCGCACTGGCTTCCCCTCGCCTGTGAACGACCTGTCGTTCCTGACCGGCCCTGCCATCGGCGACGTTGGCGGTTCCGCGGGTGAGGAGATCGTCGCCGGCACCGCCTCGATGGACGTCGTCGCGATGACCGGCACCGGCCTGCCAACGTCGGATGCATGGCCGAAGCTGTCGACCGATTGGACGATCGCGACACCGCTGCTCGGAACGTTTGGGACGCTCGACACCGAAGCGGCGGCTCGCCGCGTCGTCTTCAACCTGACCCGCTCGGGCTACATCAACGCGTATGAGACGACGGCGACGCCCTGCGCGCCCGCGTCCTCGCCGCGGTTCCACCACGACAACGCGAACTCGGGCGACTCGCGCCGCGATGCCGTCCTGCCCGGAAACCCGTCTGACGTGGTGATCGTTCCCGATCAGGATGGTTTCGAGTTCACAGCTCCTGGCGACGACCTCATGTGCGGCACTGCGGACTCGTACGAGATTCGCACCTCCGCCAACCCCATCACCGAGTCGAACTTCGCAGACGCTTCCCAGCTCAACGGGGCTCCCGATCCGGCTGAGCCGGGGACAGAGCAGTCGTACGCGTTCCAGGGCGAGGTGCTGCGCTATGTCGCGATCCGTGCTGTGGATGACCAGGGCAACGTCGGTCGGGTCGCCTCGGTTGATCGCGGTGAGGACCCGCCGCCCGTCGACACTGACGGCGACGGCGTTTCAGACGTCGACGACGACTGCCCGACCGAGGCCGGCCCCGTTTCGAACAACGGCTGCCCGATCGTTCCCCCCGGCCCGTGCTCGAACCCGATCAACGGCACCACTGGCCCGGACAACCTCCACGGCACCGCCGATGGCGACCGGATCAGAGCGCTCGAGGGCGACGACCAGGTGTCTGCCGTCAAGGGAGCGGACTGCGTGATCGGGGGCACCGGCAACGATCGCCTCAGCGGAAATGGAGGCGCCGACAGGCTCCGTGCGGGCCCGGGAGACGACCGTCTCAGAGGCGGCAAGGGCGACGACAAGCTCCGCGCTCGCGGTCAGGGCACCGACATCGTCACCTGCGGCCCCGGCGACGACGAAGCCAAGGTCGACCGCAAAGACCGCGTCCGAAGGTGCGAAACCGTCCTGCGCGCCTAACCCGGTGCCAGGCACGGTGCCTGGCACCTAGCCGCTAGAGCGACTCACCCGTCAGCCAGCGGACCGGGTTCTCATGGAGCATCGTGTGCTCCTGCTCCTCGGTCATGCCGCCCTCGCGTAGCGCGGGGAGCACCCGGTCGTGGACGATCTTGATCGTCCAGTCCTTGATCGCGCCGCCTTCGGCAAGTTGTTTGCCGGCATCGACTGAGAACCAGTCGATGGTCGCGCAGGAGTCGGCCGAGACGAAGATTCGATCGGCATAGCCACGCTCCAGGAGAGCGAGGTGCGCGGCAATCCGCTGCTCGAAG
>JAXDKI010000471.1:0-6778 GCA_034667245.1 Thermomicrobiales bacterium | reverse complement strand
GGGCGGAGAGAGATTCCTCGGCTACCCTCGGAATGGCAAGGGAGGGGCGGCGCCACCAGACCGTCATTCCGAGTTCGTCGAGGAATCTCTCTCCGACTCCGTGCAACTCGCCGCTCGCTACGCCAGTCCTAGCGGCTAGCGGCTTGGAGCTCGTCATGCGCGGTGCCTACGTCGTCCGGCGGATTCTGATTGTCTTTCCGACGTTGGTGGCGATCTATACGCTGACGTTCTTCCTGATGCACGCCACGCCGGGGGGGCCGTGGGATTCGTCGGAGAAACCGATTTCGGCGCAGGTGCAGGAGAATCTACGGAAGGCGTACGGGCTCGACAAGCCGCTCTGGCGTCAGTACGTGGGTTACCTGGGCAATGCGCTGCGGGGAGACTTCGGGCCGTCGTACTCGCAGCGGTCGCGGACGGTGGCCGACATCATCCGGACGGCGTTTCCGGTGTCGCTGAAGCTCTCGGCGGTCGCGCTCGTGATCGCGATCGTGGTCGGGATTCCGCTTGGCGTGCTCGGCGCGGTGCGGCACAACACGCTGCTCGACTATCTCTCGACCTTTGTCTCGATCATTGGGATCTCGACGCCGCCGTACGTGATCACCTCGCTCCTCGTCCTGATCCTGGCCAGCAAGCTGCATTGGGTGCCGACGGGTGGCTGGGAGGGCGTTTTCAGCAAGAAGGTGATCGTGCCGGGGGTCTCACTGGCGCTCTATCCGGCGGCGGTGCTGGCGCGATACACGCGGTCGAGCATGCTCGACGTGCTGCGGCAGGACTACGTGCGCACGGCGCGGGCAAAGGGGATCGGCGAGCGGGTCGTCTTGCTCGGCCACTGCCTGAAGAATGCGTTGCTCCCCGTGGTGACGATCGCCGGGATCGTGGTGGCCGACATCGCGACGGGGGCCTTTTTCGTCGAGACGATCTATCAAGTCCCCGGCGAGGGCCGCTACTTCGTCCAGGCGATCACCGGCCGCGACTATCCCGTCATCCTGGGAACCGTGCTGGTCCTCGGCGCGACGGTGTCGATCATGAACCTGATCGTCGACCTGCTCTATCCGCTGCTCGATCCGCGGATCGGCGCGACGTAGAGAGCAGACGGCAGAGGGCAGAGGGCAGAGGGCAGAGGGCAGAAAAGCACGACTCGTTCTGCCCGCTGCCGTCTGCCCTCTGCCCACCGGAGAACACGATGGCGCAAACGGCCGTCACGCACGTTCCCGTACAGAGCGACCTCGCGGTTCCGCAACGGCCGGCGGAGGGGTTGTGGCGGGATGCGTTTCGGCGGTTGCGGCGGTCGCACCTGGCGTTTGGGAGTGGGATGCTGCTGCTGGCGCTGCTGGTCGTGGCCGTGTTCGCGCCGCTGGTGGCACCGAAGCCGTACGATCTGCAGGATTACGAGGCGCTGACGAAGGGGCCGGGGTCGGCCTACTGGCTGGGGACCGACGAACTGGGGAGGGACATCCTCAGCCGGTTGATCTTCGGGGCGCGGATCTCGCTGACGGTTGGGCTGGTCGTGCAAGGGGTGATCCTGCTGATCGGGGTGCCGGCGGGATTGGCGGCCGGCTACTACGGCGGGAAGATCGATACCGCGATCATGCGGACGGTCGATACGCTCTACTCGATCCCGAGTCTGCTCTTCATCATCGTGATCATGACCTTCCTGCGGGCGCAGTTTGCGACAGCTGAGGGAGGAGTCGGCGGGGCGCTTGCTTCGCTCGACGATCGAACCGGCGGGTTGATGGGGATCTTCATCGGGGTGGGGTTGATCAACTGGATGCCGGCGGCGCGGTTGGTGCGGGCACAGGTCGTCTCGTTGAAGGAGAAGGAGTTCGTCGAGGCGGCGCGCGGGTTGGGCGCGTCCGACCGGCGGATCATGGCCCAGCACCTGCTCCCGAACGTGGTGGCGACGATCGTCGTGACTGCGACGCTCGGGATTCCGCAGGCAATCATCTACGAAGCGGGAATCAGTTTCCTCGGGCTCGGCGCCCGGCCGCCGATGCCGAGCTGGGGGCTGATGATCGCCGAGGCGATCCCCAGCATCCGCTCATACCCCTACCTGCTCGTCTCGCCGGCGTTGGCCCTCTCGCTCACGGTGCTGGCGTTCAACTTTCTCGGCGACGGGTTGCGCGATGCGCTCGATCCGTGGATGAGGCGGTGATGGAGCCGATAGCCGATAGTAGATAGCCGGTAGGAGGACGATTCTCACCGATCGGTCCGCTATACGGAGGACATCTGCTCGGCTTTGCAGCAGTCGCTACGAAGTCGCCTCGCTTGCCCTGATGGAGCGCGGCTATCATCGGCGGACATCGCCAGACAATCTCGGCAATTTGGCCTGGAGGCAATCACCATGGTGAGCGACTTCATTTCGCGCGGGTTCCGCGGGCGCCGTCGTCAGCCGGAGTTGGAGGGGCGAATCCCGCCCGGACAATACCTGACCGAGGGCTTTCCGGTCCTCTCGGCCGGTCCAACGCCCCGCACGCGCCTCGATCAGTGGGACCTGCGCGTCGTCGGGGAGGTCGACCCGCCCCGGCGGTGGACGTGGGAGGAGTTGCTCGCCCTGCCGCGGGAGAGCTTCACGGTCGACATCCACTGCGTCACGAAGTGGTCGAAGCTGGACACGGTCTGGGAGGGAGTCTCGCTCGATACGTTGCTGGAGGGGATCGACCACGGCGCGGGCTACCTGGTCGCCCACTGCGATGGCGGATACACGACGAACCTGCCGATCGAGGACGTCACCGGCGGCAAGGCCTGGATTGCTTTCGGCTACGACGGCGAACCGCTGGCCCCGGAGCACGGTGGGCCGGCGCGGCTGCTGGTGCCGCACCTCTACTTTTGGAAGAGCGCCAAGTGGGTGCGGCGTCTGGAGCTGGCGGACGACGACCGGCCCGGGTTCTGGGAAGAGCTCGGTTATCACAACTACGGTGACCCATGGCAGGAACAGCGGTACTGGGGCGACTGAGCTGGCGGCTCGCCGACATCGTCGAGAGCGTCGACGAGACGCCGCGGACCAAGACGCTGGTCCTGGCGGTGCCCGGCTGGCCGGGGCATCGGCCTGGTCAGCACGTCGACGTGCGGCTGACGGCCGAGGACGGGTATCAGGCGCAGCGGAGCTACTCGATCGCCTCGGCGCCGGCCGGCGAGCGGGTCGAGCTCACGGTCGAGCGGTTGGACGACGGCGAGGTCTCGCCGTATCTCACCGACGAGCTGCGGACCGGCGACAAGCTGGAGGTGCGCGGCCCGATCGGTGGGTACTACACCTGGGATGTCGCGGACGGGGGCCCGCTCCTGCTCGTCGGCGGGGGCTCGGGGGTCGTGCCGCTGATGGCGATGCTGCGCCACCGGGCATCGATCGGCAGCCCGGTCCCGACCCGGCTGCTCTTCTCGTCGCGCTCGTTCGAGGAGATCATCTACCGCGAGGAACTGACGCGACTGGCCGCCGCCGACGACGGGCTGGAGGTGATCCACACGCTGACGCGCGCGCAGCCGTCGGACTGGACCGGGTACCGCCGCCGCATCGACGAGGCGATGCTGGCCGAAGTCGCCTGGTCGCCCGCCGCCCGGCCGCTCGTCTACATCTGCGGGCCGACGCGACTGGTGGAGACGGTGGCCTCGACGCTGGTGGCTCTCGGGCACGAGCCGGCCCGCGTCAAAACGGAGCGCTTCGGCCCGACGGGAGGCTCATGATGGACGACGCCGACCTTCGCCTGGACGGGAACGCCGCGGCCGGTCTGCTGGCCGATCTCTTCGCCTTCGACGTGACAACCGCCCAGGCCGTCTGCACCGGCTGCCACGCGGTCGCACCCGTCGGTACCCTGGCAGCGTACGGTCTCCCGATGGGGATCATCTTGCGCTGCCCCGGCTGCGACACGGCCCTGATCCGTGTGACGCGGGTCCGGAGCGGGAATTGGCTGGACCTGCGGGGGATGAGCGTGCTGCGCGTCGCGGCAACCGGCTGAGCGGGCCTCCAAATCCTCACGCTCGGCCGTATGTTGGGGCTCTGGTCTAGCGCCTACCACGTCGTTTGCGTGGTCGCGGGGGCTTGTGATCACGGGTGCCCGTGGCCAAAGAAAGCCGTCTAATCCATGTCGTGCCACCGAGCGCGTGCAGCCAGTGTTTGAGGGTCTTCGTCGCCACGGCCACCAGAGCCGGTTTCAGGATGTTCGCGACAATTGCGACTACGGTCCCAAAGAGAACCATGGCCAGATGGCCCAACGACGACAGGCTGAGGAATGGTTTGACGACAGGGTAGAGCCATCGATAGCGAGGTATGACGTACGAGAAGGCGATCTCGTCTGATGGCCGGGCCAACTGCCATGTGATCTTCTCGGTATCGTCGAAGGTATCGATGGTTTTGTAGTCCCGTGCGACCGCCTTCTGAAATGCGCCACTCGGAAAACCACTCAGCTCCACGTCCGTAGCCGGACAAGTGGGCCGGCAGACGGTGACGATCAGGAATGGATCTCCCTCGGCGAGCGGCTCGCCCGAGATTGCTCGAATCATGAGACTGCCATGCAAGGGCTCTGTGTGCACCTCCTGGCTTCTGCCGTCCGCAAGCACCAGGGTCGCATTGCTTTCTCGTGACACAAGCGCGTCCAGCCGCACCCGTCTCCGCAACACTCCTGCCGCCCTGCTCGCGATCTCCTCGGGATGAGAAACGATCAGCGCAACGTATCCTCGCGGATCGTCCGCCAGCGAGATCTCTTCCCGTGTAATCTTGAACGATCGTGCATTCCGGTCAACAGGTTCGATCTGCAGCACGTAGCCGAGGGCCGGGACTGGTTGGGGCCCTCCCAATGGCAGCTCGCCATCCCCATCGGTTGGCTGCTGCCGAAGCGAGACGGCAGTCACTGCGACGGTGACCAGCGCAACGACCGTTATCGGCAGTATCCATTGTCGCCAACCCAGTGCCCCCGACCGTTCTCGAAGCAACGCGCCGAGAGCCAGCACCGTCAAGACGACGGTGACACCGACCAGGTAGAAAGCGGCATCAACATAGCTGACAGTCAGGAGACCAAGGCCGAGGATCGGCACAAGCACCAGCGTGGCAGATGTGAGGAGGTTAGCCCGCACGCTTTTCAAAGCATTCATGACCGATGCTGCGATCGCTAGAGAGCTCATCTGTCTTCGCCCACGTGACGTCGTCGGGATGTCGGAGGCCGTTCTTACGCCATCCAACCTTGGGTTCACGAATGGAAAAACAGGCATCCCGAAAACGACGAACGCCGTGCTTTGCTGGTGGAAAGGATCCGTCCGCGCGCCCCGTAGGAGCACAAAAATACGGTAGCACCGACCGCCTTTCGCCGCTCGACAAGCCGTCAACAGGTTTTGAACGGCACCGTCAGCTCACGTCTTCACAAATCGGCCGGTCGACCCATCGGTCGCAGATCGCGCGCTTGTCCCCGACGCCGTCGCCATCCGAGTCCCTTTTGGTCGAATCCGTTCCGAATCGCACATCCTCGTCGAAGTCCATGACCCCATCCTGGTCGGAGTCAACCGACGTCCTGTCGTCCTGAATGGTCGGCTGGGGGGTGCGCGTCAAGCGCCAATAGCTCCGTATGTCGAGCTTCTCGACGGGTACCCAAGTGGGACCATTCTCTGCGGTAAACGGATCATTCAAGCCGATGAGGCGGGTCTCGCCGGCGTCGTAGCCAATCACGACCTCCACGTGGCCGGGGACCGCGACGACGATCGGACGTCCCACGCTGATCTCGCTGACCACGTCCTCCCAGAAATCCTCCGGGAGGGGGCTACCCTTGAGTTCGACTTCGTCCTTTCCCAAGCCTAGGACGAATCGAAGGGCATCCGTCTCTTGCCTTGGGGAGACACCTTTGCCGTAATTAAGGTCACCTTCTGGGCCACCTTCGACATTGCGGAAGAGATGGAAGCCAATCTGGTCTTGGCTGACGTCGCCGCCGAAGTACGCGTTGACCATGGCGGCCGCGGCGAGTCCACAGTTCATGAGGTCGGCTGGGTCACCGGGATCGAGTCCGGGATGGACCTCGTCCCACGCATGAGGACTCGGTTGGTCGCTCTCGACGAGGAGCAAAGCTGTGTCTTTGTGCTGCGCGATGAGGGGCACCTCGAGGGTATGCCGCGTCGAGCCAGCCTGGAATGCCTCGGTACGACCGACCGCGAGGCGGGCCGAGCCCGGAGCGCGAATCTCAAACGACGCTATCGGCGAGAAGGCTGAGCGGGATCCGTCCGCGGCAATGGACTGAACGCGCCAGAAGTAGCGGCCCGAGGCGAGGGGACCCACCGGGTGCGGCGGCACAGTCACGTCTGCATCGTCTACCAGCGTGGCGAACGACTGCTCCGACGCGACCTCGAGGTGATACTTCGCGGCGCCCGCGACGACGTACCAACTCACGTGAACATTCGGGCCGTCGAATACCGAGCCATCGAGGGGCAGCAGGATTTCGACGCGGGGCAGTGGATTCGCCCGTCCGGGCGAGGATCGCGCCGACGGGTACGTCACCCAATCGAATCGGTCGGTCGCCCGCGTGGAACCGGGAAACCGGCCGATGGAGGTGCCAGGGTCCAGGGGAGCGACGAACCCTCCCCGGCTCAAGTTGACCGCGTCGGGTAGGCGTTCGCCCCAGGCGATGCGGTCGAGCCGGCGATCGGCCGGATCGCGCAGGTAAACGACATCCGCCTCCGGGGCCATGAAGCTCGTGCGGTCGGCGTGGACGGTATTTCCCTCCACCCGATCCTCGCCGTCGAACACGACGAGGAGGAATCCACCGGGTGGCAACGGGCGCAACCCCGCCGGAAACCGGTAGCGTTC
>JAXDKI010000470.1:0-8915 GCA_034667245.1 Thermomicrobiales bacterium | reverse complement strand
TTCCTGGTGCCCACCCGACGTACCGCGGATTCGTGTGATCGAGCGGCCGCCGCCGAGAGGCCGATTGCGCTGCTACACGGTTCAGGTTTGAAGGACTGACGATGAAGCCGAGAACGCTGCTCGCCTGTGTGCTCATTCTGGCTATTAGCCCACTTGCGATTCTACCGGCGACCGTCAGAGCGGAGACGCTGACGGTCGCCGGGCAAGCGGCAGTGCGAACGGATGACGCCACGGGGCTCAACCTCCGGTCGGGCCCGGGACGCGACACCGAACGCATCGGCGCGATCAATGAAGGCGACATCGTCGACGTCCTCGACGGCCCGTACTATGACGAAGATGGAAATGCCTGGTACCTGATCGACTACAACGGACTCACGGGCTACGCGGTCGGCGAATTCCTCGTACCTGTCGATGGCGCCGCGACGACTGCTCCATCATCGGGTGATTTCCAGTACAGCGCCTACGATGTCGGTCTCGTGCCGATTCTGATGTACCACCACATCGATTACTCGGGCGGGACCTACGCCGTGACGCCCGAGCAACTCGATGCCCAGTGCCAGTGGCTTCTCGCTAACGGCTACACCGCGATTACCCTGACCGAGTTCTACAACGGTGCGTTCGCCGGCGGTCTGCTCCCGGCCAAGCCGGTCGTCCTGACGGTCGACGACGGTTGGGCGTCGGCATTGACGTTTGCCGACATCCTTGCCCGGTACGGCTTCGTCGGCAACTATTTCATCCACAACGAGTCGGAGGTCACGCCTGATCAAGTCGCCTATCTCGGCCAGGTCGGCGAGGTCGAAAACCACACCGTCAGCCACGCGGCCCTCAGTCAGTTGGGCTATGGCGATCAGTACGCGGAGGTCGTCAATAACAGGGCATACCTCGAATCGGTCACCGGTCAGGCAGTCCAGTTCATCGCCTGGCCCTACGGCGATTGGAACGCGAGCGCCGTCCAGGCGGCCGCGGATGCCGGTCTGATCGCTGCCTTCGACGCCTGGGGCGGACCGGCCGACCCCACGGCCCTCGACCCCTGGCACATCCCCCGCATCCTCGTCTCGGGAGACTACGACCTGGTCACGTTTGCGGCAGTGGTGACGGGGTAGCACAGACGCGTGAGACATCGTGGATCAGTGACGATGGCGACGGATCGACTGATCGTCATCGTCACCTTCGTGCTCGCGTCCGACGCGGTGCAGGCTTTTGCGACGGCCTGCGGAATCGACGGCTGAGCCGGCCTTGAGACAGGACGCCGTCCGGCAAACCTCCGCCCGCTCGGTGGCATGATCTGTGCATTTGGAGGGTCTAGCGACAATCGCAAGCGACACCGGAGGAATGCGGACCGTGAGATTCGGGGCTGGCGTGCTGGTTGGGATCGGGATCGGCATCATCCTTATCATCTGGTTGCTCCTGAGATTGGTCTTCTGAAACGTTTGGTTCTTCCTATCCGCGGCGAGATTACAAGGGCGCGTGAACCGCATCGACCGCGCCGGGACGGATAGCCGAACGAACCTTTCCCGTGGCCCAAGACGTGCTACCGTAGAGCCGTAACAGGTTCCGGGCCCACACGAACTGGATTTAGCGTGCTCGACCTGACCCCGTCCGGTCCCCCAATCTCGCCGCCCTCTCGCTTCGCGCCTGAGGCAACCCTCGTCGCGGGCGCGCTCGCCTCGACCTACCGTGCCCGCGATCTCGTTGCCGGACGGGCTGTTACGCTCACGCTCATCCACCCGAACCAGGAGGCCGACGGCTTCTTCCTCGCTCGCTTCGAGCGCGAAGCGCGGCTCCTGGCGGAAATCGATCATCCGAATGTGGCTCGCCTCGTCGCGTGTGGGGTGGAGAATGGAAGCCTTTTCGTCGCCATCGAGCACGTCCCCGGGCGCACCCTCGCGGACGCCATCCGCGAGCGCGGCCCCTGCGGCGCGGCTGAGGCGACGAGCATGGCTCGGCAGATCCTGACAGGGCTCGGCGCCATCCATGACGCGGGGCTACTCCACCTGCGACTGACACCGCGAACCATCTTCCTCGGCGATGACGGCGTCGTGCGGATCACCGATGTCGGTATCGCCTCGCTCGGCGCCGACGACGACTCGTCCGACCGCGGTGGGGCGATCGAGGGCGCTCGCTATCTAGCGCCCGAGTTGATCGAGGGCGGCGATGTCTGCGAGGCGACCGACCTCTACGCGGTTGGTGCCATTCTCTTCGAGGCGCTGACCGCGCAGCCTCCGTTTCCGGGCACCAACCCGGTCCTGGTGCGATTCGCGCAACTCCAGGCGCCACCGCCGATCCCAAGCCAGTTCGTCGCGACCGGCGTCCCACCTGTGCTCGATGCGGTCGTCGCACGCGCGCTCGCCAAAAACCCCGCGCATCGGTTTAGCGACGCACAGACGATGGCGAACGCCCTTTCGATGGAGGGGGCGAATACCGACATCGATCACGTGTTCGGTCAGCCGACGGTGAGTGCGCCACTCCTGGCGACACCGCAGCTCGCCGAGCGTCCTGTACCGGCGATTCGGCCGACGGAGGCGGCGGGAATCGGCCGTCCGGAGCGATCGAGACGGCGGCGGCAGGACTCGACAGGGTGGCTGTGGCCGCTCGCCATCGCATGCGCCGTCATCGCCCTGCTGATCGGAGCGCTCGCGGCAAGTCTCTCCGGCGACTCGCCCCCGACGCAGGCGGTTGCCGGAGTCTCGACGTACGAAGAATCGAACCCACCGCCGCCGACCACTCCGACGCCTGCCGCGTTCACCCCAACCCCCCGCGTCTTGCGCGCGTCCAATCAGAGCGCCGAGCCGGCCCCGACCCGTGCGTCCCGCAAAGCGCGGACCTCGTCGGCCGCCAAAACGCCGCGCCCAACGAGGACGCCGGCATCCTCGAATTAGAACCCGAACGGAACGACGTAACGATCGTTAGTCCGGCGTCGACACGAAGACCGCATGGACGTACGCGGCGACATCGCGCCGTTCCTCGGTGCCGTCGAGCACCATGCACTCGAGGATGTCGACCATCTCGGGATAGACCTCGTTCAGTTCCTGGATCAGCGGAAGCTCGTTTCGCGAGGGACGGGGATCGGTCACGAACTCGAAGGCGGCGTCGGTCAACTCCTCGGGATCGACCTGGAACCGGAAGAAGCGAGCCATCGAAGAAGCGCCTTTCCTGTAACTGGCTTTCTGCGGACAGGCGCAACAGAATCGCTGCACCAAACGCTCACGCCGATTGTATGCCACGGACTCGGCCGCAAAGAGCCTGGAGCAGCGTTTGACACGCTGTCGGCGCCGCTTCTATACTCGGGACTGCCGTTGCGAGGGCGCTCGACTGGCGCGTCGCAACGGTCGTTCTGTGTTAAGGTGATTCTTTTGGGGCATTCCGCTGCCAGCGCGCAGTCGTCCTGCCCCCGATCGGGTCAGACCGACGAACGGGAGTGATCGACGATGACGAAGCGGACCTATCAGCCGAAGCGGATCCCGCGCAAGCGGGAGCACGGCTTCCTCAAGCGGATGGCTACCCGCACCGGCCGCGCCGTCCTGGCCCGCCGCCGGGCCAAGGGCCGTTGGAAGCTTACGGTTTCCGACGAGAAGAAGTTTACCCAGAATAAGTAGGCAGTTGTTAGTTGCCAGTTGTCAGAACGAGGTCAAGGCACTCAATCGGGTGCTGCTATCGTGACTGACAACTGGCAACTGACAACTGGCAACTGATCTTGGAACGCCGACTGCGGTTGCGAGGCGAGGCGGAGGTTCGGGCGGCGCGGGCGCAAGGCAAGGCGTACGCCGAGGGGCCGCTGGTTGCGCGCGTGCTGCCGAACACGCTCGAACCCTCCCAGAATCGGTACGCCGTCGTTGCCGGCAAGCGCGTCGGCAACGCGGTCGAGCGCAACCGGGCAAAGCGGTTAGTCCGCGAGGCGCTCCGCCGGCTGCATCCGTCGTTGAAACCGGGGCACGATGTCGTTGTCATCGTCCGCGGCACGACGAAAGAGCTCCCCGGATTCGAGACTGCCCTGGCGTGCCTCGAGCGAATCATGAGACGGGCACGGCTCGTAGAGCCTTCAGCTGTCAGCCATCAGCCGTCAGCGGCGAGGACTGACGTTGGCGAAAGCCACGTGCAAACCATTCATGGGAAGACCGGCGTACTTAATGGAGAGGAACCGACGGCTGATGGCTGACAGCTGAAGGCGCAGAACACGATGCGACAACCCGTCCTTTGGCTCATCCGCGGTTATCAACAATTCATATCGCCCATGCTGCCACCGTCTTGCCGATTCGAGCCGTCGTGCTCCAGGTACGGCTACGAGGCCATCGCCAAGTACGGTATCATCAAGGGTGGCGGTTTGACGGTTTGGCGAATCTGCCGCTGCAATCCGTTCTGCCGCGGCGGGTACGACCCGGTTCCCTGATCCGGCGCGCCCGGGTTCCGGGTTGGACCGAGTTCCCTATCCGCCCGTATGCTTGAATCTTGACCCGGTGCTGTCAAAGCCGCAGGGCGTGCCCGGCGCGGCAGTCGGCACTCCTGCCTGGAAGCGAGTCGACCCTGAACCGTATCTGCAATCGCCCATACGTCGCGACACTCCCTTCATTCGAAGACCGGGTGCTGGCTCAACGCGTGTCCCCTTGCCTCATTGATCCGTCCCGCTTCCCGCGGGAGGAGGCCGTCCGTCGTGCTCGGTAATCTTGTCGATCTCAGTGGTCTAACCGGTCTCCTCGGCGTCCTCGCCGGGTTGCAGCCACACCTCACCGACCTGACGCCCCTCTTTCCATCGCCTCCGGGTTGGAATGCCTACGTCGACTTTCTCGAGCGCACGCTCGATTTCCTCGCCCGCACATTGAACAGCGGTGGGCTGGCCGTGATCGCCTTTACGGTCATCGTCAAAACCCTCTTGCTGCCGTTGACAGTCACCTCGATTCGCTCCAGCAAGGCGATGCAGGAGCTACAACCAAAGATCAAGGAGCTTCAGAAGAAATACGGGAAAGACCGGGCGCGTCTCTCCCAGGAGACGATGAAGCTCTACCAGACGCACCGGGTCAACCCGATGGCTGGCTGCCTGCCGATGATTATCCAGATCCCGATCTTCTTCGGGGTTTACCGCGCGATCAACAACCTCTCGAACGGCCAGGGGTTTTCGGGCGCGTCGGATATCTGGGCCAACAACTTCCTCTGGCTTAACAGTCTGTCCGATGCGGATCCATGGCACGTCCTGCCGATTGCCGCGGCCGTCTTCCAATTCATCCAGACCAAGATGATGCGCCCGGCGGGTCAGGGGAAGATCACCGACCCGCAGCAGGCGATGATGAACCAGATGATGAACTTCATGCCGATCACGGTCATTCTGTTCGGCTGGTCGTTCGCCTCCGGCCCCGTGATCTACTGGGTCACACAAAGCGTCTACAGCGTGGTGCAGCAGTGGTTCATCACCGGATGGGGCAGCATGCGGGACTGGGTACCGTCCCTACCGGAGCTGCCGGAGCACCGCCGCCTCGGTTACCGGCCACCGCGTAACCTCGACGACGTGGTGGTGATGAGCGGTGAGGATGCGCCGAAGCAGGGCGGGGTCATGGGCTGGTTCAACGCCAAGATGCAGCAAGCCCAGGAGCAGCAGGCCACACGTGCCGCCGCCCGGACAGGCAGCGGCAGCGGTTCAGATCTGCAACGCAAGGTCGATGAAGTGACTGAGCGAACAGGACCGAAGCCGCCACGCCCGGTGAAAAAAGAAGCACGCGCGGCATCCAGGCGGGAGGGGACCGCCACCGGCAATGGCACGTCCTCGGCCGCGACGGGCGCCAAGCGAGCGGGCGCGAACGGACAGGCGAGTCGCAACGGCGGGAGTGGACCGCCGATCGTGCCGCGGAAGTCGCGCCGCACCCGCAAGAGAGACACTCCAGTCGAATAAGGGCTAGAAGTTGGGGATTGGGGGGTCGGAACAGGAGTTGAACACGTTACCGTACGTCCCCCAGGTCCTGGCTCCCAGCCTCCCCCTCGAAAGGATGAGCGTATGGAGCGAAACCGCATGACCAGCGTCGAGATCCAGGCGTACTCAGTCGAGGAAGCGGTCAGGCTGGCCCTGGAGCAGCTGGGTCTTCGGGAGGACGCGGTCGACATCGAGGTTCTCTCCGACGCCGGCCCAGATGAAGATGCCGAGGCGCTGGTCCGCGTCACCGCGAAGGGGATGGCCTCGCAACCGACGCCGAGTGCGGCCGGTGTCGGAGGGGCGAGGCGCGCTCCGGGTCCGCGGCGGGTTCCCGGCGATCGTCCGTCGCAACGCGGCACACCACCCCCACCCCGTCCGGCCGATCTCCCCGCGAGCGAGCGGACGGCGGTCCACGACCGCGTCGACGCCGAGGAGGAGCAGGCGGCCAAGGAGATCGTCCGCGAACTGCTGACGCACATGGGCATCGACGCCGACGTCGTCGCCGTCGATAACCCATCGACGATGCCGCTCGACGCCGAGGATCCGCCGACGATCTTCGTCGACATTCTCGGTCGCGACCTCGGGATGCTGATCGGCCGGCGCGGCGAGAATCTGGCCCAGATTCAGTACCTGGTCAATCTGCTCGCCAATCGCAAACTCGGCGACTGGACGCGGGTGATCGTCGACGTCGAGGGTTACCGCTCACGCCGCGAAGAGTCGCTGATCGGTCTCGCGGAGCGAGTGGCGCGCCAGGTCGCGCGCAGCAAACGACCGATCGTGCTCGAACCGATGCCCCCGAACGAGCGCCGCATCGTCCACATGACGCTGAAGGGTAATCCCGACGTCACGACCGAAAGCAACGGCGAGGGCGCCAATCGGCGCATCACGGTGCAACCTCGTGCCTGACGTGGAGGGACGAGCTTTGAGGTTCGAGGTTGGAGCTTCGGAGTCGTGCAGATGGATGCGGTGCGGGTAGGGCGGGCCGATCATGCCGACTGACGAAGAGTCGCCACAACCAAGCTCAAAGCCTGGGAAGAAGGTGCCGTCGCGGCAACCGCTCAGCCCGCGTCGATCCCTCGCCGGGGTGCAGACGACGCGGACACCGGAGTACCTCGTCGTCGGCCACATCTGCGCCGATCTGCTCGCCGACGGATCGGCCGTTTTGGGCGGGACAGCGCTCTATTCCGCGTTGACCGCCGCGCGTCTCGGCTGGCGCGTGGGGGTCTTGACCCGCGGTGCCTACGGCAAGACGATCGATGGGATCGCGATTCCTTCGCTCGAACCGTATGCCGACGAGTTGAACATCATCGTCCAGGACGCCGAGACGCCGACCATCTTTGTCAACGAGTACCTGGCGGGTCGCCGGACGCAGCACCTTCCGAAGTGGGCGGGCCCCATCGACCTGCGCGGTCTGCCGCCGCACTGGCGCAACGCGCGGCTGATTCACCTCGGACCGATCGCTCAGGAGATCGATCCGAAGCAAACCGGAGGGTTGACCCCCAGTTTCCTCGGAGCCACCCCCCAGGGCTGGATGCGGGATTGGCCCCGCGCGACCGGTGGCCGGGTCAAGCTTCATCCCCTGCGGCCGCCAGGCGAGTTTGTCAGCCGTCTGGACGCGATGGTCGTCAGTGACGAGGAAATCAGCCTGGCTCGCGACACGGTCGAGACCGTCGGAGCGCGCCGGCTCGGCGTGATCACCAAAGGCGAGGACGGGGCACGGATCCTCTACGGAGGTGAGGTTGCAGATCTGCCGGGATACAAAGTCAACACCGTCGATCTGACCGGCGCCGGCGACGTCTTCGCCGCGGCCTTCTTCACCCGCGCGACCGACCGTTCCGCCTCAGCAGTCACCGCCGGCCGCTTCGCCAACGCCGCCGCTGCCCTCAGTCTCCGCGGTGTTGGTCCCGCCGGTGTCCCGACACAGCGGGAGGTCGAGGCGTTTCTGGCCGCGGCGGAAGAGCGACCGATCCGGCGATGAACGGGGCGGGAAGGCAAGGAGACGGGAATGCCATCGTCTCCTGCTCTCGCCTCCCGGCCTCCTCGCCTTCCCGCCTAATTCATGGATAGCGCAACGATCGCCGCGATTGCGACGCCGCCGGGAGAGGGCGGCGTCGGGATGGTGCGTATCAGTGGGGCGGAAGCGGCCGAGATAGCGGGACGCGTCTTTCGTCGTGGGAAGCGGGGAACGTCGCCTGACCTACGGGAAACGGCCTCCCATCGCCTCCTTTACGGCAGGATCGTCGATCCATCGTCTGGCGAGACGATCGACGAGGCGCTGCTCGCCTGGATGGCGGCGCCGCACACCTACACGCGCGAGGACACGGTCGAGCTGACCTGCCATGGGGGGCCGGTCCCGCTCCAGGAGACGTTGCGGGTCGTCCTCGCCGCCGGGGCGCGCCATGCCGAGCCGGGCGAGTTCACGTTGCGCGCGTTCCTCAACGGCCGCCTCGACCTGGCGCAAGCAGAAGCCGTCCTGAACGTCGTCAGCGCCCGGACCAGCGATGGGTTGCGGCTCGCGATCGACGATCTCGCCGGCGATCTCTCGCGTCGTATCCGGCCGGCGCGCGATGCTGTCGTGTCACTCCTCGCCTACCTCGACGCGGCGGCCGACTTCCCGGAGGACGAGATCCCCGCGAGCGACGTCGATGCCGATCTCGCCGCGGCGGAAACGGCGCTGGCCGAGGTCGTCGCGGGCTCTCGCGCCGGCATCCTCTACCGCGAAGGAGTCCAGATCGCCCTCGTCGGGCGGCCCAACGTCGGCAAGAGCAGTCTTCTCAACGCGCTGCTGCGGACCGAGCGGGCCATCGTCACACCGATCGCCGGCACGACCCGCGACGTGATCGCGGAGTCGATCGACCTTCGCGGCATCCCCGCGACCCTCCTCGACACGGCCGGCATCGCCGAAACCGCCGACATCGTCGAGCGACTCGGGATCGAGCGCAGCCGCCGCGTCCTCACCGCCGCCGCCGCCGCCGTGCTCGTCCTTGACGGCACAGTAGCTCCTACCGCCGAAGATCTC
>JAXDKI010000469.1:0-11230 GCA_034667245.1 Thermomicrobiales bacterium | reverse complement strand
CGGCCCGGCCACGCCTTGCCGACGGAGCAGGTAGACGTAGACCGATTCTCGCTGGATCCAGGACGAGTATTCCGTGCGCAGGACGACGTCGTAACCTTGCTGGGGCGACGTGGCGACCACGTAGCTGGAATCGGTAGCCGGCCCGAAGAGATCCGTCCACCAGGGGCCGCCTTTCGTCTGCGTCGGGATTCCGTGGGCCCGCGAGTACTCGTACAGGTGATAGCCGTCCCAAGCGGCCCCCGCATCGAGACGCGTGTCCTTCACCCCGAGCGCATTCGCGGTCCGGGCCATGTCCCAGACCGCCTGTTGAAAGACGAGCATGTCCCGCGTGCCGGCAACCGAGACGAGGCCGATGGCCGCCACGACGAGCCATCCGACGGGCAGCGACAGGCGTGCCCCACGGAGCGCCCACAGACCGAGAGCAAGGGCAAACGGCAGCAGAGGCAGCAGGTAGCGGTCGACCGAGATGATCCAATTCCGGAAGTGGTACGACGGCGGCATGATGCCGATCACCTGGCCGAATCCAATCATTACGGTGAGTGCGGCGGTATGGTCGGTCCGTAGGGTGGCGATCCGGCGGGCCAGCATTGCGGCAAAGGCGATCGAGGCCACAGCGCAGGTGTACGTGAGCCAATCGGCGACGGCGGGGTCGACCGGCCAGGGGCGTCCGCCACGCAGATCGCCCGGGCCGAGCCCCTGGAGATGGACGAACTGCGGGATGTATGGCATCCGCCGCCCGTCGGCTGTAAAGGCGACGAGACCGATGGCCAGAGGAATCACCCAGGCCGCAACGAGCACCCAGCCATGCCGAGAGCCGGGGCGGAACGGCCGCCAGCCGCCGCCAAGAGCAGCCGCGACGACGGGCACCACGAAGAGCCCGACATACATCATTTCGATGTAGGTCATCCGACGCAGGAGCTCCCAACTTCCTCCCACCCCGGCCTGCTCAATATTCTCCAGGAACTGTGTTTGTATGCTCGGGACGCCGCTAACGAATGTGAGCCAGCCGTAGTAGACGCCGACCACGGCGACCGGGATGGCCACGGCGCGCGCCAGCGCCACCAATCCGGCGCGGTCGGGGCGGACACGACGACTGAACAGCAGAAACACGACCACAGCAAATGGGATCAGCGCGCCCTGCTGGCGCACGAGAAACGCTGCGGCGGAGACAGCGGACCCGGCAATGACCGCACGGCTGCCGGTACGCCCCGGGCGCAGGCCGTGGGCGTAGAAGAAGGTGGCGATCACCAGGAGCGCCGCGAAGTGCGGGTCGCTCATGAAGGTGAATCCGAGCACGAACGCGAGCGGATTGAAGAGGTAGGCGGCAGTGCCGAACGCACTACGCAGCCGGTCGACGCCTAGTTCGAGGCACAGCCCGTAGAAGGCCAGTCCACCGATCGCGGTCAAGACGACCGTCGAAATTCGTAGGGCACCGAAGGACATGCCGAAGACGGTTGCGAAAAGTCCGCCCCAGACCACCTGGAACACCAATGTGACGACAGACAGATCGAGGACGCGCAGCTCATGCTGTCGGACCAAGATCTCGACGGATCGCGTGTAGACCCAATCGTCGCTGATCGCCACCGGTGTCATCGTCGGCACGACAATCGCCGACGCGGCGTAGAGCGCAAGCACGGCCACGATCGCTCGATGGCGGAGGAGCATGGCGAAAGTGGCCGGCATCGCGGCCGCACCGCCGGAGCCGCAGGTCCCTACCGGATGAGCTTGCGACGTTTCAGCGGATGAGCGCGCCATCTTTGACGGCCACGACGACGTTGTGCGCGCAGAGCCGGCGCACCAGCGGAGTTGCCTCGGCGAATCGCTCGGCCACACCTGCCACCCGCAGGAGCTTCGGGGGTACGAAGTCGGGGACCAAACCCAACTGTCGGACGACAACCGGTCGCGCGCGCGCGGCACCGAGTCCGTTCACGATTTCATCGGTCGGGATGAGGCGCTCGCCACCGGTGTCTTGCGGTACCCGCCGCATCAAGAGCGGCCAGTAGGGATTGAGCGGATTGTGATCCCAGACGAGGACGCGGCCGCCGGGGCGCGTCACACGGGCCATTTCGCCCAGCGTTCGCCGTACTGCATCGGGCTCGGCAACATGGTGGAGCACGGCCACACAGTAGGTCAGCGCGAAGGTTCCATCGGGGAACGGCAACGCCGCGCCGTCGCCGACGACCGCCGGGATGTCGGGGCGCCGCTGCCGGAGTTGGCGAAGCATCCCCGGTGACGGGTCGAGACCGACGACCGGGTAGCCAGCATCGGCGATCCGCTCGGCGAGCTGCCCCGTTCCGCAGCCGACGTCGAGCGCCGGTCCCACGGGCGCGTGGCGAAGGACGAACGCGAGTCGCTTGCTGAGGTAGTGCTCCACGACGTGACCGGGCAGACTCTCGTCGTAGACGTCCGCAACAGTGTCGAAATCCGTCGATTGAGGGGACCGTCCGTTGTTCACCGGATCTCTCCCTCGACGAAGGTCGGCGACGGCCGCAACGGTGCATGGCGCACGCGACCGAGGGTATTGAGGCGGAAGCGCAGGATGAAGGCGATCATCTGGAGCCCAAGTCTGAACGCCTTCCACAGATCACCGGTGACCGATGATGCTCCGACGCGCGGCAGGTAGTTGACTGGCACCTCGACGAACCGCGCACCCGAGACGATCGCGAGGAGCATGAGCTCGGGTCCGAAGTGGCTACTGCCGACGGTAAAGCGATCCTTGATCCGATCGTATGCCGGTCGAGTGAGCAGGCGGTAGGTACAGCCGACGTCACTGAGGTGACTGGTGTTGAAAAGCACCTCGACGAGTTTGGCGACCGCCCAGTTACCCCATTTGAGGAAACGACCCATGTTCGCCCCGTCCCAGAGTAACTCGCGCGTCGTCCTAGTACCGAACACCACGTCACAATCGTCGGCGTAGACGAGTAGCTTGACGATGTCGCTTGGCAGGAAGGTGCCATCCGGTTCGCAGAGGACGAGAAGGTCCCCGGTCGCCTCCGCCAGACCGCGCCGACTGGCGAACCCGTAGCCCTGCTGAGCCTCGAAGACCTGACGGGCTGGTGTCGCCGCGACCACTTCAGCCGTGCCGGACTGCGCATTGTTGTTGACGACGAGCACCTCGTCGACAACGCCCGTGGCGAAGAAGCCCTCGATCACCCCGCCGATCGAGTCTCGCTCGGCATAGGTCATCAGGATCACGGAGACCGATCGGCCGTTCCACACCCCCGTACCCTCCCCGCCAGAGCGGACTCCGGCACCGATTCCGCCTTCTCCGGTTGAGTTCGCTCACTGCATCAAGCATGCCCAGGACTCCGTTCCCGGTACCGCCCGTTCGGCTGGTCCGGATGGAGAAACACGTGGCGCAGCCAGTTCTTACCGTAGCACAGGAGCCCGTCGCGAGCATCTTGTGCTCCTCGCCAACCACCCAACTCTATGCCAATCCGCTACTCCCGTACACAAGGGTACCCCTCTCCGTCGCACCGATCGCCAATCCCCGCTTCCGCCGTAAGCGCCTTATCCCTCCCAGTGCCCCCAGACCGATCAATTCCCCCTCCGGCAATCGCTTCCGCACCCGCTGCCCGTTCGCCACCCCCCTCTGCGCCGAACAGGTCCCACCACTCCGCGAAATCGAGCCGCACCACTTCGCCGCCTGTCATTACGCCGAGCAGCTAGCCGGCAGCCGATAGCCGATAGTAGCTACGACGTCACGCTTAGCTCTCCGTCTCTCCGTCTGCCCGCCTATCCGTCTCTCCGTCTCGCTCTCGGCCATCGGCTCCTCCCGGCTCTGTTATCATCGCCGCAGGGAGCGGGGTGGGCACGGCGTGGAACGAGTAGCGATCGCAACGCAGCAACGCGAGTCGGAGCATGGTCGCCGGACCAGGGTCCGCGCGGAGGATAGTGCGTGAAGATCGCCCAGGTCTCGCCCTACGATTTCCGGCATCCGGGTGGCGTTCCGAAGCACATCAGCCAACTACGGACGGAATTCGAGCGCCTCGGACACGAGGTCGTCGTGCTGGCACCACGCTCCTCGAAGGGTGGGGTGGAGATCCAAGACGGGTTCTACGGCATCGGCCGCACCTTCGAGATCCCCGGCAACGGTTCCCGCGTCCGGCTCACCTTCGACGTCACCCTCTACAACGCGGTCAAGGACCTCCTGCGTGAGGAGCGATTCGACGTCATTCATCTCCATGAACCACTGACACCGGTCCTGCCACATATGGTCCTGCTCAATTCAAAGTCGGTCAACGTGGCGACTTTCCACGCGGCCCGTGCGTCCAATCCCTGGTATACCGCCTTCAAACCCTACTTCTCGCTCATTCTCGGGCGGTTGGACGGCCGGATCGCTGTTTCGGAACCGGCTCGCGAACTGGTGGGACAGTATTTCGAGGGGCCATACAGCATCATACCGAACGGGATCGACGTCGAGCGGTACCACGATGGAGTCGTGCCCTTTCCCTGGGCGCACGACGGCACGCCACGCATCCTCTTCGTCGGTCGCTTCAACGAGTCCCGCAAGGGGTTTAAGTATTTGCTGCGCGCTTTACCGCTTGTCCGGCAGCAGTTCCCGACGGCCCGTCTGCTCGTCGTCGGCCCTGGCGAACCGGCGAAATTCGACGGGATGATGGAGCGCTACCACATTCAAGGCGTGGACTTCGTCGGGCAAGCGTCCGCCGACGACCTGCCGCGTTACTACGCGAGCTGCGACGTCTTCTGCTCTCCGGCGATCAAGGGCGAGAGCTTCGGCATGGTTCTCTTAGAAGCGATGGCGACGAGCAAGCCGGTCGTGGCCACCAACATACCGGGTTACCAATCGGTCTTGACGCACGAGCGCGAGGGGATCCTCGTCGAGCCGAAGGATTCGGCGGCACTGGCGATCGGCCTCGTGCGCATCCTGGCCGACCGCGACCTCCGCACTCGGCTCGCCGGGGTCGGGCAGCAGACAGCGACAAAGTACACCTGGCCTCACGTCGCGGCACGCGTCCTTGACGTATACGAACAGGCAACGATGCACGCCAAATGGCGGCGAGGTTCCGAATGAACGCGCAGTCGATCCCGACCGGGGATCAATACCGGACCACGGGACGGAGCGGCAGGGTGACGAGGTGATCTCCGAGCGGATCGGCACATGGATCCGAGGGCACGTCCTCTTCCTCGGCGCGGCGGTCGCCCGACTCGGACTGTCCGCCAACATGTTGACGGTGATCGGGCTCGTCCTGAACGCCGCGGTCGCCGCCGTCATCGCCACTGGTCATCCACGGTGGGGCGGAGCGCTCTTGCTGCTCGCCAGCGCCTTCGACATGCTGGACGGGGCGGTTGCCCGGGCGACCGGGACGACGTCGAAGTTCGGTGGGTTCCTGGATTCAACGCTTGACCGCTACTCGGAATCGGTCGTCTTCCTCGGCGTCCTGATCTTCCTTCTCGGCACCGACGACGCCAAGACCGGCGGCATTCTGGTGTTCATCGCGACGGTCGGCTCGCTGATGATCAGCTACGCCCGCGCCCGCGCCGAAGGATTGGGGTGGAGGGCCTCAGTCGGGCTCGTCGCGCGACCTGAGCGGGTCATCTTGCTCGCCATCTGCCTGCTGATCGACCGTCCCCTCTGGGCACTTTGGGCACTCGCGGTGCTCACCCATCTCACCGCCGTGACGCGCATACTCCACGTCTGGCGCATCTCCCGGGAGGACTCGGCACCGGGTACGGCAGCGGACCGTGCCGTCGGGACATCGCGCCGTCCGTGACCGACCCGATTAAAGGCACCGACGCCGCGGACGAGCAATCGGCGGCACCCAGCAGCCCCGCCGACATCGCCTCGGCCGCGCGCTCCTGCCTCGTGATCCTGGTCATCCTCGCCACAATTGTCCTCCTCCTCTGCGTCGCCTTCGGGATCAGCCAACTCGTCTGACGATTGCCCATCTCGTGGTCACATGCCGCATTGCGGCGTCGCAGGCGGCGTGGGACGATTGATGCGAACAAGCCCGGATCAAGAAGCGCCGACGTCGTGCTCGAGGATGAGAAGATGGCTCAACGAGGTCACACGCTGGGTCCCAGGCGAGAACTGGTTGGCCGGGATCGGCAGCGAACCAGGGCGCTCGCCGCGGGGAGAGGAGACCGTCGGTCATGAACTCGGCCTATCTGGTCCGCCGGCTCCTGCAGGTGATCCCACTGCTGGTCGGGGTGTCGATTCTTGGCTTCGGGATGATGCAACTGGCGCCGGGCGGATTTGCGGCGCTGTACACGCTCAATCCCAACGTCAGTTCGCAGGACATCGAGCGGATCAAGGAGGCCTGGGGGCTGAATCGACCCCTCTGGCAGCAGTACCTGACCTGGGTCGGCAACATGTTCACCGGCGACTGGGGGCACTCGTTCCGCGGCGGGGCCCCGGTGAGTCACCTGATCTGGGAGCGCGTGCCGGCGACGGTCCAATTGATGGCCACGGCGTATGCGCTCGCGATCGTCCTCGGATTTTTGATCGGGACGATCGGAGCGACGCGGCAATATTCGGTCTTCGACTACTTCGCCTCGACAGGCGCGCTCGTCGCGCTCTCGATCCCGACCTTCTGGTTCGGTTTGATGGTGATCTACCTCTTCGCCGAGCGTCTCGGCTGGATCCCGTCCGGTGGCTATCGGTCGCTGAGTGAGGGGGGCGGGTCGCTCGGTGACCGACTCCATCACCTCGTCGCGCCGGCGCTCGTCCTTGCCTTCGTGCTGACGGCCCAGTGGAGCCGCTATTTCCGCTCCAGCCTCCTCGACGTGATCCATCAGGACTATGTGCGGACCGCCTACGCGAAAGGGCTCGCCGGCCGCGAAGTGATGCGCGGCCACATCCTCCGCAACGCCGTCCTGCCGATCATCGCCCTCGCTGGAGTCCAGCTCCCGGCCGTTTTCGGCGGGGCGTTGGTGACGGAGAGTGTGTTTGCATGGGCGGGGATGGGCCGGCTCTTTCTCGACGCGCTGACCTATCGCGATTTTCCCGTGCTGATGGCGCTGTTGATGGTGACGGCGATCCTCGTCGTGGTAGGCAACCTGATCGCCGACATCGCCCTCAGCTTTGTCGATCCCCGAATCCGGGTCCGCTGACGATCGACACGGTCGGAGAAGGTGGGACGATGGCAGAAGCGACGTACGAGAGTCTGGCGACGCCGATTCGCCGGCGCGAAGTTCGCGAGGGATTGCTGCGCCAGGTCGGCCGCCGGTTTGTCCGGCACCGGTTGGCGCTGGCCGGGGCGATCGTCATACTCGTCTTCTTCCTGATCTCGGCACTGGCGCCAGTGATTGCGCCATACGATCCAGTCTCCGACATCAATCCGCGGGCCCGCTTCGAGCCGCCCTTGACCACGGGGCACCTGCTGGGCACCGACGACCTGGGACGCGACGTGTTGACCCGCCTCCTCTTTGCCGGTCGCGTCTCGCTCGTCGTCGGGTTCGCGGCGATGGTCGTCACGATCGTGGTCGGGTCGTTGATCGGCGTCCTCGCCGCGTTCTACGGTGGGAAGGTCGACGCCTTCCTGATGCGCCTCACCGACGTCTTTCTCTGCTTCCCGACGGTCTACCTGCTCCTCGTCCTCGCCGCGTTCGTGACGCCGACCGTCGTCTCGATCACGTTGATCGTGGGCGCAACCGCCTGGATGGAAGTCGCGCGGATTGTCCGCGGCCAGTTCCTCTCGTTGAAAGAGTTCGACTTCGTCACCGCCTCGCGGGCGCTTGGTGCCTCGGACGCGCGGATCATGTTCCGCGAGCTCCTGCCCAATGGGATGGCGCCGATCATCGTTGCCGCGACGTTGAATGTGGCGAACGCGATCCTGGCCGAGAGCTACATTAGCTTCCTCGGCTACGGTATCCAGCCGCCGCGGGCAAGTTGGGGGATCATGCTCAACAACGCGCAGGACTTCTTCACCCGGGCGCCCCACCTCGCGATCCTCCCGGGGGTGGCAATCACCCTCTCGGTCCTCGCCTTCAACTTCGTCGGCGACGGGTTGCGGGACGCCCTCGACCCGCGGCAACGGATCCGCTGAAGTGGCGATTCAGTCCCCTCGAAGCAGACGGCCACCTCGCAACCGCGGTAAACACTTGCCTCGATTCACAAGTCGTACCGCATCAAGCCATTCGCGAGAGGTAGCGGGAGGATACGGAGACGCCGTGAAAACAAAGGTCCCCACGGCGTCCAAGGCATCTGGATAGCGTGTCGATCTACGGCTGTCCCGGCTCGCCTGGTTCGGATTGACCGGGGATCGTCACCGGCGGGTCGTACTCTCCTGGTGACGTCGTACCGGGGATCGTCTGGCCCGGTTTGGAGTTGACGATCGTCCCGCCCGACCCCGAGCTTTGACCAGGGGCCGACGTTCCCTGCGAGGCCCCCCCGGGACTGCCGGAGCCTCCAGGGCTGCTGCTTCCCTGTTTCGCCGTCCCTTGTGTGGTCGTTCCGGGAACGGTTTTGCCCTTAACGACCGTCCCGGAGGAGGAAGTGCCTGCCCCACCCGGCGACGACTGCCCGTTCGAGCTGCTGCCGTTTGACGACGATCCAGACGACGAGGTTCCCGTACCCGACGTACCTTGTCCGGACGATCCCTTGGAAGCTTTGCGGACCTTCCGCTCGCGGGCATCGGTCTCACCGGCGAATGAGAGGGTCGCCGCGGCAATTGCAAAGCTGGCGAGACCGCGGAGGGCAGCACGGCGTGTGATAGATCGCTGTTCCGGGCTCGATGGGTTGGGTGTGGACGTCATCCTTTGCTCCCTTCTCTGTCGCACGACACTGCAGGTATCGGAAGAATCGGGCCCGGTCTCAGGCCAATTGCGCCAAGTCGTCGATCGTCGATCCGCTTACGAGCAGTGTAGTGCAAGTGACGTGCTTATGTGCCGGACGAGAGGGCGGCGACGCTCCATGCAAAACCCAACGCTCTCGCATACCATTGACGCGTACCCAGTTCGCACATCGGCACGGCAGGACGCGCTCGGCGTCAGGCCGCATTGCAACCGGAAGGGAGACGAGGTGAAGCACGACGATCGTGTGAAGGATCTGCTCGAAGCGGCGGCGCGGGGTGGTCTCAACCGGCGGGAGTTGATCAAGCGCGGAGCAGCACTCGGGGTCGGCGTCACTGCGCTTGGCACATTGACGTCCGCGGCTACGGCGGCGCCGGCAAGCAGTTCGCGGCGAACAGTTACCCGGGGCCAGGAGGGCGGGACGATCCTCGTCGGGACGTCTCAGGAGGCGGTGAACTACAACCCGCTCCTCTACGCGAACAATGGCCCGGAGACCGCACCTGAGGTCCTGATGTTCGACAGCCTGATGAAGCTGCTGCCGGACGGGACGTTGTCGCCCAATCTCGCCGCCGAGGTGCCGACGGTTGAGAACGGCGGGATCAGTGCCGACGGCTTGACCTGGACCTTCAAGCTGGTCCAGAACGCCAAGTGGCACGACGGCCAGCCGTTCACCTCGGCGGACGTTAAGTTCACCTTCGACACCGTGATGACGGCGAACGGCGTTCGCTCGCGCCTCGGCCACGACCGCGTCGCCTCGCTGGAGACGTCCGACGAATATACGGTGGTGATCAAGCTCAAAGAGCCGTACGCTCCGTTCCAGCTCGTCTGGACGCAGGGGACGACGGCGGTGATCCCCAAGCACATCCTCGAGGGCCAGGATCTGTTGACCGCCCCGTTCAACACCTCGGCGCCGGTTGGCACCGGCCCGTTCAAGTTCGTGGAGCACGTCGGCGGCGACCATCTGACGGTCGAGCGCAACCCTGACTACCACGGCACGGTGGCGAAGGTCGATCGCATCGTGCTCCAAGTCATCCCGGAGACGCCGACGCTCTTTGGACGGTTGAAGACGGGCGAAGTCGACGTCATCGACTACCAGGGCATCCCGCCTGATCAGTTCGAAGAAGGCGATCACGGCGACTACGTCGAGTTCACCTACCCGAGCAGCTACGTCGAGTTCATCTATTTCAACAACGGCAAGCCTTGGTTCCAGGACAAGCGCGTCAAGCAGGCGCTCTACCACGGGATCGATGTCGATACGATCATCGACACGATCTATTACGGCACGCAGCCGAAAACCCTCACGTATCTCTCGCCCGCTCACTGGGCGTACAACGGCGAGGTCACGGCCTATCCGTTCGATCTCGATAAGGCGAACGCGCTGCTCGACGAGTCCGGCTGGGTCAAGGGGAGCGACGGCATCCGCGAGAAGGACGGCGTCAAGCTTGCCTTCACCAACTCGACAACCGCCGGCAATGTGGCACGCGAGGCGGCCCAGCAGATCATCCAGCAAGACTGGAAGAAGATCGGCGTCGAGATGGAGATCAAGAACATGCCGGCGGCGGTGGTCTGGGGCAACTACACCACCAACTCGGAATTCGACACGCTGATGGTTGCCTGGAACGACGCGATCTCCAGCGATCCGGATTGCACGTCGCGCCTCCACTCGAAGTTCATCCCACGAGAGGCAGGCACCGGCGCCAACTACGTGCAGTTCAAGAACGCCGAGGCCGACAAGTTGATGGAGCAAGGCGCGGCCGAGCTCGACCAGGCGAAACGCGCCGACATCTACAAGCAGCTCCAGGCGTTGCTGGCCGAGGAGTTGCCGTGGGCGCCGATGTTCAACAACACGAACCTCTTCGGTCGCCGCAGCAACATCCAGGGCTACGTGATCCACCCCCTCAGCGACACGAACCTCTGGAACGCGAACGAGTGGAGCAAGGCGTAGGCTAGCAGACGGAGAGGCGGACAGACGGAGAGAGTACCGATCGTTCTGTCCGCCTTTCCGTCTCTCCGTCTTTCCGTCTGACGGGGGTGCTGATGAAACGAACCTTCGAGTTTGCGGTGGTCGGGATTGGCGGGATCGGGAGCGGGGCGCTCTACTGGCTGGCGCGTGAGGCCGGCGCCGAGGTGCTCGGGTTGGAGCAGTTCGCGCTCGGACACGATCACGGGGCGTCGCAAGACCACTCGCGGATCATCCGCCTGTCGTACCACGCGCCGGAATACACGGCGTTGACGCCGGAGACGTACCGGGTTTGGGAAGAGGTCGAGGCGGAGTCGGGCGTCCAGATCGTTACCAAGTGCGGCGGTGTCGATCTCGCGCCGGACGGTGCGGGGGAGGTGCTCGACCAGTACGCTGAGGCGATGTCGGCGCGGGGGATCCCCTTCGACGACATGACGGCAAACGAGGCGATGGAGCGGTTCCCGCAGTTCCGCCTCGATCCCGGCTCACGGGTGCTCTTCCAGGCCGAGAGCGGAC